>JAQXBQ010000075.1 GCA_029252325.1 Akkermansiaceae bacterium
CAATAAACGACATCAGCAATGATGGTGGCGATCAACCAAGCCCAGGCAAGTACGGGAGAGATGTGTTTTTTGGCCGCCACAAAGGGACGCTCCTTGGAAGACAAGGTGACGTGGGAAATGGCGGAGAGCATGATGATGCCACAGAGCATGGCAAGTGGTTGTAGCCACATGAACTCATAACCACCGATAACGCCAAGGTAGAGTGCTCCTACCAGCGAGCCGCCACCAAGGGTAACCGCTGCTTGGATCCAGCCGGGACCACTGAGCTTGGTGTAGATACCCAGTTTCTTGAGGAAGGGCGCATTCTGGGCAGTAATGATGGGATCAGACATTTTTAATTAGGAATGAGGAATTTTGATGCGCCTCCGGCGGAGTGAGTGGTGAGCTTTAGTGCAGACGGTTAGCGGTGTAGTAAAAGTTCTCGTTGTGGAGCTTGCTGCCGTCTTTGGCTTTTAGGTTCTTGATGGCGATGTGATAAACCTTACCGGCTTGCAGGGACTCAAGGTCGATGGTGAAGGTCTTAGCTCCCGAGTTTGTGGTCTTGGTGACGGGGATGTTTTTTTTGTCGAGTTGGCCACCTCCATACCGGTGAGAATCTTGGTAATGGAAGGAGTTGATGCTGATCTCTGCCTTATCGAGATTGGCCACAGGTAATGTAGTGGTGAGCTCGAAGCCGGTTTTGGTCAGCTTGAGCTTGTCGACATCGAAAGGTGTCTTGCCGCCGAAGCTGAGCCGCTGAATCCCCTCTGAGGGCTTGCCCCAGCCGCGGACCGTTTGGCCAACGTAGAGTTGTTTGCCATCGGGTGACCATTCAAGGCGGTTGTTGCCTGTCCTGAGGCCCGAGCCATTGATGAAGTGGGTGCAGCTTCCCTGTAGTTTGCCTCCGACTTCGTCGAGCATGATGCGGGTAATACGAGTATCGTTGTTATCCGCGATGATGAGCTGGCCCGGGAAGACGCCAAAGGCAGCAGGGATTTCCGCGGGTTCGGCACAGGAGCGATTCATTTCCGCGTAAGGCATGAGAACCGTGGCGTGGGTGCGCATCTGATCGAGTTTTTTCTGAGGGGTGTGGAGGGGGTCCTTACCCTTGGGGGAATTCTTGTCCCAGACCAGGGAGGAAGGGTGGCCGTAAAAGTTTCCTTTCTCGACGAGGTAGAGGGGTGAGGTGGCGCGAAAGTCTCCTTGGTTGTCACCGCACCAGAGACGTCCCTTGGAGTCTCTGAGAATACCGTTATGCATACGGAAACCACTTGCAAAGGGAGTCAGCTTGCCGTCCTTGAAATGCATTACCCAGCCTTTCCACTGCACGGCCGAGTAGTTGCGGCCTCGGCGGCCGATTTTGGAATACTTGCCGTGGGTTTTCCAGAAGGTGGGGCCGTTGTGGGATGCCGTACCTGCAGCAATGTAGTAACCACCGTCACCGTCCGAGCAGAGTCCATTGGTCTCGTGGTAGTTGCCACTGAGGCCGATCTCGTTGTTGAGGTTGTTGTAGGTGTCGGCACTGCCGTCACCATCGGTATCGATAGCTTCGGTGAGTTCTGCCATTTGGCTGACGACGATATGGCCAGGCGCGGGAGCTTCTATGCCGAGGCCGTTGTGGAAGCCGCTGGCGAAGAGGTTCCATTCGAATGCATTCGGGTCGGCATTGGGTGTCGCGACAAAGATATCATTGCGGCGGGTGGCGACATAGAGCTTACCGTCCGGATCAAAAGTGAGGCCTCCAATTTCGGGTGGAGTGCCCTCGGGTAGAGGGATGGTTTCGACTTTAAGATAGGCGTGCGTGGGAATGGTGGTGATGCCCAGTAGGGCCACTAACAGAATGGTAAGGTAGGGCTTCATGGTTGGATTGGTTTCAGAGTGAGTCATGGGAGAATTAGTCGTGAATTTTTGAGAATGTTTTGATGTAGAGAATGAGGGAGTTGATTTCGTCAGCAGACATCGGGAATTTGGGCATGAAGTTAGGTTGATAGCCGGGCGCGATTTTTGCGTTCGGGTTGGCGATGGATTCATAGAGGTAGCTGTCATCGGCGGTGATTTCTTGGTCGCCGAACATGCGCTTGCTGCCGAAGAGATCCTTGATGGTAGGGCCGTGGTTTTTACCGCCATCAATGGAGTGGCAAGTTGCGCAGGAGTAGGTAGTGAAAAGATGCTCGCCGCGTGCGAGGGTAACCCCCTTGAACTCCTTTTCTTTCTTCTTGCTGAATTTGGCAACAGCGGGGTCAGGCGTGATGGTCACAATCAGGTGGTTGGGTGCCTTTTGTTCGATCCCGTGGTCATTGGAGCCATGATAGCTGATGCTTGCATCTCCCTCGGCACGGTATTCCACGCGTAGTGAGCCGCCGTCACTCTCTGAGATGGGGGTGATCGCTGTGCTGATGACAGCTTTGTTAGCACTCCAGCGGAAGGTGGGTAGGTTGTTTTTACGGTTGTGGCCGAGGTATGAAGGAATGCCAACGGGTTTGCCATTGATGTGAATGGGGTGATAACCCTTGGTCATGTAGGTGAGTATCCCGTCGAGTTTTGGCGTGTAGCCGAAGCCCTTGCGGGAGCCCTTGCGGCCGCCTTGGTTGCTTCCCCAGTAGGGGCTCATGTCCAGAAATCCGTCTTTCCATGCGTAGAGTAGGCGGCACTCGGTAGTGTCCCAGATGTAGGAAAGTTCATCGGCATGATTGACGGCAATGGCCGCAGGGATACCGTTGATGGGCTGGACAATACCTTTGCTGTCCTTGCCGCTTCTGGGAGAATACTTGGGGGTCGGTGCTGCTTTCCCGTGATTCCCCAGCACGGCGTCCTCTACTCCGGGATCGGGGCAGTAGGTGCGCAGGATGAGCGGTTTTTCCACCGTGCCGCGTGGCTTAACGTCGTAGCTGACCGTCGGAGTAGAGCTGGTGGCTATGCCGCCTTTTGCCGGGTCCTTTTGTTGCGCCTGAGAGAGAGGGCAAAGAATGAGTATGGTAATAATGATGTGAATAGGTTTCATGTGATGTTTTGTTAGATAGTCATAGCGCTGAATCCTCCATCCACGATCATTTCGTGGCCAGTGATGAAGCTGCCGGCTTTGTTGGATGCGAGAAGGAGGGTGGCGCCTATGAGCTCATCTGGTTTGCCGAAACGCTCAGCCGGAGTTTTGCCAATGATAGAGGCTACGCGTAATTTATCGAGAACCTTACGGTTTTGTTCCGCGGGGAAGAAGCCGGGCACGAGGGTGTTGACGCGTATTTGTTGTGCAGCCCATTCGCGGGCAAGGTTTTTAGAGAGGTTGTGCACAGCTGCCTTGGAGGCTGAGTAGCTAAAGACACGAGAGAGGGGGTTGAGCCCGGAAATGGAGCCGAGGTTGATGATGGATGCGGGCTCACCATAATCGATAAAATGCTGACCAAAGACTTGGCAGGCCTGCATCATGGCAAGCAGGTTAATATCGAAGATGTTTTGAAACTCCTCTTTGCCGATCTCAAGGAAGGGTGTTGGGGAGTTGACCCCAGCACCATTGATGAGGATATCAATCTTGCCTGAGCGCTCAATGACGGTGTCGCGAAGTTCGGTCAGGGAGTCTTTTTGCTTTAAGTCGGTGGCGAGGAAATAACCAGTGCCGCCAGCTGCCTCAATGATGGCGAGTTTGGCATCGGCCTTGGTCTGGTCTCGGCCGGCGATGACCACTTCAACACCCGCTTTAGCGAGGCCGATTGCCATGTGGCCGCAGAGTTCACCGGTGCCGCCGATGATGACAGCGACTTTTCCGTTGAGGTCAAAGAGATGGTCGAGATATGACATATTGCTTAGATACTGAGGTAGTTTTTAATGTTGTGATAGGCGATGTTCTGAGCTGTTTGGGTAAGCAGTGTGTGATCATTGGGCATTTCACCAGTCTCGGCTTTTTCTGCTAAGAAGGAGCAAAGAATACGGCGGTAATAATCGTGGCGAACATAGCTGGTGAATGACCGGCTATCGGTGAGCATGCCGATATGAGTTCCCAGCGCAGACATAGATGTTAGGATGTCGAGCTGCTCGCGAATGCCTCTCACATGATCGAGATGCCACCAAGCTGGGCCGTAATGTAGTTTCGCTTGCCCTGCGAGCTCTCGGCCGCTTTGTAGTTTCGCTTGCCCTGTGAGCTCTCGGCCGCTTTGTAATTTCGCTTGCCCTGTGAGCGGGCGACCGTCAGGGAGTGCAAGCGATTTGGATGAAGCTTGTTGGAAGTTCTGTAGTGCGGCGCAGAGTGAGGCACTTTCATTAGGGTTGAGATTATAGAGGATGATTTTGGGTAATTGGTCGCTTTGGTCGAGGTCGTCGAGGAAGTAGATGAGTCTCTCGGCTTGGGGCTTGGAGCCCATGGTGTCAAAGCCGGCATCGGGGCCAGTCTGGCCTGAGAGACGGGTGTTGACCTGGCGCTGTGGCCCGAGGTGGAGCTGCATGATCCAGCCTTTTTCATGGTTCCATTTAGCGATGGCTTTGAGAGCCTCATACTGTGGTGTTCCTGGTCTAGGAATTTGGGCGAGCCCGTGATCTGACATCTGACAGCCCATGCCGTGAAAGTAGTCATGGCGCTCCTTAAGCGAGGTAAGGTCAATGCTGTCCTCCAGGACATGCTCGTCTGGGCGGAAGGTCGGCAGCACTTTGGTGGGGTGGTTTTTTGCCGCTATGGCCTTGTGACTGGCTAGGTCATCATAGGGGTCATCAGTGGTGGCGATGAGCTTGACCTTGAATTGCTGGAGCAGGTTGTTAACTCGCAGGCCTGAATCAAGGTCTCTGTTTGTTTGTGTCCAGATTTGGTCGGCAGTTTCTGCGTTGAGCGGGATCGTGATGTTAAAGACTTTCTCTAGCTCCATGTGAGCCCATTGGTGCACTGGGTTGCCAATAGCGAGTGGTAGAATACTGGCGAAGGCGTGAAATTTTTCCTTAGGGCTGGCGTCGCCTGTGATGAGGTTTTCTGCAACACCGCAGCAACGCATGAGCCGCCATTTGTAGTGATCATGCTTGAGCCATAGTTCCCAAATATTTTCAAACGAGTGGTCGTTGAGAATCTCATCTGCGGGCAGGTGGGTATGGTAATCCACGATGGGCAGGCCTTCTATCGATACATAGAGAGTCTCGGCAAGCTTGCTAGTGAGAAGATGTGACATCAAGAGGTAGAGGATGGCGATTGGTTTATTGAGAGAGCAAGGACCCGGTATTGAGAGGCTGCATACCAAGCTGAGATGCTAAGTTATTGAGCTCGGAGAGCTCGGCATCTGAGAAGATGAGGCCGCCTGCTTGTTTTGAACGGTTAGCAGCTTGAGCTTCAAGCTGTCCTGGAAGGATGGCATTTTCATTACCCGGTCCAAGGATGTTCTCAATCACCGCCTTTAGGTTCTTGGTCTGGTTTCTGCCCATTGCAAAATTGCCAGCAGAGATGGCTTCGGGGTGAATGATTTGGAAGAAGAAGGAGGTGCTGTTTTTCTCGTTTTGGTCTGGTAGAGCTCGGCCACGATGACTTGGTAGTGAGCCTCCGATGAAGGCGCCAATGAGCTCGTTGATGAGGGATAGTCCGTAGCCCTTATGGGCGCCAAAAGGTAGCAGTGCGGCCACTTCGTTTGGGTCTTGGGTCGGGTTGCCCTCGTGGTCTACTGCTGCCATGGGAGGGAGTTGCTTGCCCTCTCGCTTGAGCTGCTGAACTCGACCCATGGCACAGGTGGAGGTTGCCCAGTCCACGCAAAGGGGAAAGCCGATGGCATCTTGAGTGGGGAGCCCCCAGCTGTGGGGATTGGTTCCCAGCGTGGGGGATTTGCCGCCAAAGGGAACCACCTCGGCGAGCGATGAGGTGCAGTTGGTATAGGCGATGTAGCCGCGCTTGGCAGCATCAATGACGTAGCCGCCACCCCAGAGATAGTGGAAGCAGTTATCGACGCTGACAATGCCGACACCGTGTCGGTCAGCAAGCTCGATGGCGCGGTTGAAGGCTTGAATAGCGACCGACTGGCCTAGCTTCTTGTGGGCGTTCCATGTTTCGGCAGCAGAAAAGCGGTTCTGGATCACTTCGATCTCGGCACCCGGTGTGCAGCCGCCAGCTTTAGAACCAAACAGGTCATCGAGGTGGAGGGCTTTGAGTGCATTATGGGTATTGTTGCCGTGCCAGGTGGCCGCGGCACACATTTCGGCAGCGTCACGCGCTTCCTCAGCAAGATAGCCGCGAGCTTGGTAGGCTGCTTGAACCAAGGCATTGTGGTCTTCAATGGATATTGTGTTCACGAGGCGAGGATGGTTTCGGTGATTTGCTCGGGTGAATCCTCAATGGAAATCGTAAGAGCGTCTAAGCCCGGCTGCTCAAGGGTGTCTAGCTGACTGTCGAGTAGAGTTGTAGGCATGAAATGGTCTTCTTGGTTGGCACGCGCGTTGGCACGCTCTTGGAGGAGTTCCTTGGTGCCTTCTAGGTAGACAAAGCGTGGGGTGATGTGTCCGCTGGCTAGAATATCTCTGTAGTTTTGCTTGAGTGCAGAGCAGGCAATGATGATAGGCTCATCGTGATTGTTGAGTAAGTTGCACAGTGTCTCTAACCAACCACGGCGGTCTTCGTCATTGAGCGGGATGCCACTTGTCATTTTGCGCACGTTTTGCTCGGGGTGAAAATCGTCGCCATCAAAAAACTCTGCACCGGTGCGGGCAGAGAGCAGTTTGCCGACTGTGGACTTGCCACAGCCGCTCACGCCCATTAAAACGACGGATTGGTTCATGGATTGGTGCGATTGACGATGTTCGGACATGCTTCGGGGCCTTCGTTGAGTATTTGGATGACGTTGCGCGCAGCATATTCTGCCATGCCAGCGTTGGATTCCTCGGTATTCGAGCCGATGTGTGGGGTAAGGAGAATATTCGGAAGGGTGCGCAAGTCCTTGGCGAGATCCTGTGGCTGGTAGGGCTCGGCCTCGAACACATCGAGGGCTGCGCCAGCGAGGTGGCCGCTTTTCAGGACATCGTAGAGATCGTTCTCACAAACCAGAGCGCCTCGCGCGGAATTAATAAATCGGGCACCTGGTTTCATTTTCTCAAAGAAAGCAGCGTTGGCAATATGCTGGGTGGATGCCAGAACGGGCAGCAGGGTGAGTACAAAATCAGCCTGCGAAAGTGCCTCGTCGAGTGAGGTGGTATAGTGGTTGATGCCGTCTTTGGCAGAGAATTCAGGGTTCTTCATGATGTCATAGCCGGTGACTTGCATGCCCATACCGTGGTGAAGTTTAGCGCTGAGGGCTCGACCAATCCTGCCGCATCCAAGGATGGCGATATTGCGTCCTCTAATTTCAATGCCGGTGGCAGGTTTCCATGCGCCAGCAGCCGTGGATGCATGGGCATGATGAATCTGGCGGGCGAGCGAGCCAATCATCCATACTGCGTGCTCGGCGACGGCATTATCTAGAACACCAGGGGTGTTTGCGACCCACAAGCCATGGGATGTTGCTTGGCGTTTGTCGATGCTGTCATGGCCTACACCAAATCTTGCGATCACCCCACCTTGTGGCAGCGATTGGTAGAGTTCTTTAGTGTAGGGGTGAATGTCTGCGATAAAGCCGCGTACCTGTTGCTCGCGTATTGCGAGCGCAAGAGTGGTTTCATCCTCAGCTACTGGGATAAAGTGAAAGTCTGACTCCGCCGAGAGCCGCTCAAAGGTCGCTCTAGCTTTGCCGTATGAAATTTCTGAAACAAAGACTGTCTCCATTAAAATAATATGCTGAGCATACAGCGAAAAAACAATGCCTTGATGCGGATAGTTGATTTATGATTTGCGACAATTGTTGAAAATGTTCATAGTCAGCATAGTCAACTAGGAATCATGAAGAAGTCTAAGCCCACTATTATGCTGATCGCTATTCGCCAAGGGCATTTTTCTCGTGAATTCCTTCGAGGGGTGCTTGATGCTAAGGTCTCAGGTCAGGATTATAATGTGTGGGTGGTGCCTCCCATGGAAGAGCGCAGTCACCTCAAGGCCTGTGTTTCTAGTCAAAATGTGGTCGGAGTGATTGCGCGCGGTTTGGCTGCTGAGTTGGTGGAATTTCTTGATGAGTGTCGCATACCTGTGGTCTCCATCCGTGGACCACAGGACACTGGTATGCGTGCTTACGGTGGTGTTCACGTTGATGATGATTTAGTCGCTAGGCTTGCGGGGGATGAGTTTGTTCGTTTAAATTTACGACAGTGGGGCTTTGTGGGTTGGCAAGATGTGACTTGGTCAGAGGCGCGGAAAAAGTCATTGCTTGGTTTTGCTCAATCAAATGAAGTTGATGCCAAAGTCCTCTCGCTTTCTGAGCAGCAACGTTTCGGCTGGTCGGGAGTATCGGCTATTGCGTCGTGGGTGGAGATGTTAGATAAACCCTGTGGTATTCTTGCATGCAATGATGAGGCTGGTGTGGCTGTATTGCACGCCTGCAAGCTAGCGGGCTTAAGTGTGCCCGATGAGGTTGCCGTAATTGGGGTGGATAATAATTCCATGCTGTGTGAGTCAAGCTCGCCATCATTGAGCAGTATTGATCTACATGCAGCCGATCTGGGTCGTATGGCGATGCGCCAATTAGCCGAGATCTTGGGTTTTGAATTGAAAGGTGGCGCTGAGCATCAAGAACCAGCATTGATGGTGATTCGTGAGTCAAGTCATGAGGTGGACCGATATCTTTTATTTTATCAAATTGCGGTGAGTTACATTACCAGCCACGCCTTGCGCGGTCCCAGTGTGGCTGAGGTTGCTGATTCATCAGGCTTGTCGAAGCGTGCACTCGAACGCGTCTTTGCTAAGCATGCCGCAGTGAGTCCTGGAGAGATGATCCGTGAACATCGCAAAGACGCTATTTTGAGGCTTCTCAGAAATCAGTCTCTGAATTTATCGATGATTGCTCAGCAGTCTGGATTTGCCGATGCCTCAGGCCTATCAAATTTTGTCAAGCGCGTCACAGGCAAGCCGCCTGGAGAATGGCGTGGTTGAGGGGCTTCACCGTGAGTAAAATAACTCAGCTAGCATTTGATCCAAATCAAGCGGGCTGTTTGGAGGGGCTGAATGGGGCTTCCAGAGTTTCTATCAATGGGAAAATTTCCGAGAAGTCCTCACGTGTATCAGAATCTTGTTTGCCAAAGACGCCTTCTTCGATGAGTTCGAAAACCATGGACCCAATGTCACTGCAGCTGGTGATACCCCATTCTGTCATCATTGTGCTGGCCATGGGCCCAAATTCTTGAATAGCAAAATCACGAAATCCGGTGAGAAGTTCGCTGGCGGCTACATGTCGATGCTTGCCATCATTGCTTTCCATGGCACGCCTGACGGTGAAATCGAGCGCGTCTTTGAGAAAGTAGTATGCGCCAGAATCGTAACTTTCTTGCTTTGAGCTGATCGCTTCTACAGCATCCGTGAACTGTGTAGGTTGCATGCTAAATATGCTTCATCATGTTCGATTCGATGTCAAGTTTGCCGTATGAATCGGCGATGATTGCTTCAGGTTGTGCTTACTTTGATGAATGCAGGTAGCTGACCATGTCGACAAATTGCTGCAGTGAAAGCTCATTGGCGAGGCCAGGGCCCATTATACTTGAGGTTTGTTTTTCAATGCTTTTGACATCAGTTGCGTTCAGCTTGGTCGAGATGCCAGCAATGTTGTTGACGACTACTTCTTGCTCATTCTTAGATACTAACGTTCCCATGTGTGGGGTGCCGTCATTGGTGGTTACGGTGACCCAGGAATCTGCAATGGTGGCTTCTGGTTTGAGGATGGCTTCGGCGATTTGGGCTTTGTTGAGTAGCGAGCCAATGTTCGCAAAGTCAGGGCCTTTGATGGGGTCTTCAGGATTAATGTTGTGACATGCTGCACAGGCAAGACCAGCTAGAGCTTTTTTGCCTGCCTTGGGGTTACCCTTCATTTTGTCGAGTGCCACCATTACGTCCTCAATTGAGGTTTTACCAACTTGTCCTTTGTTGCTTTTCTTGGCGGTTTTCTTTGGCTTGGCTTTGCCGATGCCGCTGAGGTTCATGCGATGCTTGTCCGCTGTTGCTGCAAGAAATGCTTTTTGCTCGGTGTCTGCTTTGTTCCAGTTAGCGCGGTAGACTTGTTCGATTTTTTCGGACTCAGACCATTTGATAGCCTTGTAGTAGGGGCCGTGAGTATCGGGTCTTGTGAACCACCACCACGAGCCGTCGTATGGCTCTTCCTTGTGATAAAGGCGTGCCAGAGCTGTAATAATTTTATTACTTAGCTTTTTGTCGTTTGAGTTGCCTAGCTTGGAGATAAGCCCATTAACCCCATTTGGGTTGTGCATCAGACGCAGGGCCCAGAGCGCTCCGTCTTGGCTAGGTGAATCAATGGCGGTGAGGCAGGCCTCGGCAGCATCGATCGAAACCAGAGACTGGACAGCTACATGAGGTAAGATGACCTCTTGGTGTGGAGTGGCATGTGGTCCGCCTTGATGGCCTTTCTGGGTTGATGGCTTCATGGGTGCAGGAGGTACAGCGGCTGCAAGTAATGCCTTAGCAGCAATGGCTTGGTGGGCTTTGTTGGCCTGAGTTAACCTTCCAAGGCCGACGGCGGCGGCTACTTGAACGCGTTGGTCTTGGTCCTGAATACCGGTTAAGAATGGTTGTATGGGTGTGTTGCCATTGTGTGGGATACGGTCACTAAGAGCGCGGAGAGCAAACTCACGAATGCTAGCATCGTTGGTCAAACTGGCTAGGCCGGTGTCGGCTTTCTCACCAAGCAGCTGGGTGTAGGTGAAGATGGCGGCAACACGTGATTCGATCGTTGCTGAAGTGTCGGCTGCAATAGCGAGTATGGTAGCCGCCGTATCTGATTTGCGGCCTAGGATTTCTTGTTGAGTATGCAGGCGAATGGTGGCGCTGTCAGATCTGAGCAGGGACACTAAGGCGTCGCCGGTAAGCTCTTTAAAAGATGGAGATGCAGTATACTTCCAGTCTTTGGGGATAACCCTGATAACATGACCTTTGTTTGGATTGCCCTTGAATCCGGCGCCTGCCCAGGCAGCGAGGTAAAGACGACCTGATGCATCACTGTCGATATCAGTAAATTGGGTGAGATCGATGTAGTCTTCTTGTGCTTGGGTGAAGCTGGCGCCATCGGGTTGTAGCCGGTGAATAAAGACCTGGCTGCGCCCCCAGTCACCCATGAGTGCAACGTTGTTGTATTTTTCTGGCCAGCCTGGCTCTTGGAAAAACATGGAGCCGGTGCCTGAACCACCACCGACATCAACGAGTGCGGGGATGATCTCATCAGTGAAGTTTTTGAACAGCATGGGATAGCCGTATTGTCCGGATTGTATGTGGTGTATGAAGCGAACGTTCCAACCTCCGCCGTCGTTGGTGTTACCGCGGGTGTATATGTTGAGTAGAGGGTCGATGGCGACGTCGTAGATGTTGCGGAGACCATGAGTGTATATCTCAAGCTCGGAGCCGTCTGGACGAACGCGCGCTACGCCTCCACCAAGCATAGTGAGTATGGTGCCGTCGCTTCCTTTGGCTTTGTGCATGCCGTAATCTCCTACCGCGATGTAGATCCAGCCGTCGATGGCCATACGCATGCCGTTAGTGGTGTGATCTGCTCCTCGGCTTTGGTTGTGTGCGTGACAGCTAATATCAGAGACTAGGATCTGGGGAGGGCCGTCGGCTTTGCCATCTTTGTTAGCATCTACAAGGACACCAAGGTGCATGGCGCCGAAAGTTTTTTCATCCTTCCAGGTTGTGTAGATCACATAGACTTTGTCTCCAACGGCTATAAGCCCGCGTGGGTTGTCGACGGTAGCAAAAAGGGTGTGCTCGTCGGCAGTCCCATCGTTATTGGTGTCACGAAGTCGAACGATTTTACCTTTACCAGGGCCTTTGCCGAGCGATCCACACATATCGACACCAACAAATACATCCCCGTTGGGGTGTGCGGACAGACAAGCGGGGGAAGGGGTAAGTTCCGAGCTTGAGAACTGGCTTTGTTGGAGCTCGGTAGGAAACGCGGCGAAGCTTGCAGTTGTGACACATGCTGCGGTGATAGTGCTGTAGATGATAGATTTGGCTTTGTTCATGTCAGGTCGTCGTAATACGTAATAATTAGTAATCTATTTCAATGATTATGCAAGGAGGAGTAATCAGAACAAGTATGGCACTTGACCCAATCTGAGCTGCCATCGGTGTAATGTTCTTTTTTCCAGATCGGTACTGTCGCCTTGATGGCATCAATGATGGCGCGACAGGCTGCGAAGGCGGCATCGCGGTGGGCGGCGGAGACGGCGATGCAGATGGCGATTTCGCCAATTTGTAGGTGGCCGGTGCGGTGGACGCAGCGCGCGGCAACAATATCATGCTCAGACAAGATGCGTTTCAGAATGCGCTCGCCCTCTTTTTCGGCTAGTTCGGGGTAAGATTCGTATTCAAGGGAAGCAACTTCGTTTCCATTGTGATGGTTACGTACCCAGCCTTCGAAGCTGGCAAAACCTCCGGCAGAGGGGTCTCGCACTTCATCACAGAGAGCGACCGGGTCAATGGGCTCGTTAGTTAATTTAAACATGTCTTCAAATGCACCATTCACTATTCTAAAATCACTGGTCCTTAGCCTCCGGCTACGGGGGGTATAAAAACAACCTCCTCACCATCGCTGAGTTGGTGGGTCCATTCGGTGAAATTACTATTCACGGCTACCATCATGCCTTTGCGCTTGCAAGTGAGACGGTATTTTTCTCTAACTTCTTCAAACAGTCCTGCAGGTGTCTCACTCTCAGTTTTGAGAGTTTCTTGACTGGTGCCGGTGAGCTCTCGTAGCTGTGCGAAGTAGCTGATAGTGATGTTTTTAACCGAGGTTTTTTGTGCGAGGCGTGCACGAATTTCGATCAGGTCAGCTTTGGTGTTGGTATTAGTAAGGGGCCATCGCCCCGGTGAGGGGAGCGCATGGGCTTTGAGTTTTATGAGCACTGAGCGGGGGCATTGCTTACCTGATTCTAGGGCAGAGCTGACTGCTGCGGCAGAGGCGGGCTCCCAGATGGCGCACAGAGGCTCGGGTAAAGCATCGCCTGCGCTGACGAAGTAAGTCGCTTCGTGGGCAATGCTACGGTTTTCGATGAGTGTGATCAGATGCTCTTCCTCGAGTAGAGGCAGGTCACAAGCTAGCACAAGCCAGGGGGAGCTTGGGTCAGATTTTTGAGCAGAGGCGATCGCGCCAAGGGGACCGATAGGGCCGAAGGCATCTGGGATAGTGCCAGGCTCGCTGGTACCTTCACTGGTGGAGATGAAAACCTGGTTGCATACGGAGTTGAGTAGCTTAAGTCCGCGCTGCTTTTGGCTGAGGCCGTCACGCAAGACGAGCTTGGATTTATCAGATCCCATACGTGAGGATTTACCTCCTACCAGTAATAAGCCGTTCATCGATGTTATGATTGGGCGTGGTAATCGTCAGACTTGCCTCCTGTTTTTTCTAGCAGGCGTGTTTCTGTGATACACATGTCTTTGCTGATGGCTTTGCACATGTCGTAGATAGTGAGTGCAGCGCCTGAAACGCCTGCGAGGGCCTCCATTTCGATGCCAGTGCGTCCAGTGGTAACGCAGGTGCAGGTGATAGTAATTTGGGTGTCAGATGTTGGTTCGATGGTGAATTTAGCACTTTCGATCGGAATTGGATGACAGAAGGGAATAAGTTCTGAGGTTTTTTTCGCAGCCATGGTTCCTGCGATAATAGCTGTATGGAAGACGGGGCCTTTTTTGCTGTGAATATCGCCATTTTCGAGCAAGGACATGAGCTCTGACCCAACGTCGATGATGCTTCGGGCGATGGCACTTCGGCGAGTGTTGTCTTTGGCCGAAACGTCGACCATGCCGGGCTGGTTGTTTTGATTGATGTGGGTGAAATCACTCATGCTATGACCAAGGGTAGAAGTTGGCAGCTTCGTTGAGAAGCTCTTTTCCAGTCAGTTCACCAGGTAGCTCTGCTATGCCGTCTGAGTTGGCGAGAGCCAGAAAGTTGCCAGAGTTAGATGGGGGGGTGAGCTGTATGCGACCATTTTTCATCTTGCAGGGCACAAGGCCGGTAAAGTGAGGTGGGCAGTGAAAGCTGCCGCAAGTGCTTAAGGTGTTTTTAGTGCTTGGTCTGGTGCTAAGGATTTCCTTGAGGCTAGGAATGAGGTAGCGTGTAGTACATGCCATAACGGAAACCGGATTGCCTGGTAGGGCGAATATTAAACGCTTGCACTCCTTGCCTTCGGCAGCACCGTCGTCTGCTCTAGCCCGCTTGCACTCCTCACCGCCTGCGGCGGAACCGTCGTCCGCTCCTGCGGTGGAGACATTGTCTGGTGCGTGAGTCCAGAAGGCCATGGGTTTGCCAGGGCGTTGGGCGATGCCGTGAAAGTGAGGGGTGCCGAGAAGTTCGGTGAGAACAGGAGCTACGTAGTCGTATTTACCGCGTGAAACGCCACCGGTAAGGATCAGGATGTCGTAGGAGGGGAGTGCATCAGTGATGGCCTCTTTGAGGGCTGAGGGGTCGTCTTTCAGGTGGGTGCTTTTGACCACTCCGAGATTCATGCTTGTGATAAGTGCCTCCAGCGCTGTGGCGTGGCTGCGGCGTATCTGGTGTGGCAGTGGCTCAGTTTCGGGAGCGACGAGTTCGTCACCCGTGGTGATGATGAAAATAGTAGGTAGGGAGGAGACTCGGAGTTTGGTCGCGCCAACCGATGCTGCGATGGCAAGTTCAGCCGCCCCCAGCCTGACACTACTCTGGAGAAGTGCTGCACCTTTCTCGGTGTCATTGCCCATGGGGTGGATGTGTTGCCCTTGCTTTGGTATCACCTCACCGATTAGGGTGGCGGTATTTTCTGAGAGGTCAATGAGTTCAATCGGGATCACACAATCACACCCATGTGGCAGCACACAACCGGTCATGACCTCTATACAGGTGCTGGAATTTTCCAAGGAGAGGGGAGCGCTGCCAGCGGCCTGGGTGCCGGCTATTGGGAAGCTGGTGTTACCGCTGGTAAATGAGGCGATAGCGATGGCGATACCATCCATCATCACGCGGTCGAATGGAGGTAATGGGCGATCTGCGAGGATGTCCTCACGCAGATACCTACCATGCGCATCATCAAGGTGGACGAATTCCACGGGGGCTCTGTCCAAGTGTTCGCGGATGATGGATTCCGCTTGGGTGACTGAAATCAAATTTTGCATCGAAACTATTTTCTGCCTGCAGATCAAATCACGATTGGTCTTTTTTGTCCATTCATGTAAGTGTTTCCTTGTGAGTTCGCCAACAGATACGATGCAGCGCCCACTCCGAGATCTGAGAATCTCGGTGACGGACCGTTGTAATTATCGCTGTCGCTACTGCATGCCCGCAGAGGTTTTTGGCGAGAATTATCAATATTTAGCGAAGCCAGAGATTCTGACTTTTGAGGAAATCACCCGATTCGCGGGTATTTTTTGTGATCTCGGGGTGGGAAAACTTCGTCTCACAGGTGGAGAGCCGCTGCTGCGTCGTGGACTGCACGATCTTGTTGCTATGCTGGCTGAAATCCCCGGTGAGCAAGACATTGCGATGACGACCAATGGGTCATCACTGGCCCGCTACGCCAAAAATCTCAAGGTAGCTGGGCTGCAGCGGGTCACGATTTCTATGGATGCGCTAAACCCAGAAATCTTTGCCCGCATGAACGGCACCGGAGCAACTCCTGGCCGTGTTATTGAGGGTATTGATGCCGCGTTGGAACATGGGCTAGAGGTTAAGATCAATAGCGTGATCCAGAGAGGAATCAATGAAGACGAGGTTGTTTCGCTAGCCAGATTCGGGCGAGAGCGAGGTGTGACCATGCGCTTTATCGAATATATGGACACAGGTAATACGAACGGTTGGAAGCTGGGTGAGGTAGTGCCATACACTGAGATGCTTGAAGCTATCCGCCAGCACTTTCCGCTTGAAGCTATTGCCCCTAATTATATCGGAGAGACGGCTAAGAGGTTCGGCTACCAAGATCTTGCAGGCCTAGAAGTGGGTTTTATCAGCTCGGTGAGTAAGCCGTTTTGTGGTGATTGTAATCGAGCTAGGCTGTCCTCAGACGGTAAAATGTTCACCTGTCTGTTTGCGAAGCACGGACATGACCTAAAAACAGTGATGCGTGACGGGGGCACTGATGATCAAATAGCTGAAGTTATTAGCAGTATCTGGCTTGCCAGAGATGATCGCTATTCAGAGTTGCGCAGCCAAATCGGTGGCGCAGAGTCTAAGCCTGAGATGTCTTATCTCGGCGGTTAAGGATGGTGTTAGCCTACTATTTCATACATAATTATACCAATGAACGTAACGCTCAAGCACCTCTTTATTTCGCCCGGGCACAATTACTACGGTCGTCACGGCAAGGGGGCGATGGATTTTCCCATCGAGGAGGTGGAGCGGATTGAATGCGTGGCTGGGAGCGGTATCAAAGGTGATAGGTTTTTTGATTATAAGCCGGATTATAAAGGCCAGATTACGTTGTTTGACTGGGCGGTGTTTGAGCGACTACGCGATGAGGTCGTTAAAGGTGATCTGCACCCGATGGCGTTGCGCCGCAATGTGGTTGCGAAGGGCGTCGACTTGAATGAGTTGATTAACAAGCGGTTCACTCTCGGTGGGGTTGAGTTGACAGGTTCCTGCGAGTGCGCTCCGTGTTATTGGATGGATCAGGCCTGTGCGCCGGGGAGTCATGAATTCTTAAAAGGTCACGGTGGGCTGCGAGCGCGAATCCTGCAAGGTGGAGAGCTTTCTGTCGGCGATTGTCATCTTGAAGTGCTCGGTGAGGTCGAAGCGAGAGAGGGGGGTCTTTCAAAATGATGTCTGAAGAATCATATGAGTTTGAAATTTGGAAACAGTTTGGTGATGAGCGTTCGTCTATTCCCGATGATGTTGCGCGAGAGGAGCCGCTTCAGATCACGGTTGACGGCACACCGGTAGCTGTAGTGATGCGCACGCCGGGTCATGATGATGATCTGGTGAGGGGGTTTTTACTGACTGAAGGCTTGGTGGATTGCCTTGATGATGTCACACGTATCGATCTTGAAGATAAACAAAACCACGCCTGCGTTTTTCTTGCCGATGACGTGGTACTCGACCATGCGAGTCTGAGCCGAAACCTTTATAGCGCCTCGTCATGCGGTATTTGTGGCAAGGCAAGTATCGAGGCGATCCAACAAAATGCGCCACCTATTGAGTGTGATTTCACCATTCCGTCATCACTGGTATTAAGTTTGCCCGATGCTCTTCGTTCGGCGCAGGAAGTGTTTTTAAACACGGGCGGCTTACACGCGGCTGCGCTTTTCACGGCAGAGGGGGAGCTATTGATTCTGCGTGAAGACGTGGGAAGGCACAATGCCATCGATAAGGTGATTGGCTGGGCAGCGGTTCAAAAAATCGATGTATCCGAAACGCTGCTTCAAGTGTCGGGGCGGGTGTCATTCGAGGTGATACAAAAAGCACTAGTGGCGCGCATCCCAATCGTCTCTGCGATCTCAGCCCCTTCGTCGCTGGCGGTCGAGTTTGCCCGTGAGAACGGCCAGACTTTGATTGGTTTTTTGCGCCCCCCGAAGTTCAATATCTACTCCGCTCCGGATAGGATCGTTTGAGTAAAAAAAATCCTCAAGCTCACAAGTAAGCCTGAGGAATGGATGAGTAAAGATCGGATTAGTCACGCGACATGAAGATGCGCAGGATATACCAGAACATGAGGGCGACACTGGCGAATAGACCGAGTGAGGCGGCAACGTATTGGTTGGTGTTGTAGTGATGGATGATGTTGCTAGTGCTATAGAGGACGGAGCCTGCTGCAAACAACACCATGATGACTGAGAACCAAAAGCCGAGGGTGATGAAACTAGGAAAGATAATGGCAATGACGATGACACCCAGTGCAATAAAGCCACCGATCTTTAGAAAGCCGCCGAGGAAGGAGAAGTCTTTCTTGGTGGTGAAGGCAACAAAGGTGAGCGCGGCAAAGAGAAGGCCAGTGACGCCACCTGCTTTGATGATGAGCGTAGCGTCTCCCGTCATGTTTCTGGCGAGCAACAGTAGGGGTAGGAAGATGAGCGCTTGTATGAGCACATAGAATCCCAAGCCCATGTATTGGATGTTGATGCTTGTTGAGCTCATCGCCCATTTGTTGGCAAAGTGAGAGGCGAACATGAAAGCGCCCATGACGATCAACCAGCTGTAGCTGCTGGAGCCGAGTAGGCCGAATACCTTTTGGTCAATGTTTGGGATGGAAAATAAAAGTGCTTCAAATACAGCAAATGCGGCAATAGCTCCTGCAAGGTGGGCGTAGGTTTTACGAATAAACTCAGCACGTACGTCGACGGACTGGGATGCTACCGTGTATGGATTGGCGTAGGAGCTGGCGTGAGAATTGTTCATGCACATACAATAGCCATAAAATGCCGTAAGGCTAGTGGTTTTTGTGACCTACATTCCCATCTCGTGCTTGTGGGTGATAGACTCTAACATTGAGGTGTTGGTTTTGTGGTGGCGCAGCTCTTCCTCGAGGCGAAGAGCATCGTTACGGGATAGGTGAGCGCTACACCATTCCATTTGCCAAGGTTTGAACGCCTTAGTGCCCTTGAACTGACCTTTGTTGTGCGCCGTATATTCGGTTTGAGCATCTTCGGCTTTGCCGATGAAGCGACGATTCATACGGTTTTTGAGAATGTAAACTTGGTAGGTTTTTTGGGACATGATTAAGGGACTGGGTTGATGCTGATTTCGATTGATTTACTGGTCGGAGTGTTGCTCTCCAGTGCTGTGGAATGAAGCGGGATCAGAGGGTTGACCTCTGGGAAGTATGCGGCAGCCGTGCCTCTGGGTATGTCATAGGGGATAGCGTAGAAGTTCTCGACTTTTCGCTCGCCGTCTTGCCAGTAGCTGATGATGTCGACAAGAGAAACCGGTGCAATATCACGAGCTTTCATGTCCTTGGGGTTAAGGAAAATGATTCGCCTTCCCATGCCAATACCGCGATAGCGGTCGTTGAGTCCATAGATCGTGGTGTTGTATTGATCATGACTTCGCAGGCTTTGCAGGATAAGTCTGTCTTTGCCGACTTGTATTTGATCCAAATCAGCGGCGCTGAATACGGCTTTGGCTGATGGGGTATTCCAGGTTCTTTGCTTGGCTGAATTGGGGAGATAAAATCCACCAGGCTCTCGTACTCGTCGGTTGAATGCGTTGAAGCCTGGGATGATTCTCTCAATTAAATCACGAATACGGTCGTAGTCGCCGACGAGCCAGCGCCAGTTGATTCTTTCTCGATTGCCCACGGTAGCCTCGGCCAGTCGAGCAATGATATCGGGCTCGCTCAGTAAGTCGGGTGATGAGGGTTTTAGCTTGCCTCGAGACATGTGCACAATGCTCATGGAGTTCTCACAGGTGACAAATTGGTCACCTTCATTCTGAGTGTCGCGTTCGCTGCGGCCGAGGCAGGGAAGAATGAGCCCGGTTTTCCCAGTAACCAAGTGGCTGCGATTGAGCTTGGTAGAAACGTGGCAGGTGAGTGAGCATTTTGACAAAGCTTTGCCAGTAAAATGCGTGTCAGGAGAGGCTTGCAGAAAGTTGCCACCAAGGGCAAAAAACACTCTGGCGTCGCCGTCGTGCATTGCGAGTATTGACTCTACGGTGTCATAACCATGTTTGCGTGGGCAGTTGAGGTCAAACTCTCGGTCTAGCTCGGCGAGGAAGGTTTCAGGCATTTTTTCATAGATGCCTACGGTGCGATCTCCTTGGACATTGCTGTGACCTCTCACTGGGCAAAGCCCAGCACCAGGTCGTCCAATGGCGCCGATGAGGAGATGGATGTTGGTAATCTCACGGATAGTGGCAACCGCGTTGCGGTGCTGGGTAATGCCCATGGCCCAACAAGTGATGAGTTTGCGCTCACCACGCAGAATGGTGTCGGCAAGTTGTTGGATCTCTTTTTTGCTAATACCAGAAATACTTGTCAGTGTATCCCAGTTGGAATGTTCACACTGCCGGCGGTAATCCTCGATGCCCTGGGTGTGCTCGTCGATGAAGGAGGTGTCGAAGTTTTTACGTGCGAGGATTTCTTTGCCAAGAGCTCGAAGTAGGGCGAAGTCACCATTTAAGTTTACCTGTAGATATTGTGATGCCAGTCGTGTAGATTTACCCAGCATGCCCGATATTTTTTGTGGGTGGGCAAAGCCGACGAGTCCGGCTTCCTTAAGCGGGTTGATGGCGATGATTTGGGCATCGTTCTCTACGGCTTTCTCGAGAGCAGATAGCATACGTGGATGGTTGGTGCCGGGATTCTGGCCTATACAGATAATGGTCTCTGCTTGGTAGATGTCATCAAGGGTGACGGTGCCTTTGCCAACACCGACGGATTGCATCATGGCGGTGCCACTCGACTCGTGACACATGTTTGAGCAGTCGGGCAGGTTGTTAGTGCCGAAGGTGCGCACGAAGAGTTGGTATAAAAAAGCGGCTTCGTTACTAGCACGGCCTGAGGTGTAGAAGGTAGCCTGGTCTGGGTGATCGAGGGTATTGAGCTCATTAGCTATTAATTTGAACGCAGCATCCCAAGAGATGGGTTGGTAGTGATCCTGGCCATCGTGCAAGACCATCGGCTCAGTAATGCGCCCTTGTTGGTCGTGCCAGTAGTCGCTTTGGGCGAGTAATTCATCGATGCTGTGCTTGAGGAAAAAGTCACGACCGATCTGCCTTGTGGTTGCCTCTGAGGCAACAGCCTTGGCCCCATTTTCACAAAACTCAGAAGTTGCCCTGTGATCATCTGGGTCGGGCCAGGCACAGCTCGGACAGTCGAAGCCGTCGGTCTGGTTGAGATCTAATAATGCTTTGGTGCCGCGAACAGGGCCTGCGGTTTTCATCACATGTTTCAGTGCTGATGCAACTGCTGGAGTTCCCCCAGCATGTGACTTGGCGTTTTTTTGCTTTGGAGGATGCTCTTGTGAAGTTGAATCTCTCTCAATAGTCATAGACGTAGCTTAGTGGAAAAAGTAAAAGTGGAGAAGTCATCAGTTTGTTTTTTATGATGATTGCTGATATTTATGGATAAGGCGCTGGTATTTTAACTTTGAAATTTGTGTAGCTTCGTGTTTTTAAGGGATATGGCGAAAGCAGTTATTTACCATAATCCACACTGAGGCTCATCTAAAAATGCCTTGGCGGTCGCCGAGGATCTGGGAGTTGATCATGAAGTGATTCTTTACATCAAGAATCCACCTGGTCGTGAGGATTTAGAAAAAATCATCGAGGTGTTGGAAGATCCCGTTGAGGATCTGGTTAGGAAGGACTCTAAGTTCAAGAAGCTTGAGCTGGTGCCCGGTGACTATGTCGGCAATCCAGAGGCGGTAATCGAGATTCTGCTCAAGCACAAACAGCTATTGCAGCGTCCGGTTGTGGTTTGTCCCAGTAAGGCGATCGTAGGTCGGCCGAAGCAGAGGATCATCGATTTGCTCAGTGCTGAGGCATGATGTTATAGACTCTAATTTTATATCCCTCTATCGCCCATGCCGTCCCGAGGCCGTCATCAAAGCTCATCGAAGGAGTGCCTACGTGCGATGAACAAAATTGAGGCGCTACCCGGAGTGGTGGGAGTGATTATTGGCAGGTCTTATGGGGGGAAGTCACTCGGTAAAAGTGGTAAAACGGGTCAGGTCAGGGTGCAGCGTGAGGTCTCCGGTGGATTGAAGGCGGTGACACAAAGCTCTAAGGGCTTGCAGGAATTGTTCATCCGCACTGAGGAGGGGGCAGCGCAGGACGTCTGGCGCGGAATCGAGCAACTGAACGCCTAGCTTACTCATGTGGGTGGATGGCTAACTCGCCACCGGTGCGTCGATCCACTTATCGTGCTCACGGATGAGGTCGATGAGCCGCTCGACAGCCTCTGCCTCGGGGATGTTGAATTTGACGGCTTGCTTGCCGACGTAGAGGTTGATTTTTCCGGGTGCGCCGCCGACGTAGCCGAAGTCGGCGTCTGCCATTTCGCCGGGGCCATTGACGATGCAACCCATGATGGCGATGCGTACGCCCTTGAGGTGGCCGGTGGCCGCGCGGATTTTTTGAGTAGTGTCCTGAAGGTTGAAAAGGGTTCGTCCACAGGATGGGCAGGCGACGTAATCGGTTTTGAAGATGCGTGAGCCTGCAGCTTGAAGAACATTGTAGGCCAGGCGTAGGGATTGTCCTGGGGCTTGCTCTCCTTGAATGAGAATGGCATCTCCAATGCCATCACAAAGAAGTGAGCCGATGTTTCGGGATGCCACTAACAAAGTGTCGAGAAAGTCTTTATTCGGCTCATCGCTGGGCTCTAGTGTGTCCTTGAGCAATATAGGATGATGAGCAGATAGCTTGGAGGCAAGTAGGCGGAAAGCATGGATGACAGCAGCGCCATTGGTTTCTGGATGGCAGCCGTTTTTGACAGTGACGAGTTGGGGCTCTTGGATCGCATTGATTTCCTGAATGGATGCTGTGTCCCAGGGGTCTAGCTCAATAAGCTTGGCGTCCTCTGCAACGACCTCAGGGGTGAAGTCTCCGAGTTTGTCTATCTTGTGCGCGAGAGCGTCCCATTTTTGACGTGAGGTGAATACGCGAATGGTGTTGCTAGCGCCAAGTTTGTGGCCATGCACTTCTAGCTCTTGGCTGTGGCGGCGCTCATATGAGAAAGGATCATAGGAGAGTGTGCCTCGCTGCGCACCCGAGGGGTCGTTGCTGAGGTGTGAGTTCTGGATGCTGGCCACCAGTGCCTGGGCAACCGGAATCTCGTGCACGGCATCCTCTGTGAGCGAGACGCGTATGGTGTCACCTACGCCATCGGCGAGCAGGGAGCCAATGCCAATGGCGGACTTGATGCGGCCGTCTTCACCATCGCCAGCCTCAGTAACTCCGAGGTGGATGGGGTAGTTCCAGTCGGGCCCTTCTTGGTCAAGGCGTGCGACCAGTAGGCGGTAAGCTTCGATCATGACCTTCGGGTTAGAAGCTTTCATGGAGAAACAGAAGTTGTGGTAGTCGTGGTCGCGGGCGATGCGGGCGAACTCTAGGGCACTCTCGACCATGCCGAGGGGGGTGTCGCCATAGCGATTCATGATTCGGTCTGAAAGTGAGCCATGATTAGTGCCGATGCGCATGGCACGGCCAAGGTCTTTGCAGAGCTCGACGAGCGGGGCGAAGTCTTCACGAATACGCTCTAGCTCATCTGCATACTGTTCGTCGGAATATTCGCGGATTTCGAATTTTTTCTTGTCGGCATAGTTGCCCGGATTGACGCGGATTTTTTCTACCCATTTAGCGGCTTCGAACGCAGCATCGGGCTTGAAGTGAATATCCGCTACCAATGGAATGTCGCAGCCTGCAGCGCGGACGCCGTCGCGGATGTTTTCCAGATTAGCGGCATATTTCTTGGTCTGAGCCGTGATTCTCGCAATCTCGCATCCTGCTGCTGCCAGATCGAGAACCTGTTTGACGCAGGCCTCGGTGTCACGTGTGTCAGAGGTGATCATGGACTGCACGCGGATTGGATTGTCTCCTCCCACACCTACCTTGCCCACCATGATTTCGCGCGATTTGCGGCGCGTGTAGGAGAAGTAGTCTTGGCAGTAATGAAGATCGTTGGGCATAATGAAAGGGTAGAAATAAGATGTTAATTTGTCGACAGCATATGTTGGCTGTGGGATGGACTGTGGGATGGGTCGCTGATCAGCAGAGCCGATTTACTTTTGATGGTAGCCCTCTGGGTGGGACTGGTGCCATTTCCAGGCACTCGCAATGGTGGACTCGATATCCATGTGCTCAGGATCCCAGCCGAGTTCGGTTCGAGCTTTGGTGTTGTCGGCATAGAGCGAGGGCGGATCTCCTGGCCGGCGTTCATCTTCTTCGGCTGGCACGGGTAGTCCGGTGACGCGCTCAACGGCATCGAGGATCTCGCGAACGGAGGTCGGTTTACCAGTGCCGAGATTATAATGAACAAAGGTGTTTGGTGTGGCCAGTTTGTCAAAGACGGCGATGTGGGCCCGGGAGAGGTCGTCGACGTGGATGTAGTCACGTAGGCAGGTGCCGTCAGGTGTTGGGTAGTCGGTGCCAAATATTTTGAGGGCGCCGCGTTGTCCTGTAGCTGCGAAGATGGCAAGTGGGATGAGGTGCGACTCGGGGCTGTGATCTTCGCCGATGGTGCCGTCTGTGGCTGCTCCTGAAGCATTGAAGTAACGAAAAACGGCGGAGGAGATCTCACCAGAGCGGGCGAGGTCTTGTAGGATGTGTTCGACGTGCAGCTTGGTTGCTCCGTAGGGATTGATTGGTGCCTGAGGTAGGTCCTCGACGAGCGGAAGTGTGTCGGGTTCGCCGTAGGTGGCGCAAGTAGAGGAGAAGACAAATTTTCTCACCCCAGCATCGGTCATGGCGAGGAGTAGCTGGATGGTGTTGCCGACGTTGTTTTCGTAGTATTTGAGCGGAACATTGACGGATTCACCGACGTTGATAAAGGCGGCAAAGTGCATGACGACTTCGATATTGTTTTCTGTGAGGATCTTGGCCACGGCGCCACGGTTGCCGAGGTCCTGGTCGAAGAAGGGGATGTCTTCAGCGACAGCGGCTCGGTGTCCATATACGAGGTTATCGAGGACAAAGGGGGTATGGCCAGCTGCTTGGAGTTGTCTGACGCAGTGGCTCCCTATATACCCTGCACCTCCGACTACGAGAACGTTCATGGGGCAGAATGTGATAGCTGAAGTTTCAAGTTTCAAGTTTCAAGTGTGTGTATTATGCTGCTGCCGTGCAAATTAATGTAGCAGACTATCTTGATGAATTCTCCCGCGTTGCCATACAGGCTGGTTTTTCTCGTGAGATACTTGCCGAGGTTGATGGGCATGAAATTCCGGCGTTTGTGCGCCGAGCAGAGGACGCCCCTGTCGTTTATGTGTCGTCGGGTATGCACGGTGATGAGCCGTCCGGGCCGCTGGCTCTCTTGGAGCTTCTCAAAGAGGATTTATTTGGATCTGAGCTTGAGTGGATGCTGTGTCCTTTGATGAATCCGACGGGGGTAAGCGTGGCTAGTAGAGAAAATAATCAGGGCTTAGATTTGAATAGAGATTACTTGCGCCGATCCAGTGCTGAGGTTGCTGGGCATGTGCGCTGGCTGGAAAAACAGCCAGTGCCAGATGTGTTTTTATCACTGCACGAAGATTGGGAGAGTACTGGCTT
>JAQXBQ010000085.1 GCA_029252325.1 Akkermansiaceae bacterium
ATGTAACTCTGGGCTATATTGTAACCCTGCGCTAAATTTAGAGCGCTTGATCCAAAGTCACATTATGGATGCTTCGGCAATCTTGTTTTGAGATCTTAGTTTGCGATCTTACTTCGCAATCTTACTTCAGTGTCTTGATGTAGGCGAGCAGGTGTGCGATGGTTTCATCAGGCATGCTGTCGATAAGCCCTGTGGGCATGAAGGAGGTTGATCCTGCGTGGTGCTGGTCACGGATGGTGCGCTTTGGAATGTAGGTGACCATTCCGCCTTGGTGAGCGATGCTGGTGCCGCGCTCGTCTTGTCTTGCCTTGAGGCCCTCGGTGATAAGGCCTGAGGATTCGATGGTGCGGAAGAGGATGTAGGCACTCTCTGCAGCAGCGTCTGGATTAAGGATAGCGGTGAGAAGGTGCTCGGTATCACGCTCGGATGAGCCGTCGAGTGCGGGGCCAACACCCGCACCTTGATCACCAACAACGTGGCAGGAGAGGCACATGCCAGCGAAGAGGCTCTGGCCGATGATGTGGTTGCCTTTGTTGGACTCAGCGACATTTTCGAGTGCGGGGATCCTTGCCATGGCGGTGTTGACGCGGGCTTTCTTTTTGTCCTCGGCTTGCTGGTTAATGGCTTGTGCAGTTGGGTTCTTCGCAGCGATGTGAAAGATGCGTTGGGCGATGGGTAATGAGATGTCAGTGGCGAGGATCTGCTTGGTATCAATAAGGTGAATGAGAAGTTGGCAGCCTTGTGCTGATCTGCCGAGAGCGCTGATGATGCTTGCCTTCTGATCAGGGGCTTCGGTGATTGCTTTGATCACTGCGGGTGCGGCTTTGACCTGCTGGGCTTGCACGAGGGCAGCGAGCGCCTGGGTTCGCAGTGATTGTGAATGAGATGGCTCGTTAATGATGGCGAGGAATGCCCCGGCAAAGGCTTGCGGGTGATGGCTGAGGGTGGTGATGATTTCACGGATGATTGATTCGTCGGTGGTCGCTGGTAAGAGCTTGGCGAAGTCCGGGCTCAAGTGTGTGATGCGGTAGCCACGTGCGAGCTTAAGGCCGAGGATGATTTTGTCTTTGTCGCCACTACGAATAAGTGTCATGGCGGTCTCTGCTAGAGGGTATCCGAATGCTGGGCTGTAGGCGTCTGCAATGTTCTCAAGTGCGACTTTAGCAATGTGGTCGGCTTGGTCGGCATTGCGGAAGTATGGCATGAGGGTTTTACGATTCTCTGGGGAGTCAGAGGCACCAGAGACAATGATGAGGGTGTCGCGGTCGATGGGTTTTTGCTGCAGTGTCTTCCATTGGCGGGCAAAGGAGTCGGCGCTTTGCTTGCCGAGTGCTTGTTGTGCCCAGATGCGCTTGGTGGCAGGTTGCTTGGCGGCGAGTGGTGTCTCTAGGTAAGCGCGAAGCTCATTGGGGTAGCACTCAAGGGCGCGGCGGGCGAGGTAGCGCTCGAAGTTCTGCTCGTAGCCATTGCCTGGGTGATTGCTTGCTGATGCTGGATGGCAGAATGAGACAGCGATATCGATGGTGTTATGATTGGCTTTCCCCAGAGCTTCGATGGTGCGAAGTGCTTGGGAGCGAACCATGACGTTTTTCTCGTTGGAGATGTTTTTGAGGAATTTGGCCAAATCTTCGGCGGAGATTTTAAAGGCTGCCAGTGAGCGAATGGCTTCGCGGCGGATGTCACCGTCTTGGTCGTTCACTAATTCAGTGAGCAGGTTTTGATCAAAGTGACCGATGCTTTCCAGAGACCAGAGTGCATGGATGCGGGTGGTGTTTTCCTCGCTGGTGTCGGCAGCTATGCTGATGAGTTGGGGGACAATGCTTTCGGTCTCGCTGGCAGGGCGGTCGGCGATTTGATGCCAAGCGGAGCGCTTTTCCCAAAGGATGGGGGACTTGAGGTGTTGGGTGAGTTTGGTAGTCGGAACTTCGAACAGGTTGGGTGTGCTGCGTGGTGTTTGGGATACGTGGCGGACTCTCCAGATGCGGCCGTGGGCTTTGTCTCGGTCTGGGTGAGTGGTAGGTAGTTCGTTGTGTGAGATGATTTTGTTATACCAGTCGGCGATGTAGAGGCATCCGTCGGGGCCAAACTCGATGTTGACAGGTCGGAACCAGTCGTCCTTGGACTTGAGGAAGTCAGGCAGGTGCGTGGCGCTTACACTGCCATCCTCGTTGCGGGTGATTTTTACAGAGTTGATCGCAGAGGTGATCGGGTTAGCCAGGAAGGCAACGTCTTGCCACTCTCTGGGGAATCCTCCGGAGCTGTCGTCAGAGAAGGCTAGGCCGGAGATGCCGGAAGCTCCCACACGGAACTTGTGCAGTGGCGGAAACCATGGCTGGTAAGTGCGTAGTTTCTGGCCGCCGATGCCATTGAAGCCCGTGCTCGGCTCAGCGGGTGTGACGGAGAGGCCCAAGTCATTGGCCTCGGTAAGATACCACTGACCACTGGCGCGTAGCTGAAAGCCCCAGATGTTTTGCAAGCCGGAGGTGACGAGCTCGATCTTGTCTCCATCGAGTGAGAAGCGCGCGATTTTTGAGTAGTCGATACGCGTGCTGTCACCAGATTTGACCGCTGTGACTTTGCCTTTGTTGAGTGCTCCTTGGGAAAAGTTGATCCAACCACCTGGTGCTCTAACCAAGGAGTGCGCCATGGTGTGGGTGTCGGTGAAGCCAAAGCCGGTGAGTACGGGGACACGCTTGTCCGCAATGCCGTCGTTGTCGGTGTCATCGAGAAAGATGAGCTCTGAACCGTGAGCTACGTAGGTGCCATTTTTGTAAGGGAGAATAGATTGAGGTAGTGCCAGACCGGTGGCGAATTTTTTGACTTTTACGGGTTTGTCGTTACCAAGGTGGGAGAGAATGAGGATATCGTCTGTTCCTTTGGTGACTCCTTGGTAGAGGTCTTTGATGCGTTTGAATTCTGGGTTTTTGTCCTGTTCGGCAGGGTTGTTCATCAGGCGCATTAATTCGCCCCACTTGATGTCTTTGACAGGGTCGAGCGGATACATGCGAGCAGTCTGGGTCCACAAGCGTCCTGCATCATCAAAGGTCAGGTCAATGGGGTTGACGATCCCATCTTTCTCACTGGCGACTAGCTCGACGACGAAACCCTCTGGGACGGTGAAGCCTGCCAGCTCTTGCTCGGGTGTGTTGACTCCGGTGCGTGCTGATTGGGTCTTATTGGCGATAGCCATGGAGCTGCCAAGGAGCGATAATGCGAGGATGGTTGTGAGTTTTCTCATGTCTTGTTAGATGGTGTCGATGGTGATGTTTTTGAATTCTACCTTGGCTTTGCCGCCGGAGTGTATCTGCACGGCGATGATGCCTTTGGCGGGAACTTTTGGATCTTTTTCGATGTAGTCAACGGTTTTGACCCCGTTGATGTAGAGCTGATGGTGGTTGCCTTTGCAGCGGATGATGTAGGAGTTCCATCCATCTTCTTTGAGGATGTGCCTGAGTGTGTTGGTGTCAGCTTTGACGAGAAGACCACGGCGGTGCTCGTCGTAGAGATCGCCCCAGTAGCCTTTGCCGATGTCTGCTTGGTAGCCTATGATTTTGTTACCATGGGTGATGGATCGGTATTGGATACCGCTGTTGATGAGGCCGGTTTTGTGATCGCCGCTGATACGGAATAGGCAGCGGAACTCAAAGTCGCCGTATTCCTCGGTAGTTGCTAGGTAGGTATTGGCAGGGATTTTCTGTTGGCCGTCACCTGAGACGATGACGCCATCAATGACGGACCACTTTTTGGCAAATGCGGGGTTGATGGTTTTCCAGCCAGTGAGGGTTTTACCATCAAACAAGCTGGGGGACGGCGTGGGAGCCTGGGCATGTAGACCGAGGGTGGACAGTGCTAATAAGAGGATGGTAATGCGCTTCATGGTGAGCTGGAAAAGCAATGGTGGTTAATCAATGTCGAAATCAAAGACAACGAGACGCTCGAGGCGCGGCTGAACCAGATCGACGACTTTGAGGTGGTCGGGGTGGGGCAGGTAGGCGTCGCGGGACTCGGGGGTGTCAAAGGTCATGATAAAGCCGTGGGTGAAGCCGTCATTGAGCCCTTCGTCTGATTTATAAGGGCCGTGCTCCACGCTTTGTAAGCCAGGGATCTTGTTTTTGAGGTCAACAAGTGCCACAAAGGATTCGTCGATCTGCTCGTTTGTTACGTCTGCTTTGAATTGAAATACTCCGAAATGTCTGGTCATGATGTATTTGGTTACTTGTTAATATACGTTGGGTTTTCGAAAAATGATCATCATGTGAATATCCGATATCCACATGATTGCTGATGGATGTTTACTCCTGGATAAAAGCGAAGACGCCTTTTTTGTTGCTGATGACGATGTCAGGCTTGCCGTCCTTGTTGAGGTCACCTGTAGTGACTTGGCAGCCAACTCCTGAGTTGTTGTCGATGAGATGGGGTGTGAATTCTACGGACCCGTCTTGCTTGCGAGTAGTACGAAACCAATAGAGCACGGCGGGGTCATGCGCCCCCGGATCTCTGCCGTTGTGAGCGTAGTAGCGCTTGCCAGTAACGATGTCCTTAATGCCGTCGCCATCGATATCCACGCAGGCCATGGCGTGTGGCTGTGAGAAACAAACGCCATAGGGATTGCCTTCCGGTTTATCAGTCATGACGGTGTGTTTCTTAAAGGTGATTTTGTCGCCGTCTTTCACCTGCTCATACCATGCCAGTCCGTAGGCGTGTGCATTGAGTGCTGTGACAACATCATTGTCCCCGTCACCATCAATATCGTAGGCAAACATCTGGGCTCCTCCTTGTTGGGGTGCGAAGGGGTAGGGGTGGAAGGTCCAGGGTGATTTTTGGTCCCAGTTGGCGGGCTGCTGCCACCAGCCGGCTTTTTCGAGAATGTCAGGAAGGTGGTCTCCGTTGATGTCTCCGGCACCGAGGCCGTGACTGTATTTTTGGAAGCGTTTGTCTTTGGGGGAGACGGCTAGGACTTGCCATGGTTGGTTTGGGTCCGCGTTGGGGACTAAGTTGGGGATAGCGAGGGTGATTTGGCCATGGCTATACGCGAGGAGCTCAGGTTTGTGGTCACCGATGACGTTGAGGAATTGTGGCGACTCATTGCAGATGTTGTCTTGCGACTTTCCATGGGTGCAACGCTGTGTCGTGTTGTTTGGTGGTAGAGGTTTTTCCCCGGGGTTCATGATCCAGTCACCGGGTAAACCGGGCAGGCTGACCCTGATGATATCGATCCATTTGTCTGCGGTGAGGTGGCTGGTGAAGCTGAGAAAGTTGTTTGAGTATCCGGTAATACCAGGACCTTTGATCGGAAAGGATTTTACCGGAGCGAAGGCGTGGGAATTTTTGAACGCGGGACCCTGCCACCAGAGTGCGCCTGATACGATGTCTTGCTGGCCATCGGCGTTGATGTCTCCGATGGAAGCTCCTTCACTGATGAATTTGTCGAGAACTTGGATTTTTTGGAAGCTGACTTCAGTCAGAGGGATCTCTTTGGCAAACGCCATGGATGAGATCGTGGCAAGTGTGATCAGGCTGAGGGTTTTCATGACTGATGGGCTTCGATGAGCTCGAGCAACTTGTGCGCCGCTGCCTTGGCGAATACTTCACTATTGATTTCCTCATCGTAGTCGATGACTTCCACCTTGGCGTGTTGGTGGATGGCAGAGAAGAGTGCCTGATCGGCTTCGGCGTCGTAAAACGGTTGGCCTTCTGCGGAAATCACGCTGACGGTTTTGAGTGGGTTCAGGATTGCAGTGGGTGCCGGATTGGCGTTGGCTTTTTGAGCTATGACTTTTCCTAGCTCAGCACATTCCTCCGCGTTGGTGCGCATCAGGGTGACTTGTGGATTATGAATATAGAATAAGCGGTCCGCGAATTTTTCCGGCACGGTGTCACGCTCACCGAAGTTGGCCATGTCGAGGCAACCAGGAGAAACAACAGCGGGCACTCTGGCATGGCTCATGGCGTCCATGCGGGTGGGGCCGGCACTGAGGGTGGCACCAGTAAGCTCATCTGCCCACTCGGTGGTGGTGATATCGAGCACGCCTGAGACCATGCCGCTCTCGATGAGTGACTCCATGGTTTTACCACCTGTGCCAGTAGCATGGAAGATGAGGACTTCGTAGCCGGCGTCTTCGAGCACATTGGTGGCGATGTTGATGCAGTCGGTGGTGTTGCCAAACATGCTGGCGACGATTAAGGGCTTGTTTTCTTGGGTGTCGATTTCTGTTTCCACCATGCCGCAGATGGCGCCTGCGGCGCGGCTGAAGATGACTTTGGAAATGGAGTTGAGTCCTGCGACATCGACGATGGATGGCATCATGGTGATGTCTTTGGTTCCGAGGTAGTGCGCGGTGTTGCCGCTGGCTAGCGTGGATACCATCAGCTTGGGGAAGCCGATCGGCAGGGCTCGCATGGCGGCTGTGCCAAGGGCTGTGCCACCGCCACCACCGAGTGAAATAACACCTTGGATTTTTTCTTCCGCAACGAGCTGGGCTAACAAAACGGGTGCAGCCTTGGACATGGCAACGACACATTCGCCACGGTCTTGTTGGTCAATGAGTGGATGGAGATCGAGACCGGCGGACTGTGCGACTTCGAAGCGTGTGATGTCTGGCGTGATTTGTGGCTCGGCGCCCGTACCCAGGTCGATCAGTAAGGCTGTGTGTCCACGCTTACGGATGAGGTCTGCCACAAAGGCGTGTTCGCGGCCTTTGGAGTCGAGGGTGCCGATTACTGCAATCGTTGCCATGGTGAGTCCGGAGTTTAAAATTTACGTTTAACGGGGATGGCCTTGAACTGCTCGGTCAGAGCAGTGAGTGGCTGCTCCACAGCCATGCGCTCAAGGCTGGAGGCGCCCACGAAGCCAACGGCGTCGGTGTGTTCGTTGACATAGGCGGCATCTTCTGGTTTGAGAATAGGACCACCGTGGCTGAGCACCATGACGTCTTTGTTCACTGAGTGTGCTGCTTCACAGATCGACTGAGTGGCGGATACGGCGTCGTCCATGCCCACGGTGGCATCAGTGACGCCAATCGAGCCGCCGACGGTGCAGCCGACATGGGCAATAATGACGTCGGCTCCTGCTTCTGCCATGCTCTTGGCTTCATCGGGCGTGACCACGTAGGGCATGGTGAACATGTCCATTTTGTGGGCGAGGGCGATCATGTCGATTTCCTTCTGCACGCTCATGCCGGTTTCTTCGAGAGTCTGACGATAATGCCCGTCGACGATGGTGTGGGTGGGGAAGTTGTTGACTCCACTGAAGCCCATGTCTTTGACCTGGCCGAGAAAGTGCCACATGCGGCGGCGCGGGTCAGTGGCGTGCACGCCACAAATAACGGGGATTTCTTCCACGACAGGGAGGACTTCAAATTCACCGATTTCCATAGCAATGGCATTGGCATCGCCATAGGACATGAGTCCGGCTGTTGATCCGGCTCCCGCCATGCGGAAGCGCCCTGAATTGTAAATGATAATGAGGTCAGCACCTCCTTTTTCGATAAATTTGGCACTGATACCAGTGCCTGCTCCGGCAGCGATGATGGATTCACCTTTTGATAGGGTATCGCGAAGTCGCTCGATCATTTCGTTACGTGTGTAGGGGTTCCCTACTCCTGTCCATGGATTTGGCATATTGATTTATTGTGTTTGCTTGCATTATTTTTACGTTGATAGATTGCTATTGCAATGATGAACAAGGCACTATTGCATATCAGAAATGCACATTATAAGACTTTGTGTGCTATATTGTCACCATGTCACGAGATGCATCCAAAGGTAACCGGAAAATACGGCAGAATGTTCGTGATATTTCAGAGGATATACACCGGCTTGGTGATAATACCCAAGCGGAGGTGGTGGTCGCTGATGATTCTGATCAGCGCGATTGGCTTGCAGATGCTTCGATCTGTCCTTTACTTGCTCAGTATAAAATTGCGCATACTGGAATTATGTCCGCCGAGTCGGGCTTGGAGGTGATACGAGCAGATCAGTCAGGTTCTTATTTTATGGCCTGTATCGAGGGTGAGGGGGAGGTGCTCGTCAATGGTAGATGGAAAAAGCTTAAGCCGGGCAATGCCTGCTTGTTGCCTCCCTTTATTCAAAATGCACTTCGTTCCGTGCCGGGTAAATCTTGGAGCTTTGTCTGGGTGCGTTATTTGGAAGCAAGGGATGTGGTGCCGATTGCAACTTCCCGCTCACCTGTTCAGGGTGCATTCAATGTCACTTCTCTGAAAGCCGCTGTTGAAGGCCTTTGTGCAGAATGTAAGTCAAGCAATGCTCCATCTGCCTTAAGTCAGTGGACAGAATTGATTCACCAGTATGTATTGAAGTTTGCCCAGCCAGAGCATAGTGATGACCGGCTATGGAAGTTGTGGACGGGGATTGAGCAAAATCTCTCATATCAGTGGACATTAGCTGAGCTTGCTGATGCTGCATTTATGAGTTCAGAACATTTGCGACGCTTGTGCAAAAAGGAACTTGGGCGGAGCCCGATGCAACATTTGACTTTTTTGCGCATGAAGCATGCGAGACAGCTTCTGGCAACCACAGGAGATAAAGTGGAGGTGATAGCGCGATTAGTCGGTTACGAGAGCTCTTTTACATTCTCAAATACCTTCAAGAAGTGGGTCGGATTGAGACCCTCAGAGCTGCGGTGATGATTGCAGTGGTTCCTATAGGGGGACTCACAGCTTGAGTTAGCCACTTGCCCCGACAAAGTCGGTGGCTGCGTGGCAGTTGAGGTTTAAGGTGGCTGGTTTCGAAGCTAACCGTCATCCGGCGCGAAGCGGCTAGCTCAAAATTAATACTCAAAACTCAACATTCAAGCGCTGCGCTTGCGGCGTAGCATTAAGGCAAGACCACCAAGGCCGAGTAGGGCAGCAGACGAAGGTTCGGGGACTGCGACATCAAGAGTCACAAGTTGATGAGTTGCATAATTTCCGGTTCCTGAATCAGCAATGACCTGGAACTGTGTTCCTGCAGCCACACCTCCTGTCACATCAAAGAAATACATATCCATGGTCGCATTAGCATTAACAGTGGCCGCCACTTCGGCCAGTCCGCCGCCACCGCCAAGTTCGACCAGACCGATTGACCCCGGCGCGAAAACACCGGAATTCAAACCATCGGTGCCTATGCCCACGCGAAGAGTCTCCCATGCCTCCACGCTCGTATTCAGCCCGAAGGTATACATGACGATATCTGTTCCAGCGGCGCCCTCATTTGTGGTCGTCCTGACCTGTCGATCCGGATCACCGATCGTGACGTCATCAATGGTTGCATAGCCGGCGAAAGGCCCGACCTGTTTTTGTGCTGAAATAAAGGTCATAGCCCCATACACGATATCTCCAAAAGCAATGCCGCCGAAAGTTCCGTAGATGTTATCACCATCGATATCAGCAGATTTGGTGGTGGACGCCGTCCGCCACTCCGTTACTTCATTTCCGGAGTTATCTACGACGCTTGTAGCAGTCACGATTGTGGCGGCTTCAGCCGAGCTTAGTATGGCTGATAGACAAAGCATGCTCGTGATGGTGGTTAATGATTTCATAACTATTGTTTTAAATGTTTTGATCATGTTGTTGTGCGGTTGGGGGGGGATATTCATGGCGTGTTTTTTTAATTGGTGATTTGGGCTGATTTGCCGGGGCTTGCGGGTTGCTGCGCGACAAACCTGAAAATTGATTAATTTTTATCATACTGCGTAGAGCAATCTTGACCATAGCCTCAGTCCACAATCGCATGTGCTAAACCCACATGGCTCACTCAGGGCTGCCAATAAGCCGTCATCGCTGAATCTTTGAGCTGAGCTGATCCATCAATACGTGTTGAGCTTTGCCCAGCCGGAACACAGTGATGACCGGTTATGGAAGTTATGGAAAAAGGTGGAAGAAGACCTTCAGTATCCGTGGATATTGGCAGAACTCCCCGATGCAGCACCTGACCTTTTTGCGCATGAAACAGGCCAGACACCTTCTGGGCACGACGGATGACAAAGTGGAAATCATCGCTCGCTCAGTCGGTTACCAGAGCCCGTTTACTTTTTCAAACACGTTCAAGAAGTGGGTGGGTTGGAGACCCTCAGAGCTGCGCTAGTGCTCATTGCGCAAGGCAGTGGCATGGAGCTTTGTTCTTGAGGTAATATTGATGATTACGCTCAAGTAGGACTTGGATCTAGGTGCTATCTTTTGCGGCGCAGTATCAAAGCAAGGCTTGCTAGGCTGAGCAGTGCCGTCGAGCTTGGCTCGGGAACCGCGTAGGCCTCGAGCACGAGGTCGCCGCCATTCAGAACAATTCCCCACTCCCATGACGGAGCGTTACTAAAGCCACTTGAGTCGAGGATGAAGTCAGCTGCATCGAAGCCAGTGATACCTGATGAAGCCGTAGCGATGATAAAGCTGTAATCTGAGTTGCCGTCTCCTTGGGTCCAGGTGTCAAAGCCAACTGCGT
>JAQXBQ010000107.1 GCA_029252325.1 Akkermansiaceae bacterium
TTCAAGCTGATTATGATCTTGGTTGGACTGCTGTTGATCTACCTTGGTATAGCTAAGAAATTCGAACCGCTGCTGCTTTTGCCAATCGGCTTTGGTGGCATCCTCGCTAATATTCCCTACGCCGGTATCGCCGAGCCGGGGGGCTTCCTCTACGCCTTCTACGAAATGGGCATCGGTGATGTGCCGATTTTTCCCTTACTCATTTTCCTTGGTGTCGGAGCCATGACCGACTTTGGCCCACTACTAGCCAACCCAAAGACAGCGTTGCTGGGTGCAGCCGCACAGTTTGGTATTTTCACCACCTTGATTGGAGCCCTTTGGCTTTCCAGTACTTTTGGTAGCATTAATTTCTCGATTCAGGATGCAAGTGCCATTGGCATCATTGGTGGTGCGGACGGGCCTACAGCTATTTTTCTCGCCGGTCAGTTGGCTCCGGATCTTCTGGGTGCTATTGCAGTAGCTGCCTACTCCTATATGGCTCTCGTGCCTATCATTCAGCCACCGATCATGCGTGCTCTTACGTCTAAGGCGGAGCGTGAGATCGAGATGAAGCAGCTGCGCCCCGTGCGCCAGATTGAGAAGATCGTCTTTCCGCTGGCTGTTCTTGTGCTTTGTGCACTACTGCTACCCTCAGCAACACCTCTTGTCGGCATGTTGATGTTAGGCAACCTGTTCAAGGAATGTGGCGTTGTTGAGCGTTTGTCCAAGACGGCAGCGAACGAGCTGATCAATATCGTTACCATCATGCTGGGTCTCGCGGTAGGGTCTAAGCTCCAGGCAGACAAGTTCCTCTCCACAGAGACGCTGGGTATCATCGTGCTCGGTCTGATCGCCTTTAGTATTGGAACCGCCTCTGGGGTGATCATGGCGAAGGTGATGAACAAGTTTGCTAAAACAGACGCAGGTAAAATCAACCCCCTCATTGGCTCAGCGGGTGTATCGGCTGTTCCTATGGCGGCACGAGTATCCAACAAGGTTGGCATGGATGCCAACCCTCAGAACTACCTGCTAATGCATGCCATGGGCCCCAACGTTGCTGGCGTGATCGGCTCTGCTGTGGCTGCGGGCGTGCTACTGGCACTGGTCGGTGGCGGCTAGGTTGCCGCCCAGGCGTAATGGTGAATGGTGCCTGCGCCTAAAGCCGGGCGAATAGGATTGAGTATTGGGGCAGTGTCTGGTTAAAGGTTAGGTATGCACAATGCCGCCTTTTTTCAAAAGTATGATGTTGATGGTTATTTGGGTAACCTTTTTGACCACATGCCTGGATATCTGTACTTCGTAAAGGATACCCAGCTACGTATTGTTGCTCTCAACCAACGTCTGGCAGATGCCATCGAGGTTGAGGATAAGCAGTCGATCCTGGGTATGACGGATTATGATTATTTGCCACCTCATCTCGCAGACACTTACCGGATAGATGATTTGAAAGTGATCCACTCTGGTAAGGCATTGGCTAATAAGGTGGAGCTCGTCAACCGGGGCAAAGGGATGGTGGACTGGTCGACAACCACTAAGTCACCCTTGGTCGACAGTGAGGGCAAGGTGCGGGGATTGGTAGGTGTCACCAGACCTTTTGAGACAGGGATTAGCGGCCTGGAAGCGGTGGGTGAGATGGGGCCTGCCATTAGCGCGATAAAGAAGCACTACCAACAGGCACTTTCTGTGAATGCATTAGCGGATCTCGTACACATGTCTGTGAGTTCATTTGAGCGGAAGTTTAAGAAGTATTTCAGCATGACGCCCAAGCAATACATGAGGCACTTACGTGTGCAGGTGGCGTGTCACCGGTTGATACAGACCAATGAATCGCTATCCGCGCTCGCGGCAGACTGTGGTTACGCGGACCAGAGTCACTTCAATCGTGAATTTCTTAGGGTCATGAAGGAGACACCCCGGCACTACAGAATGCGCTTCAGGGTGTGAAATGCCCTTTTTATTCGTGACGAATTTATTCCAAAAATACGGCAGGATATTCTAGATCGACAGCACACAGAATCCTATAATAGTCTCATTCATGTCATGGAAATTACATAACGCGATGTGGCCCGGTTTAGTGGGCAAAGAAGAGGGATCAGATCAATCACCGATCAGCTTGGATCGAATGCTTGAGATGACTGCGGCAAGCAGTGTGGATGGCAAAGGCTTTGACGGAGTGGATATGTTCCTCTTTCAGCCACATCTTGATATTGATGCAGATGAATCTGAAATTCGTAAGCTGGCTGATAAGATTGCTGGCAAAGGACTTAAAGTAGGTAGTTTTGTGGCACCTGTTTGGGAGGGAACCGTAGGGGGCAGTGCCATGGGTGATGCCGAGACGCGTGCTCGTTTTGTCGATGCCGTCAGCAAGGCGTGCCGCTATGGCAAGATCCTTCGTGAGCATGGTGTGCGTGAATATGGCTCTATTCGGATTGACTCTGCTACGAGTGTGGATGAGTGGGCCAAAAACCCTGCAGAGGGCACTAAGCTGATCGCCCAGACTTTCAAGGAGAGTGCTGAGGTCGCAGCCGATCATGACGAAGTGCTCGTCGTTGAGGGAGAAATTTGCTGGGGAGGCATGCACTCGTGGAAAGACATGCTGGATCTGCTTGAGCTCGTTGGCCTGCCAGGTCGGGTTGGCTTCCAGGCGGATCTCGCCCACAGTTATCTTTACCTGCTCGGCTACAATGCACCCGAGCACGCTCTGCTCAAAGAAGGCTACTCCGATGATGAATTTTGGGCTGCCTATAAGACGATGACGGACAAGCTCAGACCTTGGACCTATGATTTCCACGTTGCCCAGAACGATGGCAGCGTGCACGGGACTGGCGACCACGATAAGACCGGCCGCCACTGCGCTGCTGATGACCCCAATGGTAAGCTCGATATCGTCAAGTGCGCGTCTTACTGGTTGCTGGATGAAAATGGTAATCCACGCCCGGAGATCAAGCATCTGTGCTGGGACGGCTGCATGTTCCCTAATGAAATACTAGAGAAGCAGGCAACCTGGAATACGATCCTTGGCGTGATGCAGGATATTAACAAAGCCTATGGGAAATAGCTGATGAGAGCAGATCTGTAGCATTCATTCACTGATAAACCCCCTTACTGTTTAATAGTTATAAAATTATGAAATACGGAAATGAATGTTACACCTGGTTTATGAGGGATTCCGGCGCCCATTGGGAGAATAGCCTCGCTCACATGGTTGAAGTTTCCGCCAAGGCGGGTATGACCGGCATTGAGCCGATCTTCTCCTGGATGGGAGACTTGTCTGATCCGGCCAAACTCGCCGATTGCCTTCAACAGCACAATATTGAGCTTGCGGCGGTCGCTTTCAGCCAGAACTGGAACGATTCTGAGGAAACTGCAGGGGAGCGTGAGGACGCTGACCGCGCCATTGAGCTGCTCAAGCATTTCCCGGGGGCCTTGCTTTGCACCGTACAGCTGCCCACCGGGCGTCATGATCTGGAGCAGCGACGCAAGAATCTGGTGTCCAACGTCAATGCGGTTTCACGTAGGGCGGTGGATGCAGGAGTGCCCTGCACCTACCACCCGAACTCTCCGGAGACGTCGACCAACCGCACCGAGGAAGACTATCGTGTAATTCTCGAGGGGCTCGACGCTTCTGTGACCGGTTGGACTCCTGACGTAGGCCACATCATCAACGGTGGCATGGACCCGCTCGAGAAGATGAAGGAGTATGAGAGCCTGATCAATCTGGTCCATTTCAAGGACTGGGATGGCGAGGGCTTCGCCCTAATGGGTCAGGGTAAGGTAGATTTTCAGGGCGTGACCCAATGGCTCCAGGACCGTGATTACGACGGCTGGATCATCTGCGAGGACGAGGCGCCTGAAGCCCTCGAGGACCCCGATTTCGTTACCCTGCACGACGGCAAGTGGATTAAAGAGACCTTGCTGCCATCCCTTAATTCCTAGCAATCATGCCTGCCTACACCACGGATGATTTTACCATGCACTAC
>JAQXBQ010000014.1 GCA_029252325.1 Akkermansiaceae bacterium
ACCATATTTACAGTGTGGTCTGGTATTGAGTATTTCCGTCAAGGCTTGCACATGCTACATGAACATCACCAAGCAGAGTAGCCCACTTTTCACTTTCACTCATTCACCAATAATATGCCAACTGTAGCCATTGTCGGCCGACCAAACGTCGGAAAATCAGCTCTCTTCAATCGTCTTGCAGGTCGCAGGATAGCCATCGTGCATGATCAGCCAGGCGTCACGCGCGACCGCATCTCAGCACCCTGCAACGTCACCAAGTCACCGTGCACCCTAATTGATACTGGGGGCATCGGCGCAACCCTTGATGATGGCTTTGGCACAGCGGTCACCACCGAGGCGGATATTGCGATGCAAACTGCCGACCTCATCCTCTTCATCGTAGATGCCAAAGACGGTATCACCGCCATCGATGAAGCTCTCGCTCAGAAACTGCGCCGATCCAAAGCCCCGGTTCAGCTCGTCATCAACAAGGCAGACAATCAAAAAGAGGAGCAGCTCACTGGAGACTTCGCCTCACTCGGATACGGTGCCGGCATTGCCACCTCAGCAGAGCTAGGAAAAAACATGGGCCAACTCGCCGATGCCATCGACCAAGTGATCGAGCCACTGCAGCGCGATATCGAAGAAGCCGAGGAAATGGTCAAACGTGATGGCCTCAAGATCGCCATCGTCGGCAAACCCAACGCCGGCAAATCCTCGCTCATCAATGCCATCCTAAAAGACGAGCGAACCATCGTATCGGAGATCGCCGGCACCACCCGTGACGCAGTCGATGTCCCCTACGAGTTTCTCGGTGAGCTCCATACGCTCATCGACACCGCAGGTATCCGGCGCCGAACCAAGATGGACTCATCTGTTGAAGTATTCTCCGCTATGCGTGCCGAGCGCTCGATCCGCCGTGCTGACATCTGCCTGCTGGTTGTTGATTGCGCCGAAGGCATCTCCGCCCAAGATCGCAAAATCGCCCGCATCATCCAGAGCGAGAAAAAACCCTGCCTGATCGTGCTCAATAAATTCGACCTTTATCATCCGGGAGCCCAGAAAAACGTACGCCTTGAAGATGTCACCGAACACGTCCGCACAGAGCTCTTTTTCCTCGCCTACGCCCCCTACGTGGCAGTCTCTGCACTCAAAAAACAATCCATCGGCCTCATCTTCCAGAAACTTGCTGAGATCCGCAAACACGCCCAAGAGCCCATCACCACCGGTAAACTCAATCGATTTCTCGGTGCCGCCTTTGAGAAAAAACCACCGCAGGCAAAAAAGGGAACCAAACGCCTCAAACTCCTGTATGCCACCACTGCCGTCAACGACCGCTACACGGCTATCCCCGTCCCCACCTACATTCTCTTTGTAAACGACAAGCGCCTGATGCAGGAGAACTACGAGCAATATCTCACCAACCGCCTGCGCGAAGACCACCCCTCCCCTGGCATCCCGATCACCTTCTCCGTGCGTTCAAGAAATGCCACAGACGAGAAGAAGCGGCGAAAGTAAAACTAACTACTAACTGACTGACTGCTAGGAATTTGCTTTTTGAGTGAGATACTCGAAGGGGCTTTAATGGTTGGTAAGGGAGGGGCGCTTGCAATCCGCTAACCATCAATGGTTTAGCGGGTTTCTTTTTTGTTGAGCAAGCTAAATCAAACCAATGAGTTTGTCACTTTTTGAGAATCTAACGTAAAAAGGTCTACACCAAGGTTTGGGGACAAGGCATTCTATCTGGACTCTACATATCAATGAATACAATTTTGCACAATTTCGCTGTTCAAATCCTATAATATGCCCTTGTATTTCACGCCTCACAACCCACATAAGATCAAGGAAAAGCCCATCCTATTCCCACCCAATCATGAGCAAGCCCCCGAACCCTGTTTCTTGGGATACCCAACAAGCCAACGACCTCTACGGAGTTGATAACTGGGCCAACGATTTTTTTAGTATCTCTAAAAACGGTCATCTGCATGTTCATCTCCGTGATGGAGATCAGAGAACCTCGGTTAGCCTGCCCGACATTATTACTGGCATTCGCGAGCGCGGACTAGATACTCCATTGCTGCTACGCTTTCACGATTTGCTCGCCGATCGTATTCGGAATCTCAACATGGCATTCAACTCTGCCATCAACGATTCGGGCTATCAAGGTGATTACCGAGGTGTTTATCCTATTAAGGTTAATCAGCAACAGCAAGTCATCGAAGAGATCACTCAATTTGGCGAACAATATCACTACGGACTTGAGGCAGGTAGTAAGCCGGAACTCCTCGCCGCCCTCGCCTACATGCACGATCCCGAGGCATACATCATCTGCAACGGATATAAAGATCAGGAGTTTATCGACCTTGCCCTGCAAAGCACCAAGATGGGTTTGCAAATCGTGCTAGTCATCGAAATGCCCACCGAGTTAAACTTGATCCTTGAACGGTCTGAGGCACTTGGAATCCAACCCATGTTAGGCATCCGAGCCAAACTCTCTACCTGCAACAATAGCCACTGGTCCCACTCAAGTGGCGAGAACAGCGTCTTCGGCCTAACCACCAACCAGATACTTAACACTGTCGACACACTGCGTGAGCATGGCATGCTGGATACACTACGCCTTCTCCACTACCACCAAGGATCACAGGTTCCCGATATTCGATCGATCCGCGAAGCGGCCACCGAAGCCTCCCGCATCTATATCGAACTCATCAAGGAGGGTGCCACCATGGGCTTGTTAGATATCGGTGGCGGCTTGGGTATTGATTACGATGGTTCGCGCAGTGATAGCCTTAGCAGTCGCAACTACGGAATCCAAGAATACGCGGTTGATATTATTGATGTCGTCAAAACCGTATGTGATGAAGCACAGCTAAACCACCCGACGATTATCAGCGAGTCAGGACGCGCCGTCGCAGCCTACTATTCTGTTCTCATTTTCAATATCCTCGATGTCAACAGCCCTTCTGCAGACTCCTTGTCTCAGCACATCCCCAGCAAGCCTCACCCACACCTGATCAAACTCAGCGAGGTAGAAAGCTATCTCAACGAAGAAAACCTTCAGGAGTGTTACAACGATGCCCTTTACTACCGGGAGGAAATCCTTTCTCTATTTAAGTATGGCAATGTAACACTTCGTGAACGAGCCTACTGTAACTCCCTCTTTACCCGCATCATAACGCGCATCCATGAGATTGCTGATACGATGGAGCAGGTGCCCGAAGCCCTAGCAGAGGGCAATCCATTTTTAGATGTCTACTACGGCAACTTCAGCCTTTTTCAATCTCTCCCCGACTCCTGGGCCATCGACCAGCTTTTCCCGGTTATGCCTATTCACCGGCTTGATGAGAAACCCACCGCCAGAGCCACTCTCGCCGACATTACCTGCGACTGTGATGGGCGCATCGATAATTTCATTATCAATGGCGAGCATCAAGCCCATCTCCCCTTACACCAGCTCAACGACGACGAAGACTACCTCCTCGGAGTTTTTCTTGTAGGTGCCTATCAGGAAACACTCGGAGACCTCCACAACCTGCTCGGAGATACGAATGTCGTGAGTGTTGGTGTCAAAAATGGAAATATCCAATACCTTCGTGAACTAGCAGGTGACACCATTTCCGATGTTCTTACCTACGTCGAATACGATACCAAAAATCTCGTCGAGCGTTTCCGAAGCCTTGCCGAACGATCCGTCGAGGAAGGCAAAATCACTCCAAGTCATCGCCGCCAAATCATGGATGCTTACCGCGAAAGCATTGTCGGCTACACCTACTACGAATCTCCTAACACTTAAACACCATACCTCCCCATTATGAAATCCACACTCATCATCGGAGCCGGCGGCGTAGGCCGTGTCGTTGTCCACAAATGCGCTCAACTCCCAGATACGTTCGGGAAAATCACCCTTGCTTCACGCACCAAGTCAAAATGCGACATCATCGCCTCAGAAATTGATTACCCAATCGATACCGTTACTGTTGATGCCGATGACGTAACGGCCACAGTAGCATTGATGCGCGAGATCAAGCCCGACATCCTTATCAACGTGGCGCTCCCCTATCAAGACCTCACCCTCATGGAGGCTTGCCTTAAAGCCGGTGTCGACTATCTCGATACTGCCAACTACGAGCCGAAGGACGATCCACGTTTTTCCTACGAATACCAATGGCCATATCATCAGCGATTCGTAGATGCCGGGCTTACCGCACTGCTCGGATCAGGTTTCGATCCAGGTGTTACCAATGTCTTTTGCGCTTACGCTCAGAAACACTTCTTCGATGAAATTCACACCGTCGACATTATTGACGCCAATGCTGGTGACCACGGCCTGCCCTTTGCCACGAACTTCAATCCAGAAATCAACATCCGCGAAATCACAGCCAAAGGTCGCTACTGGCAAGAAGGCGAATGGAAAGAAACAGACCCGTTAGAGATTCACCAAACATTCGACTTCCCTCACCCTGAAGTCGGCACCAAAGATATCTACCTCCTCTACCATGAGGAAATGGAATCCCTCTGTCGCAATCTTAAAGGTGTGAAACGACTCCGCTTCTGGATGACGTTTTCACAGAACTACATCAACCACCTCACCGTGTTGCAAAACGTCGGCATGACAGCCATTGAACCGATCGATTTCCAAGGCCAACGAATCGCACCTCTGGAATTCCTCAAATCCGTACTCCCAGACCCGGCCTCGCTTGGTCCACTCACCAAAGGAAAGACATGCATCGGCTGCGTCATCGATGGTATCAAAGACGGGCAACGGTTACAAAAGTATATCTACAACGTATGTGACCACGAAGAATCCTACGCCGAAACCAAGTCCCAAGCCATCTCCTACACCACAGGTGTGCCTGCCATGATCGGTGCTAAAATGATTCTCGAAGGTCACTGGAAAAAACCCGGAGTCAACAACATGGAACAAAACGACCCCGATCCCTTCATGGACGCTCTCAACCAATACGGTCTTCCATGGGAAGTCGTCGACGGCGCGCCCTTCCTCGAACAGTTGCAAAGGCACAACCCCTGAGACATGCACCAGATTCAAGAAATCTGCCACCGCCCGGAGGTTCCAACGCCCTGCTTCTTGGTCGATGAGTCTCTGCTTGCGCGCAACTTGGACATCCTTGACCATGTCCAGCATGAGTCGGGAGCTAAGATCATCCTTGCCCTCAAAGGCTTTGCTATGTGGTCCACCTTCCCCCAGCTTTCCAATACCCTCCACGGTACCACTGCAAGCTCACTCAATGAAGCAAAACTTGGACTCGAAAAGTTTGGAGGCGAAGTCCACGCCTACTGCGTCGCCTACCAAGATGAAGAAATGGACTTCCTTAGGAAAAATTGTCACCACATAAGCCTCAACAGTCTGAGTCAGTGGCAACGCTTCCGACATCACGCAGGCCAAACTGACACCTCCGCATCCTTCGGTCTTCGCATCAACCCTCAGTATTCAGAGGTCGAAACAGAAATCTACAACCCCTGCCGCAAAGGCACGCGCTTTGGCATCACGGTAGATGATCTTGAAAATGCCGGGGCATCTATTCTCGAGGGTATCGATGGAATGCACTTCCACACGATGTGTGAGCAGAACTCCGACACCCTCGAGCGAACTCTTGAACATGTCGAATCCAAGTTTGGAACCTACCTCCATCAGATGAAGTGGCTGAACTGCGGCGGCGGACACCACATTACCCGACCCGACTACGACACAGCTAAACTCATCAAGCTCATCAAGTACCTACGATCGACCTACAACATTGATGTTTACATAGAACCAGGCGAAGCCGTTGCCCTCAACACAGGGTTTCTCGTTACCAGTGTCATTGATCGGTTCGACTCAGATGGCCACCCCATTGCCATCCTCGACACCTCCGCCAGCGCCCACATGCCAGACGTGTTAGAAATGCCCTACCGCCCCGAAATTATTGATGCTGACGACCCTGGGGAAAAATCTCACACTGTCACCCTCGGCGGAACTACTTGCCTCGCAGGTGATATCATTGGCGACTGGTCATTCGACAACGATCTTAAGGTTGGCGATCGACTCATCTTCACCGATATGGCTCATTACTCGATGGTTAAAACCAACCATTTCAACGGCGTCAATCATCCTGCCATCGCTCGTTACCGCCCCGAAACAGACGAGGTCATCATCGACCGCCAATTCACCTACCACGACTACCGCGACCGGCTTTCGTAAGCTTTTACCAGTATCCCAATGCACTTCCTCTCCTCTGAATTCCCCCAGTCCTCGCCCGAAGACGCCCTGTTTCACATCATCCCAATGCCCATGGAACAAACCGTTTCTTACGGCAGTGGCACAGCTCTCGGTCCCAACGCGATTCTCGATGCATCATATCAGCTCGAAGCCTTTGATGGCAAATCCTACCCGGGCGAACTCGGCATCCACACCACTGATGTTATCGATTGCTCTGGTGATGCTCAATCCTGTTTTGCCAATCTTGAGGCAGCCTGTTTACCCGTCTATCAATCAGGAAAAATCCCTGTTACTCTCGGCGGGGAGCACTCTCTTACTATAGCACCCGTCCGAGCATTGCACTCAATCCGGCAAGACTTCGGTGTTGTTCAAATCGACGCACACGCAGATCTCCGTGACAGCTACGAAGGCAGCCCGAGCAGCCACGCTTGTGTCATGCGACGTGTCCACGAACTCGACATCCCCATTTTTCAAATTGGTATCCGCAATCTATGTAAAGAGGAAATCTACTGCCGCACCTCTGAGAAGATCGGGCACCTCGACGCCCTTGAAATTTACCGCAACGGTATCCCCTCAGACCTCTTACCTTCTGATTTCCCAGAAAACATCTACCTCACCTTCGATGTGGATGGCCTTGACGCCTCCCTGATGCCCGCCACTGGCACCCCAGAACCCGGTGGCCTTGGCTGGTGGCAAGCCCTTGACGCCTGTGAAGCCACCGCTAAAGGCAGAAACATCCTAGGTCTCGACGTCGTCGAGCTCGCACCCCGCCCCGAGCTCCATTCCTGTTCCTACACCGCTGCTAAACTCACCTATGCCCTCATGGGGATCGCTGCACGCAGTTTAAAAGGCATATCAATGTTCGCCATTACTGGATTTCAACTCTCCCACTTCGTGATATCGCATTCCTAATACTGCTACTGACTGCTAGGAATTTGCTTTTTGGGTGAGGTGATCGAAGGGGCTTTCATGGAGTGATAAGGGGGGTTGCGGGGGGAAAGAGGGACTGGAATGAACGGGCAATGACGGGTAAGTAGTGGTCACCCAATAATAAAATGCGGAAATGAGCAAAATAATGGATCTGGGGGCACTTTGAGCGGAGTCAGGAATCATTCAGGCTGAGTATACAGAAGCCTCCGAGATTTTTCATTTTTAATGCCTACTGCTTCAAGCGAAAGGCCGGATACATCAGAACCTGCTACAGCCTCTGCTCTGGTTTCGGCTGTAATCCTCACAACGGTCTACAAGCGCCAACAACAGATCGCTTGCGCACTCGATTGCGGTCATGCATAACTTCACCATGACCTTCGAACTGAACGAACGACTCGCCGCCGGAGGCTTTGACTTTGGCACTCAGGGAATCTGCCGTGTTTTACTCAAAGACAATGCCGTATTCCCCTGGTTCATTCTCGTGCCAGAAGTTGACGAACAGATCACCGAGCTACATCAGCTAGATGCCGCCGACTACGGCTCGATCATGTCTACCGTGCGCCAGATGTCGCAGTTTGTAGATAGCTATTTCAAACCGGACAAAGTCAACGTCGCAGCCATCGGCAACATCGTTAAGCAGCTCCACATTCATGTGGTCGCCCGATACGAAACCGACCCCGCATGGCCCGGCGTCATCTGGGGATGCTCAGAGAAAAAAACCTACGAAAATGATGCGCTAGAAGCCATCCGCGATGCCTATCAACATCACGCGTTTTGATAAACAGCCTGTTTATTTTTTCACTCTGTCATAAAATAAAGCCATGCCGCTTCTCGACGTCACCAATCTCACCACCCGCTTCCATACGCGTAATGGCATCGTACATGCGGTAGAGGATGTTTCTTTTTCAGTCGATAAAGGCCAAACCGTCGGCATCGTTGGTGAATCAGGCTCTGGCAAATCTGTCACCTGCTACTCACTCATCGGCCTCATCCCCCAGCCTCCCGGTAAAATACACTCAGGCAAAGCGATCTTTGACGG
>JAQXBQ010000114.1 GCA_029252325.1 Akkermansiaceae bacterium
CATCAAGTCGATTGGGTCAGGAGAGTTTCCCAGTGATTTACTCATCTTGCGCCCTTTCAGGTCTCGAATAATTGATGTGAAAAAGACGTTTTTGAATGGCAACTGATTTTCAAATCGATAGCCCGCCATGATCATACGTGCGACCCAAAAGAAAATAATATCAGGCCCAGTCACCAAGTCTGTGGTGGGATAAAACTTAGACCGAGTAGTGTCATCCATCGTGGCAAATGGCCACAGCCATGAGCTAAACCAAGTATCCATGACATCCTCGTCCCGAACCCAATTGCCGCCATCATCAGGCGCGTCTGCCCCTACAAAGATATCACCAGCTTCAAGATCACTGACATCTAGTGACTCAGCTGCTTGCAACTCACCTACCTTCTCTTGTCGATACCACACAGGGATCTGGTGGCCCCACCAGAGCTGGCGGCTGATACACCAGTCTTGGATGTTCTCCATCCAGTTGGCGTGGGTCTTTGCCCAGCGAGCTGGCCGGTAAGTAATATCGCCACTTGCTACCGCATCAGCCGTTTCTTGCACACATGGGTATTTGAGAAACCACTGCATTGAAATACGCGGCTCAATCGGCACGTGAGCACGCTCGGAGAAGCCCACATTGTTATCATACTCCTCGACACGAATAAGCAACCCAAGCTCCTCGAGCTTTTCGGCTGCTTTTTTGCGCGCTACGAATCGATCCAAGCCGTCGAGATCTGGGCAGTCTGCACAATGAACAGTACCGTCTGGATGCAATACGTTGATGATCTCAAGATCGTGACGCTGGCCGATTTCAAAGTCTGCCTTGTCATGAGCGGGGGTGATTTTTAATGCCCCAGTACCAAATTCGATATCAACATGGTCATCCGCGATAATTTCAATCTCAGCTTCGGGAAATGGTCGTCTTACTTTTTTCCCAATCAAGTGAGCAAATCGCTCATCTTTAGGATTCACTGCCACTGCCGTGTCACCCATCAGAGTCTCAGGACGCGTTGTAGATATCTCTAAGAACTCACCTGGTGAATCCACCAGCTCATACTTCATAAAGTAGAGCTTTGACTTCTGAGGCTGCATAATGACCTCCTCATCAGATAATGCGGTCAGTGAAACCGGACACCAGTTTACCATTCTCTTGCCTCGGTAGATCAGCCCTTCATGGAAGAGCTCGGTAAACACACGGCCGACCTCAGCCGAATAGTCATCATCCATGGTAAAACGCTCGCGGTCCCAATCACACGAGCACCCCAAACGCTTGAGCTGTTGGATAATGATACCTCCATGTTTTTCTTTCCATTCCCAGACACGCTCCAAAAATGCCTCACGACCCAGTTCACGGCGTGTCTTGCCCTCTTTTTCACGCAGCTCACGTTCTACTTTAGCCTGGGTAGCAATGCCTGCATGGTCCGTCCCCGGAAGCCAGAGCACCTCCTTACCTTGCTGGCGGGCGCGCCGGCACAATATATCTTGAATGGTATTATTTAAGACATGACCAAGATGCAGGATCCCGGTCACGTTCGGTGGTGGAATCACAATCGAGTAGGCCTCTTTATCTGAAGATTCATCAGCATGAAAACAGCTGTGCTCCAGCCACGATGCATACCATTTTTTTTCAACTGCTTGAGGTTCGTAGGCTTTGGGAAGCTCGGACATGGCGCGGGTTCTGCCAAAGTCGCCCCTGTTTGTAAATCTCAAAGGCGCTGCATCGAGTGTAACCTGAGCTAAAAAATTCTGTGCATACGCAAATTAGGCTCTAAAACGACTCCATGACGACAACTATTCTTGCCATCGAATCAAGCTGCGATGAGACCGCTGTGGCCATCCTACGCTACGATGGCGAGCATAGCCACGTATTGTCATCTGAGATCTCGTCCCAAATCGACATCCACCGTGAATTCGGCGGAGTTGTCCCTGAACTAGCAAGCAGGAACCATTCACTGCACCTCAGGCCGCTCATTGACCTAGCCCTCAAGAATGCGGGCCTTCAAATTGATAATATCGATGCTTTTGGGGCAACGTCAGGCCCCGGCCTAGCCTCTTCACTATTAGTGGGCAATACCACTGCAAAGGCTCTCTCCATTGCAACCAGTAAACCCTTCATCTCGGTCAACCACATGGAAGGACATTTGCTCTCCCCCTTCTTGCCCTCGACAAGCATTGAGCCCAATCTTGCCCTTATCGTTTCTGGTGGTCACACCATGTTAATTCACATGAAGGCATTTCGCGATTACGCTCTACTCGGCAGCACGCGTGATGATGCTGCGGGTGAAGCTTATGACAAGGTTGGTAAAATGCTAGGTCTCCCCTATCCTGGAGGTCCCGAGATAGAGAAACAGGCACGCCATGGTTCTGCCACCGCTTTCCAATTCCCCCGCTCGATGATCAAAGATGGCCTTGGCTTTTCATTCTCAGGCTTAAAAACAGCCGTTCTCTACCAACTAGAGAAGCTCAGTCCAGAAACAGGGAGTGCACCCCAAGATTCCATTCCCGATCTATGCGCCTCTTTTCAACAAGCGGTCATCGATATCCTCGTGCACAAGACCATGAAAGCCGCAGACCAGGCAGGCGAGTCGCTTATCACAGTCTCCGGCGGAGTCTCATGTAATGCTGCACTGCGTGAGGCGATGCAGCAAGCATGTGACGCACAGGGCAAGCAATTGCTTATTGCTCCTCCACATCTTTCAACAGACAACGCCGCAATGATCGCTTTCGTAGCATTACAATATCAGCTTGCGGGTCTTCACTCGGACATCAAAGAAGACATCAACCCGAATTTAGCCCTCGTTCGTTAGTTCAATCGCGTGATGCCGATTCACATCACCACCTGAGGACATTAATTGCATTCATATCGTACGAAAATTGTCAGAACCGCGCCCTTGCACTTGTGCAGTAAAAAGGCTAAGGAAGATGAAGTATTTCCAAATATTGGGAATTTGCATGCATCATGGAAACAAAACAGACAAAGGAAACGGGTCATTTGCAGGCCAGCAATAAAGAGCCTCAGAAAGCTTCCGACACGGGCACCAATGACGGCACCAAGCCTGAATCTATTTCAGGGGAGCCCACTGGACCTGCTCATGTCATGGCTGGCGCGCATGTCAAACAGGCCAATAACAGCCTCATCACCACCTCGCTCATTGTCCTCATTGTATTTTTACTTTTCATCATGCTGATGCTTTCAATCAGCGGCAAATCATCACATTCAGCAGGCAGCAATCATGGACTTACTGCTCTCGAGCTTAACAATCAGCAACTTCGTAACCAAGCCAACGCAGAGCGGTTGAGAAACAACTTGCCACCGCTTCCAGCCAGTTCTCACAGCGCCTACACAACCGCAGAGCGATTAAGCAAAGATGCAAGCAGCCTTGCCTCACTTGCAAGCAGTTGGGAAGCTGAGCTTAGTGTTAAAAATACGAAAATCACAGAGCTTCAAGCTCAGATGCTATCGAGAGACGATATTACCAAGCAACTCTACAAGCAGATTTCGACACTCACTATAAAAGCGAATCAGTCTGCGGAGGTGGCAGATCAACTTGTTCGTCTCAGTGATGACCTACAAACCGCAAACGATCAGATCGAAAATTACCGCATACAGCTCAGCGAGCTTCAAGGGCGACCCAGTAATGATCAACTTGCCAATATCAGAAAACAACTTAACGAAAGCCTCGCTCAAAGCAGTAAACTACAACTACAAATCGATGAATTGCTCGAAGCTGGCAGCGGTGATAACACCAATGAAAACTACGATCAGGCATTAGTAGAGATTGAGGGCCTACGAGGAGACAAACGCAAACAACGATATGAGATACAGCGCTTACGTGCCGAGCTCG
>JAQXBQ010000136.1 GCA_029252325.1 Akkermansiaceae bacterium
GCCAGTAGGGCTTGATACTCAATTCTTGCCTGTAGCATGTTCAATTCACTTTTTCCCTGGTGCGTTTTTTTGAGGGTTTCGATTTCTAGAATGCGCCTTTGCATTTCCTTGATCTTGTATGATTCCGTGTGCAATGGGGCTTGTTTTGCATCGCCATTTTGGTGCCTCGGTAGACCGATTCTTAATTTGGTGTTGCTAGAAAGAGCAGTGCTGCCAGATCGCCTCATCCATTCAGCTTTAGCGATGATGCGTTTTTTTTCTTTTTCTAAATCGGCAATGTATTGTTTTGAGTTTTTGACAGTGCCTTTAGATAACATTACTGCATAGATGGCGTTTGACAAGGAGTCGCAGATGCGGCCATCTCCTGAGTAGGTTGCTGCTCTCGGTAAAAGGGAAAATCCGTCCCTGATTTTTTGAGGAACGGAAACATTTTTGGCATAAGGAGATACGGCTTTCAGGATGGAGTCAATCGTTAAGCGATATTCTAGCGCCTCTTCAGATGTGTTGGGTGAATCTGCCAAGTATGAGTCGAACATGCCACCAAACCTATTGTCTCCCATGCTGAAAGTACGGCCCATGATGGTGATTGTCTCTTGGGTGGGATCGACAAAAGGGAGTTCGTCGCCGTAAACAGACGAGGTAGTATTCTTTGACTTAATAGTGGTAGTGCCACCATTATTGTTTTGGTCACTATTGTTTTGGCCGCCTGTGTTTTGTTGGTCTCCATTACTCGGGTTGTAGACTTGAGCTGTTACAGGAAGGTAGAGAGTAATGAGGATTATTAGGAATCTCATGGGTATTGGATGGGTATTGGATGGGTGTATGAATGATGAGTTCGTGGGGATGAACAGGAATTGTAGGATAAAAACCAGGGGCATTATTCTGCCTGAATGTCCATGGCAACAGGAAGGCCTTCTCGGTTTACTTCAATTTTAAAGGTGTAACTGTGACCTCGCTCTATGTTGATGCGATCAATTCCTGGTGGTATGTGTACTGGTATGGTGCCTAATTCTTTACCTTCTACATCTGATATGATGCTGACTAAAAGACCACGCTGATTCGAAAGAATCATTCGTTCAGAAATTTCACCTTTAATGCGGTATTTGTTACCACTCAAGCTGGTGCCGTTTTCTTGGATATCTGCTATCGAAATATCGTTGAGACTAGCAAAATGTTTTGCCTGACTACTCAGGTATGCTTTGCCAGCAGCGAGTATGATAATGGTCAATACAAATGCTATGGCATAGGTAGTAAGCTGGTTTTTTTTGTTGCTGTTAGATTTAGATCTTCTGGACATGGTTGAATTTAACTTTCCTATGCGTGGCTGATAATGATTTGTAAGTGCATTGTTAATCCCATTGGTGATGACGCAGGCCCCTGTAGGTTACAATTAGTCCCACCAAAATATGTACTATTAATAAGTAATGACATACATTCACAGATTCGAATGAGGTTTCTGTTACGGTATCGATTGCATTACGATAGCTTGGATTCATGGATTCGACGCTACCTGACCAAGCCCAATAGGCAGAAATGAAAGGACGTGTTATTGATTCCATGCTCTCAGGGAGGGCAAGGATAGCGCCAGAAAGAGGTAATTGGAAACCGACAAGATAAACCGATAATAGTGAAGACTGTTCGGCGGTTTTCATTGACGCAGAAATACCCAGGCAGATGAAGGTCATCGCAGCATTGATCAGTATGAGAAAAATTGCGTGATCAATAAATCCAGTGCCACTGCCGCCAGGGAATTTCCAGAATTGTTCGACAAAGACAGCCATCCAAAGTGACTGAATAATAATGAGACATCCAAGAAATGCCACTTTGCTGCCCAAGTAAGCTAAAGGTCGAATACCTCCGAATTTTTCTTTTTCGTAAATAAGACGCTCTCCGGCGATTTCTCGCGCTGCGTTATTAGAACCCATCAGGGAGAGGAGGATGACTTGAAACATGACGATGCCTGAGACAGCGGAGCCAACGCTCAAGTAGCTCTTTTCGACCATGGAGTGTTCCTGTATTTGCTGGATAACACTTTCGCCACGGTCGGAAAACCGCTTAATGTTTTCGTTGCCTCGATCGTGGAATAGAGCCACTAAAATCGGAAAACAAAGTAAGATGGCGAGCTGAAGGTATACCTGACCTTTGTTGCGAAAGAATATTTTCCATCTTCGCAACAAGAGTGTCAAAAACTGACTGATGACACCAGGTGTTCTGGCGAGTGGT
>JAQXBQ010000016.1 GCA_029252325.1 Akkermansiaceae bacterium
GATGTTCCAATTAAGCTAATCAATCGATGATGAAATAAAAGCAACTTCCCAAATACTATTGCCCAAAAAAGCTGCCTTCACAAGCATTCATTGTAAATACATTGCCAGAATATTCTCAAAACATCACCAAAATATCACCAAAACCGATGCATTGACCTGGCCCTCTGTTCAAAATGGGCTTTTTGCCACGGGGCTCATCAATCAATCCTCTCGACTCGATTCTTCTCAGCATCAGACAGGAGGCGCTTTCGCTTCCAGAAGCGCGTGACATCCAAACCGAAATAGCGCAAACAGGCGATTAAAACCGCAGCAACTGCAGCCTCATCGATGTTACCGACAAAGGGAAGGTTGTCAGGGATGAGTTCAATCAACCCCCAGGTCGGATTGAGTAGATATAAGCCACAGAGAAGACCAATAAGTGCCACGAAGAAACCTTTCATCCTTACAACTTAGCCATCTTGCCTTCGGAGGCAATCACAGATAAATAGTCCCCATTCGAGGCTTTACCCCATCTAGGGCTGGGTGCTGGGGTTTTACTTCTTAGCGTTTTTCTTGGCTGCCTTTTTCGCTGCTTTTTTCACCGTCTTCTTAGCAGTTTTTTTAACGGTAGTTTTCACAGAACTTACGTCGATGAGGTCCGAAGCACTGCGTGATGCTTCCTTCTCCTCGGCCATTTCATCCTCAGCAGCCATTTCTTCTTCAAAACCACCTGTGCCCAGAATAAAGGCCAAATCATCCATTCCCAAGCTGGTCGCAAAGCCTTCGTCGCCGAGCACGTTAGTTACCAACTGCGTTTTCTGGTGCTGAAGCACACGAATCTTTTCCTCCACAGTCTCTCGTGTGAGTAGACGGTAAGCAATGACTTTGTTTTTCTGACCAATGCGGTGAGTTCGGTCAATGGCTTGGTTCTCTACTGCTGGGTTCCACCATGGGTCATAAAGAATCACGTAAGAAGCAGAGGTCAAATTAAGACCGGCACCACCCGCCTTAAGCGAGAGCATGAACACCGACGGGTCCTTCGTCGTCTGGAAGCTTTCAATAACCCCCTTACGATCTTTCGTCTGTCCTGTCAGATAATGGAACGGACGACTCTCCACCTCAAGACGCGCCTTGATGATATCAAGCATGGAAACGAACTGGGAGAAAACAAGCACCTTGTGACCCTCCTCACGGAGTTGATCGAGCAAGTAGAACAGCGCATTCATTTTCGCGCTCTCTTCTTTAAGGAACTTGGGATCAATCAAGCCGGGGTGACAGCAAATCTGGCGGAGACGCATCAAACCTTGGAGGATAGCGAAGGAGTTCTTCTTCACCGCCTCATCAGAATCAAAACCTAATAATGCTTTCTGAATCCGCTTGAGTTCAGCTTTATACATCTCGGACTGAACGGGTTCCATTTCAGCAAAGACTTCCTCTTCGGTCCGAGGTGGCAAGTCCTTAGCAACCTGAAGCTTGGTCCGGCGAAGTAAGAATGGTCTTAAACGTGAGGCTAGTCGGCTTTGAGCACCCGGGTCCTTGCGCTTATCGAAGCGTTTCTTGAAGTAAGCGCGGCTACCGAGGACACCTGGCATAGCAAAAGCCATCAATGACCACATGTCCATGAGGCGGTTCTCGATAGGGGTGCCGGTCAACACGAGTCGGTTCTTCGAGTTCAGGTCACGAGCTGCTTTTGCTGCCTTGGAGTCAGGGTTTTTGATTTGCTGTCCTTCATCAAGGATAGTGGTCAGCCACTTCACCTTTGCAAGCTCCTCACCACAAAGGCGAAGTTGAGCGTAATTCAGCACGAAGATATCGACCTCGGTTTCGAGAACTTTCAAATCAAGATCATCACGTGTGCGCAATATTTTGACCCTGAGATTGGGTGCAAACTTCTCGGTTTCAGCATGCCAAACGTCGATAACAGACTTTGGACAAACAACGAGTGAAGGAGCCACCTTATCCATTCCGCCCTTCTCTTTAGCCTCCGCATCTCGGAGCCATAATAAGTAAGTAATTGATTGAATGGTTTTACCCAGTCCCATGTCATCTGCGAGCAAACCTCCGAATCGGTTGGTAGCAAGATAAGCGAGGAAGTGATAACCATCAACCTGGTATGGTCGGAGTGTTGCTTGAAGTTCCTCGGGAACATCTGGCTTCACTTCAATTTGAATCTCACGCGCCCTATCTTTGATACGCTTCCATGCCTTCGGATCAAATACCTCAGCCGCCTTTGGATCTGCCAACTGAAGGGCATGCATGCGGTGGGTCTCCCCCGTTAAGTCAAACGGATCAAGACCAAGGCGGGTAACAGCATCCCGCTGATCAGCATCAAGCTTAATTTCTAAACGCATCCAGCCGCCATCATCCATACGCACATATCCACCGCGCGCTGCAACGAGAGAACGGATTTGAGCATTACTCAGAGTAACACCCTCAACATCGATGACGATACGCAGATCGAACCAGTCGATCTCTTGGTTGACGACCTCGAAGCGAATAGCTGCTGTCACAGGGTCAGCCAGAAGCGTCTGCAACTTGCCATCCATTTGAGAAACCAAAGACTCAGGCAAAGACTTAGCCCACTCTGAGAATTTTTCGGGAAACTGCTTTGTAATCCTGGACTTAAATGCGTCTAGCTTTTCATCATAGGTGAGGCCCATTTGAGCCAACAAGCCAGGCACCGGATAGAGGTCTTCACGAGCAAAGCGCAGCAGTTGCTTGCCCTTGACGGGCTTCTGCTCGACAAGTTCCCACTCATCTTTGATGCGTTTTTCTTCCCGTCGTTCCTTCTTCTCAAGAGCTCTGACATCAATGACGAGGTGCTCCGTTTCCGCGGCCGTCAAGCCTTGCTCCAGCTTCATCTTAAATCGTGGATACAGATCGAGGTCGGTGACTCGTTTACCCAGAGATTTAGGCAAGCTAGATCCAATTTTCCTAAGAAATTCGACACCTTCTAGGCTATCGATCACATCTTTGGGGATATGATAACGTGGCTGAATGTCAGTCTCACTAAGCCAACGAGGAGGCCCTGGGAATACGGTTTCATCTGACTGGTAGAGAACTTCACGCCCTGGCAACAAGCGAACAGAGTGAGTAACATGCTCACCTTCGCATGTCACTAGCTGCAACGCGAAAGAACTGGGCATGTAAGGGTCATCTTCACAAATCCAGTGCAGAGGCTTGTCGACCACCTTGAATTCACGCTCATCGAGGTTCACCACATAACCAGCAAGGGCTGGCTGCCTGAAAATACGATTCATGAACTGACACGCGGCTTCACTATCAAGATCAATGCGAGCATCTCCCTCGCTCTGGTAGAATCCTAAAAACTGGTCCCAAATTAACTGACTAGAGGCATCCATGCGCAATGCGGCATCGGCAAAGAGTGCCACAAAGCGATCTATGTCTGCTTTTTCTCGAAGCGGAAGCCACTCACCTTGCTTATCGCCTTCACGGAACTCGACGCGAGCCTCGTTGATCGTAGAAAGCAAACGGAAAGACGCATAGACGGGCTTGTCCATGGGAGGGCGTTCGTTGACACTCTCGATGCGATCATACCAGGCAGCAACCTCGCGCTCGCGCTCCCACTCGTGCATCTTCTTTTGAACCGCCTCAAGATCTGTGATCACGTTGAGGAATTCGGCATACGGCAACTTCTTCTTGTAGAATGCATAGGCAATGTAGTTCCAGAACTCAAGAATATCACCGGGAGGCATTGGCCACAGCTCGAGTGGATCATAGCTAACGATTTCCCAGCGTGGGTTCAGCCGAACCAGATCGTGGTCGTGGATTTCGCCTTCGATAACGTAGCGCCTATAACGTTTTTCAAGTTTGTTAACGAAATCAGCCTCTTTGTCGTCGAGTTCACGTTCCAGCTTTTCCTCAATCACATCAATGATTGGGGTGTCGTCAAACTCATTCGGACTCTCTGGCAAATCTTCACCACGGTGCATTCGCTCCATCATGGTGGCATACATGCATGCGCCGGCAACAACCTGATCTTCAGCAGTGCAGCTACCAAACCACCGGTTACCCTGCAGACGTAGACTGGTACGAAATGTTCCGGTGGAGTCTTCTACTCTGCCTTGGATGAAAAGATGATTACCAAAAATCTGAGTGACGGCGCCATCGTCTTGTAATGCATCGCCTCGATCGCGTGACTTTTCTGGAAAACTATTTAAAAAATTGAGTGTTGCTCTATCTGGATTCATTCCGATTAAACCTGTTTGAAATAGGACTGTGTAAGGGGTGATGTGTGTGTCGGCACCCTCAGCGGAAAAAACCCCCTACAGACAACCAACAAGATGAATTTAATGTCCAAAAACTTGAGGCGTCATGTATTTAGGCATTTTACCTAATAACAAATCTGCCAAGCACTTGGGGGGTGTATTTTATAACTCGTTTTTGACTATACGCAATAAAAAGTGTCATCGAAATGCACTTTATTATAAAGACGGCGATCATTTGAGAAAATATGTGAGTGCTACTCCCATTAATATCGCTCTTCAATGCCGTTTCAGCAGTCGCCCCTAACGAGTTTGATCCATTAACCATCTCAAATATCCAGGAGATCCATCAGCCACTGGCAGGGCAACGATTTCCGGTTCATCGTGCGGATGAAGACTCGATAATTCGCGGCTGAGACCAAGAAAAGCATCGCGGCTCGTCTTAATAATGAGCATAAACTCCTCCTCACGACACATCTTGCCTTCCCAACGATATACAGACTCCATAGCAGGCATAATATTTATGCACGCTGCGTATTGCTTTTCCACCAAATGTGTGCCAATCTGACGCGCCTTCTCCCTATCGGGGAAACTGCACAATACCACTAATGCTTCAGTCATTTGATGAAGCTTAAGCTATTCAGCCATTCTCTGCAACGAAATCTCACCCACTATGAAATCTGGTTTTCTCGACAAGCTTATCACTCGACTAGACCAGGTCGAGCCGGAGGAGGTGCAACGCCTCATCATGCGCCTCGTCAGAGAGAAGGGTTTTCTTGAGAGTGTTTTCGAGGCTTTGCAGGAAGGCGTGATGATACTCGACCCCGATGGTCAAATCACCTACGTCAATAAGTCCTGCCTGCGTATTTTTGGCATCGACCCAGTCACCAGCATCGGCCAATCACTCTCAGCGACGGTCCGCGGTTTCGAATGGGACAAACTCGCAGACCCAGGGCGCGTAGTCAGTCGCGACATGGAGATCCTCTACCCAGAGCAACGCTACCTGAACTTTTACCTATCTCCAATCCAAGGGGAAGTAGAGAGGGCCGAACATATGCTTGGCTATGTTTTGCTAGTACGAGACATTACCCAATCCCGCCAGAAAGCAGAAGAAAATGTCGAAAGCGAAAAACTCAACGCGCTTACATTACTTGCTGCTGGAGTTGCTCACGAAATTGGCAACCCACTCAACGCACTCGATATCCACCTACAACTGCTTGAACGTAAAATTAAAAAACTTGAAAGCGACGAACAACAAAGCCTGAGCCAACATTTAGAAACTGCACAGGGTGAAATCCGCCGACTCGACACCATCCTCAAACAATTCCTTCAAGCAATTCGGCCCACTCAGCCAGAGCGTGAGTCACTTCAAATCCACGACTTGTTACGTGACACACTCAGCCTGATAGAGCCTGAGCTCGAGGAACGCAACGTCAAGGTAAGCCTCGACCTCAGCTCCACAGCTCCCCTGCTGCCGCTTGATGGCGGCCAAATCAAACAGGCTCTCTACAACTTGCTCAAAAACGCCTTTCAATCGCTACCTGCAAGTGGTGGCCGCATTGATATTTCATCTCACGTGACGGACTACGAGCTCACCCTCACCATTCGAGACCATGGCTCGGGCATCCCCCCTGAAATCATGGGCTCTCTTTTCGAGCCCTACCAAAGCACCAAAAAATCAGGCTCCGGCTTAGGACTCTTAATCGTCCGCCGTATCGTTCGTGAACATGGTGGTGAAATCGAAATCGAGAGTAATACCGGCGAAGGAACCACAGTGAATATTTCCATTCCGCGGAAAGACAGGAATGTTAGACTTCTTGAGAATAGACACGAGTCCTCCGTTATCGACGTTGAATCATCCACCCACTCAAAATAGCATGGCCATGGCAACTCTACTCATCGTTGACGATGAAAAATCAACTCGCGACGGACTACGAATGGCACTCGAGGAAGAATTCGACTGCTATCTTGCCTCCAGCATCAAGGAAGCCATGTCGATTCTCAAGAGCGAGCCCATCGACCTGCTACTGACTGATCTCAGACTCGCCGGCGACAACGGCATGGATTTGCTCGATCAAGCACTCGCCATTCCACAACCGCCGGTCGCTGTCATGATGACCGCATACGGCTCCGTTGATACTGCCGTAGAGGCCATGCGCCGCGGGGCGTGGAATTTCGTCACCAAGCCCCTTAACCTTGACGAGGTTGAGCTACTACTGAAAAGAGCCTCACGCAGCAGATCTCTTGAAAAAGATAAGGTTCGCCTTGAGCACGAAGTAAAAGACCTGAGGGAAAAAGCAGGCAACAGGAAACATGGACTGGAAAGCTTAATTGGCAAATCTGCAGCCATGCAAAAAGTCAGTGAGCTCGTGACACAGGTTGCACCAACACGCGCCACCATACTCATAGAAGGAGAAAGTGGTACCGGCAAAGAGCTGGTTGCACACGCAATTCACCAATTAAGTGGCAGGCCGGCCGAGAAAATGTTGGTCGTTAACTGTGCAGCGCTATCGCCGCAACTTCTAGAAAGCGAACTTTTTGGCCACGAAAAAGGCGCCTTCACAGGGGCTTCGCAACGAAGAATCGGTCGATTTGAACAAGCCAACGGGGGCACCATTTTTCTCGATGAAATTGGTGAAATCGACCAAGCAACCCAAGTAAAATTGCTACGTGTCCTGAGTGAGCGTACGGTCGAGCGCGTCGGATCCAATAAGCCCATCAATGTCGATGTCAGGGTCATCACTGCCACCAATAAGAATTTAAGAGAGCTCGTCAGCAAAGGGGAATTTCGTGAAGATTTATTTTTCCGGCTCAACGTCGTTCGGATATTGATGCCGACACTTTGTCAACGTGCTGAGGACGTCGTTATTTTGGCTCAAGCCTTTCTGCGAGAATTTTCATCCGAGAACCAGAAGAAGCTTAAACCGCTGACTGATGATGCACTCTCAAAGCTTCGTTCCTACTCCTGGCCAGGCAACGTTCGTGAGCTACGCACCGCGATCGAGCACGGCGTGGTCATGAGTAATGAGGATGTCATTGGCTGCCAGCACCTCCCCTACTTTCTGAACAGTAGCGAGCACAAACCCACACTCAGCGCAGCCCAAAGCTCTCCCCTTTCAGTTCAAAAAGAGGATAGTCATGCAGAGCAGATGCCGCTTGCTTCGAACGAAGAATTCAATTTGCATGTGTTGGAATTACAGGTGATCCGACGAGCCTTACGAGAAACCAAGGATAACCGCACCGAGGCTGCTCGGCTGTTGGGCATTAGCAGACGCACCCTGCAGAGGAAACTCAAAGACATTGAGAGCCCCAGCTAAGCCACCGCGAGCAAATGGCCACTGCACCCCAATTTAAAGAAAAACTACTTAGACATTATTTTCCTCACTTAACCAAATATGATTATTTCCAGCATCAAAGAAAAAATTTCGGCAGATACCAGCGGCGCGTTACGCCGCGCTATCTTTTTTGTGCTGCTTTTGGGCTTTGCCGTTATTGCTATTTTTTTCACCTTTAGAGGGCTATCTTCACCCAGGGGAATGGAGCAGGCACAGGTGGCTAGAGAAATAGCTCGTGGAAACGGATTTTCCACCAAGGTTATTCGCCCTATCACACTGTGGCAGATGGAAGAAAATCATCAGGACAAAGAACACCTTGCCAGTTTCAAAAAATTCCCAGAAACCTACCACGCCCCTCTCAATCCATGCGTTTATGCTGCAGTCCTCAAAGCAGTAGATGGCAACAACCAAGAGCGCTGGAAAATGCCGCTAAAATCAAACATCTACCAACTCGACCGTGTCATTGCCGGCGTTTGCGTCATTTTTTTCATCATTTCCATTGGAGTTAACTACCTGCTAATCTCCAGAATTTTTGACACCACGATCGCTTCAGTAGTGGCTATTCTTATGCTTTTTTGTGAGCTGATGTGGAAATTTTCTCAATCTGGCATGCCTCAGATGATGATGTTAATGCTGTTTTCATGCGCCATGTTCTTTCTGTGGATTGGCATTGAAAATGCATCAGACGACAAGCCCACGACCACTCCCGTGGTAGCAGCCGGCTTATTTATGTGTCTACTCGTGCTCACCCATTGGATTGCGATCTGGATGTATTTTGGCTTTGTTATTTTTGCCGCCATTTACTTTAAACCCAGAGGTATCATAGCCGGAATCCTGATGGGTATGCTGATTGTATTGGTGTTACCCATTGCCTTCCTTATCTACAGCAGCCCGACAGGAAGCATATTTGGCACTGCCTACTACGCCATTCATAACGGCTTGGGCTCATCTCAAGATGACATCTTGCGGTCTCTTTCACCTGCTGATCATGAGCTAGGGCTCAAAAGCCTGCTGATCAATATTATGGCCACCACATTGGGCCAAATTTCCAATTTGCATGCCAACTTGGGTGCTATCCTAGCTGCCCCCCTATTCTTTATAGCACTGCTACACCCCTTCAAGCGTCAGGCATTGGGAATGTTCCGCTGGCCACTCCTGCTCATGTGGGTGCTCGCAGGCGTTGGCATGTCGATCTACGGTTTGAATGATGGAAACCTCGATTCTAATCAAATCCATATTCTCTTCGCTCCGCTGATGGCTGCCTATGGATTAGCTATGGTTTCGATTCTTTGGGCACGACTTGGAATCGCCCAACGCATAGATTCACTGCGTCACGCACACATGGTCGTCATCGTTGTCATTAGCGCAGGACCCATGTTGTTGGCGATTCCTCAAGATATAAAGCTAGGCCTCCGTGCCGAAGGCGTTGGCGGGTTTCCTCATTGGCCACCCTACTATCCAAAAGCAATCAATCACACCATCGCAGAAAATACCACCCCGAAGGATGTTATCATCTCAGACGTGCCCTGGGCAGTAGCCTGGTATGCAGACCGCATCAGTGTCTGGCTGCCCCAAAACTTGGAGCAAATTGAAAAAATCGAAGCTCTCGCCATTGAGCAGCACACCCCCGTAAGTGGCATTCTCATCACTCCGTATTCTTTTAATAGTGATCGTATGATGTCGATTGCATCACCCAAAGCCAGCTACGGTGAACTTTATCCACTAGTATTCAACATTTGGGCACGAATGGCGCTTGCCAAACCCTTCATCGATACTCATGAAGCTTTCAAGCCACTGTCACGTCGCTATCCCCATGATCACGCCTTGATCAGCTACGGCTTCATGAACTACTATTCAAAGCGCCCCGTCACCTATTCAATCGATTAGATCCACACCATGTCATCTGATAAAAAAACAAAAACAAAAGAAGCCCAAGACAAGTCGCCCAGTTTTGAGGCCGCTCTTGAAGAGCTCGAGGCAATGGTGGAAACCATGGAATCAGGTCAATTACCCCTAGAAAAGCTGATCTCAAGCTACGAGCGTGGCGCAGAACTCATCAGCCATTGTGAATCTGTTTTAGGGAATGCGCGGAAACGGCTTGATCTTATCACGCTTAAACCCAAGTCTGCCGAGGGCAAAAGCTCAACAGATTCTAAAGACAATTCTAACCCAGAGAACGCCCAAGAGGGCACCTCACCCTCACCCGATCATAATGACGACGAAATCAGGCTCTTTTGAGCTACCACAGCTTCTATCTACCATCAAAGGACCCGAGGATGTCAAGGCTCTGCCTGATGATCAGCTCGAGGATCTCTGCGAGGAGATCAGGCACACTCTCATTCACTCTTTAGCACGGACGGGCGGCCATCTTGGGCCTAACCTTGGCGTGGTGGAGCTAACCGTAGCACTGCACCGTGTCTTTGACAGCCCAGAGGACAAATTCCTCTTTGATGTTTCGCATCAGGGCTACGTGCACAAAATGTTGACTGGCCGTGCTGAAACTATCCACACCATCCGAACTCCCGGTGGGCTCAATGGCTTTCTGCTTCGCACCGAATCTGAGCACGACTGCTACGGGGCAGGACACGCAGGCACCGCCCTCTCTGCCGCTCTCGGCATGGCATCCGCACGTGACCTCAAAGAGGAAGACAGTCATGTTGTTGCCGTAGCTGGGGATGCTGCTTTCACTTGCGGACCCACCCTCGAGGCAATGAACAACATCGAGCACACTACCAAACGATTAATCGTTGTGCTCAATGACAACGAATGGTCTATTGACCGAAATGTTGGTGCTTTAGCAAAGTATTTTAATGCATTGCAAACCCACCCCATGTTCTCATCTGTTCGCCACAAGGCGTCTGAATTTGTGGGCAAGATAGGTGGTGACACTGTGCGTAAATTTGCCCACAAGGTGGAGCGTAACACTAAAAACCTTCTCGTTCCGAACGTCCTTTTCGAGAAATTTGGACTCCATTACTATGGTCCCATCGATGGTCATGATTTACCTCTTTTGATTCGCACCTTTGAGCATCTCAAAACCCAAGATCAACCTGTCATACTTCACATCATTACCGAAAAGGGTCGTGGTTACAAACCAGCTCTTGAAAACCCCGGCAAATTCCACGGCCTTGGCACCTACAAGATTGAAGACGGTTCTACGGCAGCTGCCGATAACCCCACCTATTCGGAGCTTTACGGCCGAGCAGTCACTGATTTCGCCAAGAAAGACAAATCCATCACCGCCATCACCGCAGCCATGCCCGGCGGCACTAAGCTCGACATCTTCAAAAATGAAATTCCCGAGCGCTACTTTGATGTAGGCATTGCCGAAGAGCATGCAGCCCTGTTCGCCTGTGGCCATGCAACCAAGGGATTGAGGCCCTTCCTCACCATTTACTCCACCTTCATGCAGCGCGCTATCGACATGATCATTCATGACATAGCCCTACAGAACCTGCCTGTAAGAATGTGTATGGACCGCGGCGGTCTCTCTGGAGATGATGGCCCTACCCACCATGGACTTTTTGACATCGCCTACCTTCGTGCCATCCCTGGCCTGATTCATATGCAGGCTAAAGACGAAGATGAGTTCGTCGACATGCTTTGGACGATGGCCAACCACGATGACGGCCCAACTGCCATTCGCTATCCGCGTGGTGCCGGCATTGGAGCCAAGCCAAAAACCGAACCCGAGCTGCTCGAAATCGGTAAAGGCGAAGTCATTCAAGACGGCGACGATATTGCCATCATCAGCCTCGGCCACATGTATGAAGTCGCACTTGAAGCCAAGGAGAAGCTCGAAGCTCTCGGCCACTCCGTGGCACTGATCAACCCGCGTTTCATCAAGCCTCTCGACACCGAACTCATCCGCACTTACGCGGAAAAATGCAAGGCCGTCATCACCATGGAGGATCACGTCCTGCACAACGGCTTTGGAGCCAGTGTTATCGAGCTTCTCAGTGATGCCAAAATCACCACCCCGGTTGAGCGTATCGGCTGGCCGGATGCTTTTGTTGAGCACGGCAAGGTAGACCAGTTGCGTGAGCAGCACGGCATGACAGCCGACAATGCAGTAAAACTGGTCACACACCATCTTGGGCAAGAGAAAGCATCTTGTTCATCATGAGGCACTCCAGCCTTTAAATACCACTTCGTAAAACAAACGAGACGATTGACGGAGCAGTTTACTCAAAAAAGCAAGGCATGACGAAGGCGTGGTGCGGGCACCACAACTGTGGAACAACGCAGCCTTTTCAACAAAATGTCCGCTTTTGCTGGCATACCGCATAGCCGCTAGCTTGACAGCCTCTTCCTAATCATTCCGAAATCATTCGTTGGGTTTGATTTCCGAAGTGGCATAAATAACCAGTGAAAATCAGCTGAAAGAGGTTGAATTTCTGCACGTATGACTGATACTAAAGTATGTTACGTCACGATGTCACCACATGACTTCGCG
>JAQXBQ010000170.1 GCA_029252325.1 Akkermansiaceae bacterium
TCTGGTTTAGGCAAAACGCACCTCATGCAAGCGATTGGCCAACAACTGATGCAGGATAATCCGAGAGCTAAGGTTGTTTACCTCACATGTGAGAAGTTCATCAACGAGTTTATTGATACTGTTCGCAAAGGCTCACTCGAGAGATTTCGTCGTAAATATCGTCGAGCTGATATTTTGCTCATTGATGATATCCAATTTTTGGCTGGCAAAGAGCGTTCACAAGAAGAGTTTTTTTATTTTTTTTATGAGCTTTTAGATCTTCAGAGCCAAGTCGTGTTGACATCCGATCGGCCGGCTTCCGAGATCAAGAATATTGAGCCTCGCTTGATATCACGTTTTGAAAGTGGTTTGACTGTGGAGCTCCAGCCTCCGGGCATAGAGACTCGACTTGCTATTTTGCGATCAAAAATGGAGGATTGGGATGTGGTGTTAGAGCCTGAGATACTGAACATGCTGGCTGAGCGAATACAGAGCAATGTTCGACGACTTGAAGGAGGCCTGGTGCGCATTGCGACCTATGCCTCATTGGGCACAGAACAGGTGACTACCGAGCGTTCTGAATTCTTACTGAAAGATATTCTCAGAGAAGAGGGGCAACGCCGAGTCAACATTGATTCGATACAAAAGGCGGTTACCGATTATTTTGATATCCGTTTAGCCGACATGACTAGTAGACGTCGCCCATCAAATATTGCATTTCCCCGACAAATTGCGATGTATCTGAGTCGCAAGATGACTCCGTGTTCTCTTGTCGAAATCGGTGATGCTTTTGGTGGCCGAGATCATGGGACAGTTATTTATGCATGTCAGAAGGTGAGGGACAGGATTCAATGTGAACCTGAGATTCGCGACGCAGTTGATATTCTGATGACTACGCTCAAGCGTCGTTAGCCGATTACGGCCTAAGTCAACAGCGCTTTGCCGGTTGTTTCGCCTGCTTCTACAGTGGCCATGTGCACGGTATTTGGGAAACCTGTGCTCGAGTTTCCTCTATTTCAAGGCCTACATATAGCGCCCCGCCACCGTTCCAACACAACACCTTGTGCTGGGGGCGTGAAATTGTTCAAGATTCCTTAATGAGGGCTTGCTTTGGAGTGAAAACAATCCAATGTTTTCGCGTCGCTCATGAGTTATTACATTATTGGGATGACAACCGCTAATTATCACTTATCTAAACATGAAATTTTCTATCAGTAAGGAGGCTTTTCTTGATGCTCTCCAGCAGGTTCAGCACGTTGTAAGTAATCGGGCAACACTTCCGATTTTGTCGAATGTTCTTATCGAGGCAGCCGATGGAAAACTTAAACTAACCACTACTGATCTTGATGTTGGTGTCAGCGGTAGTGTTGATGCCACAGTTGATAAGGATGGTTCTACGACACTGCCAGTCAAACGTTTGGTTAGCATTATACGTGAGCTTCCCGCAAGTGAGGTAGAAGTATCAGTGGACGGCAAGAATCATGCTAGTATTAAGTGTGGCCCAAGCTTCTTCAAAATCATTGGTTTGGGAGAAGATGAATTCCCTCCACTTCCCAAGTTTGAAGATTCTACCGAGTTTAAAATCGCCCAAGGTGTATTACACGATGCGATCAAGAAAACTTCATATGCTATTTCAACAGATGAGACCCGATATGTGCTCAATGGAATTTATGTTTCGTTCCGTGAGGGTAAAATGATTTTTGTGGCCACTGATGGCCGCCGTCTTGCGATGGTGGAAAACGATCTTGAATACCCTGCAAGTCACGAGACGGATATCATCGTTCCTTCTAAGGCTGTAAGCGAGCTTCAGCGGATGCTCGGTGGTGAGGGAGATGCGATTGTAAAACTCAGTGGTAATCAGATTAGTTTTGAAATCGGTGATAGTATCATCGTCAGTAAGCTGATTGAGGGTAATTATCCAAACTACAAGCAAGTGATTCCCGGTGAGCGCAAAGAGCGTGTTACCATTAACCGTGAGGAGTTCCTCAACACAGTCCGTCGTGTTTCACTACTTACATCTGAGAGTTCAAACTCAGTCAAGTTGAGCTTCAGCAAGGGTAGTATTGATGTTCAAGCCAACTCCAAGGATATTGGTGAAGCTAAGGAGCCAGTGGTCGCTGATTATGATGGTGAAGAGTTTGCCATTGCATTTAACCCAGAGTTTCTAATGGCGCCGCTCAAAAATCTCAGTGAAGAGTCGGTGTATCTAGATCTAATCGATGGAATGAGTCCTGGGGTGATCCGCATTGATGCTTCATTCCTCTATGTGATCATGCCTATGCGTGTGAGCTCATAGGTAGGTTGTAAGCCGATCATCTATTTTTCATAAAGTTCGGAGGGTCAACCTCCGGACTTTTTTTATTTGGTTTTATTGCTATAAAGAAATCATGACAAATCTATTCACCTGTGTCGCATTATTGCTGTTACTCACGGCTTGCAATCCGGTGCTTAACTCTAGTGAGGGGGTGGGTGGTCTGGAGCAAGTAACAATACCCGTAAATGAGGCTGTGGACAATGAAGCTAATGATCATCAAAACCAAGTAAACGATGATCATGTAAAGCGTGGCCTAATCACTGGTGTTGATATTGAGCGTTTATTTAGCCTGCTGCAGGCTGAGCAGTTGCTATTAGTCGATTGCAGACCTCAGCTGTATTATCGCATTGGTCATATTGATAGTGCCGTTAACCTGCCGTATCGAAAGTATGAAGCTAGACTCAGCAAGATTGAGGAGCGGCTTGATCAAGCGTTAGCTGCGCGCAAGGTGGTTGTGCTCTACTGCCAGAATTACACCTGTCCCGACGCCTACCTTTTCGCTAAGAAAATAGCGGCAAAAGGATATTCATGCTCAGTTTATAAAGGAGGCTGGCAGGAGTGGAAGGCCTCTGGGCTTTAGCTCATGATGGGAACGAAGTTATTCGTCGTATTCAGCCCATGATGAAGTCGTTTCCCAAACGCGTATTTTTGCTATTTTCACATTCGGTCTGACTGGGTATTCGGGGTCTGGTTGATTAACGAAGTGACTCAGAGATGCCTTGGTGTGCAAATAAATGGTCCGCGCCATGACCTCGGTTGTTGGGTCTTCGCCATCAAACCCGATGATGCGGTCACCATAAGCCTCTTTAAAAAACTCAAATTTGGGATCGTCGGTATTCATGCATAGTGCATGATCATAAGTTTCGAGAAAATCTCCGATCATTCGGGAGATGAGTTTGAAATCAAAGACCATCTCGCGATTATCCAGGGTGTCAGCTTCGAAGATCAATTCGACTTTACGGGTATGGCCGTGAGGGAATCTGCACTTATCAGGGTGCTTAGAGAGGAGATGGCCGTTTTCGACCTCGATCATTTTGCAAATGCGATATGGCATGGGTAGAGAATGTTGATGTGAACGTGGTAATTGGAAAGATTAAATCGGTGATAAAGTTTTGCTTTATCTCTGCTCAGATAATCATCTAGGAGATCATTTTCTCTGCTAGTGGGATATCTTCAGGGTAGGTGATTTTTGGATTGGGTTGTTCATTGGCTACGACACGAGTTTTACAATGAATTAGCTCCATGGCGGATACTTCATCAGTAACTCGTTCATGATTCTCTTGAACAAGGTTGTAGGCATTCTTGAGGAGCTCGGCTTTGAATATTTGGGGGGTTTCCATTAGCCATAAGTGATCTCTGCAGACAGGTTCACTGACAAAGCCCTCGGCACTTATTCGTTTGATTGTCTCTGTGACTGGTCGCGCCGATGTTGCTGCATTATGTTCGATCGCTGAGTCTAATACTTTGGTAATCTGCTGGCTGCTTATCAAAGGGCGTGCTCCGTCATGGACAGCAATATATTTTGCCTCTGGGCTCAAGCAAGCTATCCCAGCGGCTACGGAATCATGCCTGTCTTTGCCGCCATCAACACGAGTGATTAATTGCGCGTTGAATTTATGTTCTAGAGCGTCATAGCGATCCTGAGGGCAAACCACAATGATTTCAGTGACTTCAGGGCACATCGTAAATGCTTCAATGCTGCGTTGAAGTACTGGTTTGCCGGCAAGGTCAGCCAAAAGTTTGTCAAAGCCCATACGTTGGCTCGAGCCGGCGGCAACGATGATGACTGATAGCTTCATTGGGGCTTATGAGAAAAGTATGAGAATGATGTGAGGCAGATCTGAGGCAGATCTGAGGAGAGGGGATGCTGGCCAGAAGTGCATTTTGTCACCAATCTTAGGTGAGCCGCTTCATGACCTCTTGAGATAGCTTTTTGCCATCTGCGCGTCCGCCTGTCTTTTCTTGAAGCAACTTCATGACTTGCCCCATCTCTCTCTTTGTTTCGGCGCCAAGCTCAGAAATGGAAGATTCAACGGCGGCAATAATCTCTTCATCAGTCATGGCTGCGGGCAGATAGTTTTCTAAGATCGCAATTTCAACTTTTTCGTTGTCAGCAAGCGCTTGGCGGTCTGCCTTTTCAAATTGCTCGATAGAGTCTTGGCGTTGTTTGATTTGTTTTCGGATAATCGAGATGATTTCTCCGTCATCTAATACGGTGCCAGCACCTGATTTTTGTATGCTAGCATTAGTGATGGCTGTTTTTAGCGCGCGCAGTGTGTTGAGCGTTTCCTTGTTGCGCTCGCGCATGGCGCTCTTCATGTCGTTGCTGATTGTGTCGGTTATTGAATTCATAACTAGTAATGGGTGGGTGTCACAACAACAGGATTGAGTGATCGTTGAATGATTGGGGACGCTAGACGATTAGTAGAGATCTTCGGCTGTTACAGACTTTTGCTCACGGCAACCAAGCCAGACAGCTTGATCGACTACGCGAGAACTATCGCCATCGAACCGATAACTGTGGCAGTTAGGGCAGAGGCTGGCTCCTGCGCCTACGATAGAGTCACATCCTTCACAGACCTTGTAATTGTCTGGGTTGTTGGCGATCTCCTTTGCCTTATCCAGGCGGGATTGATCTTGAGGATTATTAATCATTACGTGGAACTGGTAAATGAGGTTTATACTTTGTCTAGGCAAAAGATAAGGCCGAGCGACAAAAAAGCGACCTCCAAATGGAGGTCGCCTTAAAATGATTTGTTAATCGAGTTGGTGGCTTACTTGGGCAAGTTAAGCGTTAACACGCTTACTGGTCTTGCTTTTAAGATTGGCGGCCTTGTTGGTGTGGATGATGTTGTTCTTTTCACACTTATCGACTGCTGAGCTGAACTCAGAAAAAGTTTTGTTTGCGGTGTCCTTGTCGCCTGCTTCAGCAGCGTCAACGGCCTTCTTGCGAAGCGTCTTCATGCGGCTGGTGAGTGACTTGTTTTGTGCTGTTCGCGTTGCTGCTTGGCGAACACGCTTGAGGGCTGATTTTGAATTGGCCATGGATTAACTGAGTTACTAAATTGAGATTGTCGAAGTCATTGTCATTCCGAGTGAATGAATCTGACCTGCGCTAAGGGCGGTGAAACTAGCCAATTGGGCTGAGCTGTCAAGCTTGATAGCGCGAAAAATGTCTGTTTGTGGGATGGGATGATCTAATTGGCTTAGATTTCTGATGTTCGAAGAATTTATGAATACTGCCAGACAATGTTTATTTTTTAACGCTTTGTTTGGCTGGGGCATTTAAAACACCAGGCAATTGCTGTGCCAGTGAGGTTAGCGAGGTGAAAAAGAAGCCGACAGGGAAAGGCATCAATAAAATCGCGGCCACCCAACTGCCGTTTAAGGCGTTATCGGCAACAATGATAGTGAAGAAGAAGCCAAAAGCGAGCTCTACAAAAGGCGTGAGGGACTTGATTGCTTTGTATCGACTTTTCTTGAAGGTTGATTTTTCTTTTTTGGTGCTGCTGTTGATGCCGTGTTTTGGGGTGCGCACGAAGCTTGTTTCATGATTGAAAAGGGCCTCTAATACGGCTTTTGCGTTGTTGACTGACATGCCAATACCGAGAGCCAATAGCAGAGGTAGATACAAGATGTCTTTCATCCAGGTTTTTGGGCGCAGAGCTTTTTGGCTCATAACATAAAACAAAGCGACGGAGACGCTGCCGAAGAAAAAGATGGGGAAATTGAGGAGATGCTCGGAGATGCCGTTTTGTGCAAACCATGACATGTCGCTTTGCTGCTTGGGTATGATCAAGAAAAGCAGGGCGAAGAGAAGCAGGTAGGCGAAGTTTGAGGTCAAGTGAGCGGTAGCCTCCATTTTGCAGCAGAGAGGAGCTTTGCTTTTCCAGATGTCGAACAGGCATTTTTTACACACTTGAATGGAGCCTTTGGTCCATCGATGCTGTTGGCTTTTGAAGCCTTCCATGTCAACGGGCAGCTCAGCTGGTGTGGTAACGTCATTGAGGAATATAAACTTCCAGCCTTTCAGCTGGGCGCGGTAGCTGAGATCCATGTCCTCAGTTAAGGTGTCGTGTTCCCAGCCGCCAGCGTCACCAATACAGGACTTGCGCCAGATGCCAGCAGTTCCGTTGAAGGTGAAAAAGCGACCACTTCTATTACGTGCTGTTTGTTCTAGCTCCAAGTGCCCGTCGAGGAACATAGCTTGGATACGAGTTAGCGCGTTGTATGTGCGATTGATGTGTTCCCAGCGTGTTTGAATCATGCCGATATTTTCATCCGTGAAATAGTGAATCGTTTTTTGCAGCACGTCTGGGTTAGGCACGAAGTCAGAGTCCAGAATGAAAAGGTAGTCGCCCTTGGCTGTTTCTGTGCCGTTCTCAAGAGCTCCGGCTTTGTATCCTGTGCGATCGGTGCGGTGCACATATTCGGCGTCAAAGCCGCGCTCGACGAGTTTGGCTACTTCAGCCTTACAGATTTCGGTGGTCTCGTCCGTGGAGTCGTCTAAAACTTGAATCTGAAGCTTGTCTTGGGGGTAATCCAGCCTGGATACGGACTCCAGGAGCCGCTCCATCACATGCATTTCGTTAAAGCATGGCAATTGTACAGTTACCAGAGGAAGCTCATCAAAATGAGTTTTGGGTTCGGGCCGGTTGCGCGAGTGTTTCAGATAGAGTGAGAGTATCATCAATCGATGAAACCCGTAGCCTGATAATCCGATGAGAACGAGAAAGTAGAGTGTGATCCAGATGTAGTCCATATTGGGAAGGAGTGAGAGCCGAACCGCTTACTTGCTTGTGGTTATTTTGTCAATGCTGGATCCTGCCATTTTTTGCATGGCTGTAATAGGATTGTTCATTCCAGTTGTGAAATATGCTTTCGTTGGTAAATATTGCGTGCTTGATTGTTGCTGATGATAATCCCGAATGATGATCGAGAAGAATTTCGTGCGATATTGGTTGAAATAGGTGATTTTCATATGCCTTTTGGCCGATTTGGGCCAAAGGATTTTCCTCCTCGTGGGTTGCCAATAATGGACTTGCCTGAAGAGTATTTAGCGTGGTTTCAACAGCGCGGGTTTCCGAATGGTCGTCTTGGCGAGCTGCTGGAGATGGTTTGGAGTATTAAGGATGTCGGTATGGACGGCGTTTTTGATCCGATGCGTAAGGCGCGTGGGGGGCGGCGCAGTATGAGGAAACCAAGAGGGTCTCAATCAAGAGGGAATAATCGTTAGCGTCGCTTTGCAGCTTGCTCGTCTAATGTGCACTTGGGTTGTCCAAGTAATTAACTAGGGCCCTGCGTAGTTCGACGGCATTGACACGGCCTGAGTGTTGCCAAACAATCTTGCCTCCAGGGGCTACCAATATGGAGTAGGGTAGGGCTCCATTCCATTCGGGCGCTATGGTGTCGGCAAGCTCGTCGAGATTTGAGCCAGAGAAGATATAGTTGTTTGATGTGCGATTTTCTTTTTTGAGGCTAGCTGCAGTCCGTGCAGCCAGCGCCGCTTGATGTTCGATGAGGACTTTAAGGGCACGGCTCTTATCTTCGATCGGATCAATGCTGATGCTGACAAATTCGAAAGGTCGATTCTGAAAGCGCCGGTAAGTTTCTACTAAGTCAGGGAGCTCAGCAATACATGGGCTACAGGTTGTTGACCAAAAATTAATGAGCCGTAGCTTCTGTGTATCGTTGGCGGCAAGAGATTTGGCCAGTTTCCCGTCAAGGTCCACGAGCGTCACTGGTAGGGCTGCCCATTTGGCGTTATCTTTGGTGACGCCGTCACGTTTCCATGACCACTTGGTGGAGCAGCCGAAGGGACGGGTGCTGGCTGTCTCAGGTTCCTCGACAGAGAGAATGGCATCAATTGCTTGCCTTACGTAGGGGGTTCCGATGTTCTTGGGGCTTCGGCGGGCATCGTCTAGCCTGCCCGCATACCGCAGCTGGCGCTGGGCATCGAAGACAAAGACGTGTGGTGTAGCCACTGCACCGTAGTCTTTGGTGGTTTGTTGTGTGGAGCCATCATAGAGGTAGGGGAAGTCGTAGTTTTCCTCCATGGCGACATTTTTCATATCTTCCATGGAGTCACCGTAAACTGAGTAACCTAGCTCATCGAGGCGTAGGGCCTTGTCATCGTTGCCAGAGATGGCAATGACAGCAACGCCCTTGTCTTTGTAATCTTTGTGTAAACTGATGACTTTGCCTCGAGCGGCACGTGCATCTGGGCAGTGATTACAAGTGAAAACAATGACGAGAACGCTAGATTTTGAAAAGTCGTTAAGGCTGTGATCTTTGCCATCAACACCAGGGAGCGAGAAGTTTGGGGCAGAGGAACCAAGCTCTAAGGTCTTGATGGCTTCGGGATTCGCCCATGCGGGAGCAATCAGAAAGCTGTGAGTAATCAGGATACAGGCAAGTAAAAAGCAGGCATTTGATTGCATTAGAAAAATGCTAATTGTAGTGAATTATATTGCAAGAGTTTAGATAGTCGCACGTAATAAGCATATGATTTTAGCGAAGTTTTTTATGTCGTCATATGTCACGATCTTCATTCTTGGATTGGCGACGCCATTGCAAGCGGTTGATGTCAAAGTGGCGGATGGGTTTGAGTGCCAGCAAATTTACCAAGTGCCCACGAAGACACAAGGATCTTGGGTGGCTATTACCAAGCATGATGATGGGCGCTTAATCACGGCAGACCAATATGGTTCGATCTACTACGTGACTGTTGATGGTAACAAGACACCTAAAGTTGAGCCGCTCAATCTTAAAATAGGTGGGGCCCACGGCTTGCTGTGGTTTAAAGACAGGTTGTTTGTCTCGGTGTGCGAGAGGAAGGTGGTAAAAGCAGGTGTTTATGTTGTCATGGATAGTGATGGTGACGGCGAGCTAGACAAGGTAGAACTCATGAAGACCCTTGCCGGTGGTGGTGAGCACGGCCCGCATGGATTTGTGGTATCACCTGACGAGGAATGGATTTATTATGTGTGTGGTAATCACACTAACGTGCCAGCCGGGATTGATCATTTTGCGGCAACTAATAAGTGGGGCGAAGATCACTTGCTTCCTACTCAGCCTGATGCCCGTGGCCATGCCCGCAGCCGTAAAGCACCCGGTGGATGGGTTGCTCGCTTTAAGCCTGATAATTCCCGCTGGGAGCTTATTAGCCAGGGATATAGAAACGCCTATGGAATCGCCTTTAATCATGCAGGTGAACTTTTCACTTTTGACGCTGACATGGAATTTGACTTTGGCACTCCGTGGTATCGGCCTACGCGTATTTGTCATGTAACGAGTGGTAGCGAGTTTGGCTGGAGACAGGGTACAGGTAAGTGGGCAGACTATTATCTGGATAGTAACCCAGCCGTGCTGGATATCGGTCCCGGGTCACCCACAGGAGTAGTGTCTGGAGCAGGTTCAAAGTTCCCAGCACGTTACCAGGAGGCAATTTACGCGCTAGATTGGACATTTGCGACAATCTATGCGATTCATCTCCAGCCAAGTGGCGCGAGCTACACAGCTCAAAAAGAAGAGCTCGTCTATGGTGAAGGGCTCTCGGTGACCGATGCTGTGATAGGCAACGACGGAGCAATGTATTTCCTCACAGGAGGCAGAAAAACACAATCAGCTCTCTATCGCGTCAGCTATATTGGCAATGAATCATGTGAGCCCGTCGAGTCGGGGCAGGCTATCAATGATCTAGCAGCGTTGCGTCGTAGCCTTGAGGTGCTGCATTTGTCGGCTAATGCGGATAAGCTTGATCTGATCTGGCAATCCATGGGGCATCAAGATCGTGCAATCCGCTTCGCAGCCCGTGTGGCTCTCGAGCATTTACCGCTCAAGCTCTGGCAGGATAAGCTTCTGAAGGAAACCAATCCCGCAATCCTGTCTCATGGGGCCGTGGCACTTGCCCATCAGGGAAACAAGGAGAATGCCCAGCCGCTGTTGCAAGCGCTCGCCAAAGTTGATTTTTCATCTCTGAACAGGGTGGGTAAGCTGGAGCTGCTGCGAGCAGTCAGCCTGGTGATTTCACGTTGTGGAGACGGAGCTCAAAGAGATGCGCTTCTTGGAAGCTTGGATGCACATTATCCAGCAGGTGATGATATTGTGAACCGTGAGTTGTGCCGTGTGTTGAGTTATTTGCAGTCAGACACCGTGGTTAAAAAAACACTAGGTCTCATGGCATCTCGTGGGGCTGAGACACCTCCTGATTGGGCAGCTTTGGCGGCGCGCAACTCCCGCTACGGCAAAGATGTCATCAATATGCTCAACAACTTGCCATCTACCCAAAATCTTCATTACGCCTATTGTCTCAGGGTAGTGAAGGGGCCGTGGAGTAAAGGTCAGAGAAGGCAATATTTTCAGTGGTTTAAAAAAGCGGCTAACAAGAGTGGTGGCAAAAGCTACAAGGGTTTTGTAGATAATATACGCAAGGATGCACTGGAGCACGCTACTAAAGAAGAGCGTGAGATGATTAAGGCGTGGAAATTGGAGGTGGTAAGTAATCCTTTTAAGAATCTGCCGCAGCCGAAGGGCCCCGGCAAAGCATGGAGCTTAGCTGATATCTCAAAGCTGAAAAATCTCGATAAGGCGGATTTACTCAATGGCCAACGAATGTTCGAGGCTTGCCTGTGTTTGGCATGCCACCAAGTGGCCGGTAAAGGCGGTGCAGCAGGCCCCGATTTAACCAAGGCCGCGGGTCGTTTTCAGCTTGTGGATATGGGGGAGGCGATCATTGACCCTAGTAAGACCATATCTGATCAGTTTCAGTTTAGCTTGATCACCAAGAAAGATGGCTCGTTTGTTACCGGAAAGGTTCTCGATGAGAAGGATGGAAGCCTCATTGTTGCGATCAGTCCATATGACTTTTCCCAAACCGTGAAGGTTCCAAGGTCTGAGGTCACAGAGATCAAAGCTTCACCGGTCTCTCCGATGCCACCAGCTTTGATCAATAGGCTCAATGAAAAAGAGCTTGTCGATCTGATGGGGTATTTGATGAGCTTAAAGTAAACGCTTCGCAGTGATGCCTGACCGATCCCAGATAAGGCTGGGCAGAGCATTCGTGCGCTATCTCAAGCTCACATAAGAGGGCTCATATTGTTATTAACATGGCTGGAAGGCTAAACATGGTCTGGAAGGCTTGATCCGTCCCCAAAGCTGGCCCATAAACTTGCCAAATAACTGGATAAAAAAAACCGTAGAACGGGGGGGACCCTTTCTACGGTTTTTCTGAGATTACAACTTCAACACGCTGATACATGATCAAGCTGATATCTGCAATTCACCCTTACATGAATAAGAACTACGCGATATACACGCTGTCCTCATAATACATAGACCCCTCACTGAGCTTCTCGTTCAAAGAAAATGGCAAAAAAACAACAAAAAACAATAAGCCACTCATTTAGAGGGGGTTGAGATTCGTTTTTCGGCTGCCTTCAGTGGTTATAAAATTGATCCTGGCATATAATTGGCCGCATCTGGGTATTTTGCCTCCCATTGGCCCACGGCATCCGCGAAGTGATCAACTTGGCTGCGCGCTGTGCCAGCATTTTCACCTCCTGTAGCAATAATTTCAGAGAGTTGCTCAAGGCTGAGGGGGATGCGTTCATCCGAGGCGAGGCGTTCTGGGAGGTTGTTTTCTTTGATGTTGCCGGCACGCAGGTCGTTGACGGTGGCTACAGCGTGCTCCTTGATGGCGGAGTGGGCAGCCTCGCGTCCTACGCCGGCCTTTACGGCTTCCATCATGATGGTGGTCGTCATCAGGAATGGGAGGTAGTGGTTGTTTTCGGCTTCAATGACAGCAGGGTAAGCGTCCATTTGCCCCAATACTGTGAGGAAGGTTTCAAAAAGTCCGTCGATTGCGTAGAATGCATCTGGTAACATAAGACGGCGAACCACTGAGCAGGATACATCTCCTTCGTTCCACTGGTCTCCCGCCAGGCCACCCGCCATGGTGACATGTCCTTTGAGGATGACATGGAAGCCGTTTACGCGCTCGCATGAGCGTGAATTCATCTTATGGGGCATTGCACTTGATCCAGTTTGGCCTTTGGCGAAGCCCTCACTGGCGGTTTCGTGCCCTGCCATGAGTCGAAGTGTGCGGCACAGAGACGATGGGCCTGAGGCGATATCTGCAAGGGCTGACACAGTGCGCATATCAAGAGAGCGGGGGTATACCTGCCCTACATTGGTGAATACTTCTGGAATGCCGAGGTGACTGCATACTTTTTGTTCAAGTTGTGATGCTTTTTGTGCATCGCCGTCGAATAAAGAGAGTTGGTCCATTTGAGTGCCAACTGCACCTTTGAGACCACGCACAGGGTAGGTTTCAATCAGGTGGTTGAGCATGTCGAGTGCCCCTAGTAGTTCCTCGCCGTTCATGGCAATGCGTTTGCCAAAGGTAGTTGGCTGAGCTGCTACGTTGTGAGTGCGGGCGGTGATAACAAGATCACGCCACTGCACGGAACTGTTCTTCATTTTTGCCAAAGCCGTGACCGCTTTTTCTCTGATGATGAGAAGGGAACGATATACTTGAAGTTGTTCGACATTCTCGGTGAGGTCACGTGAGGTCATGCCTTTGTGAATGTGCTGGTGTCCTGCGAGATCACAGAACTCCTCAATACGTGCTTTGACATCGTGGCGTGTAATGCGCTCACGCTCCATGATGGAAGCCAGGTTTACTTGGCTTTTTACAGACTCGTAGGAATCAATCGCTTCTTGAGGGATATCTAAACCAAGCTCTTTTTGAGCCTTCATGACGGCAATCCAGAATTCCCGCTCTAGGACGATACGGCCTTCTGCTGACCAAATTTCAGAAATAGCGGGAGAGGCGTAGCGTTCGGCGAGGACGTTGGGAATCATATGAGTAAGTGGTTTATGTCAGAAAAAATATAACGGGAATGAATACGTAAAACAGCTTGCTGGCAAACATATTTCAATGGAGCTTGATGGATTTTGGTTTTTGTCTCGTTGGAGATTTTAAGTGCAGGATTGGGTGACACGAGCAAGGGTATCGATGAGCTGCTGGCGCAGGGGAGTAGACTCTTTGCTGATTTGGCGCTGTAGGATTTCGTATTGTTTGCGCCCTTGCTCGGTCTCTATCGCTACGGGTTCGTAGCCGTATTCACTGAGATCATAGGGGCTTGCTCGCATGTCAAGTTCCCGGGCCTTGAGCGCTAGCTGAAAACAATCCCAAAGTAGTTTGCTGCCAACCCAAGGCATGCATTTGGAAGCCCACTTGTAGAGATCCATATTGGTGTGCAGGCATCCGCATTGTTCAAAGTCTTGCCGACTATCTAGAGTGGGTTTGAGTTTATTGAGCTCAATGGCTGCTGGAGAGAAAAAACGATAAGCATCAAAGTGGCTGCAGGTAATCGTTCGAGATGCGACAAGCTGATTGATCTGGTCCTGCGGTAGTCTTAGTTTTGTTGACTCGCTGTGCCTAATATTTTGCCCCTGATAGACCATCGCCCATTCGTGTAGACCGTGGCATGCAAAGTTAGGGGTTCTTGTTTGGCTGAGGCATAAAAGGTTATGAATCCATCGCAGCCTTTTGATTTCTTTGTCAGATAGAGCATCGGTAGTCAGCGTAATACTCTGATTACAGTCTTGGTAGTGTTTCGACTTAAATTTGTGATGTAGCTTCTCAGTGCTTTCAAGTTTAGTACCGTATCCAGGGTGCCACTGCTCTAATTTCCCTAATGAAAAAGGGTAGTAAGTGAATAGGAAGTCTAAGACGGGGTGTTGCTGGTGGCTGGCCTTGCGACGACGATAAGGCACTGTCCATTTCCTGACCTCATTGCGGTGCTCGTTCGCCAATGGCTGCCAGTGAACTAGCTGAATGTAATCTGTCTCAGATGTCAGCATGATGCAGAGACGCTTTTATATGAGGGCAGAGAAGAGGGAAGTGTTTTTCTAAATGAGAAAGTTCGCCACTGGTATATACATCACACTTGGGCTGTGATACTTCGAGCTCACCTGCGATAAAGTGATTCACTCGCTGAGCCACTGCCTGTCCAGTATCCATAACGGTAACTTGCGGTCCGGCGATGTCTTGAATGAGGGGCTTTAGAAAAGGGTAATGACTGCAGCCTAATACGAGAACATCTGCTCCTGCTTCAATCAATGGCAGAACTTCTTCTTCTACAATAGTGCGAGCCGTTGGGCTGTTGAGGTCACCGTCTTCGACAAGCTTGACAAAGTTAGGGCAGGGGCGCGTGATGATGGTTACGCCCTCGCCATGGTCGTTGACCAAGCGGTGGAATTTTTCCCCAGCTAAGGAGGCTTCGGTTGCTAGTATTCCTACAGTCCCAGTTTGGGTATGGGCAGCAGCGGGCTTGATTCCGGGCTCCATTCCGACAAAGGGGACTGGGTAGGTAGACCTTAGGGCCTCCACTGCGGCTATTGTTGCTGAGTTGCATGCGATGACGATCAACTTGCAGTTTTTAGAAAGCAGGAAATCGGTTATGGCGTAGACGCGGCGCTGAATGTCTTCTGCATCACGTGCTCCGTAGGGACACCAGGCGCTGTCACCAAAGTAGACGATGGGCTCGTTGGGTAAGGTTTTGCGAATCTCATTAAGAACTGAGAGGCCGCCGATTCCGGAGTCGAGAATCCCTATGGGGTGCTTTGATTTCAAGTGTGGTGGTCAGTTAAACAAATTCATCTGGGGCGAATCAGCCTCAGGGAGAGAATTATTCTTTGTGTTTTTGGCCCTCGGTTTATCCTTGGCCTCGGGCCGCGTTGAGTTCATTTCAAGGTGCGATAGGATATCCTTTGCTCGATCGATAATTGTCGGAGGTAGGCCTGCTAGTCGAGCTACCTGGATACCGTAAGACTTATCAGCAGTGCCCGGAACGATTTTGCGTAAGAAGATGATGTCATCATTCCACTCGCGCACGGCAACATTGTAGTTTTCTACGGCTTCTCGGGTGCGCGATAGATCGGTAAGCTCGTGATAGTGAGTAGCAAACAAGGTGCGCGCTTTGATGGTGTCATGTAGGTGCTCGGCTACTGACCATGCAATTGAGAGACCATCAAATGTTGCTGTCCCTCGTCCGATCTCATCCAAAATGACAAGTGATTTTTCGGTGGCATTGTTGATGATGAGTGAGGTTTCATTCATTTCCACCATGAATGTTGATTGGCCACTGGTGAGGTCGTCCGAAGCTCCAACACGGCAGAAAATACGATCGACTAGACCAATGTGCGCCTTCTCGGCGGGCACGTAAGCCCCAATTTGAGCCATCAATGTAATTAATGCAACCTGGCGAATGTAGGTTGATTTGCCTGCCATATTTGGGCCTGTGAGTAAGATGAGGCGTGCGCTGGTTGCCTCGATGAGGGTGTCATTCGGGACAAACTTTTCTTCGACTAAGGTTTGCTCCAGAACGGGATGACGGCCATTTGTGATTTGTAGGTTTCCCGAGTGATCAATGAGGGGTCGAGTATGCTGATGGAGCTGCGCAAGCTCGGCAAGACCCAGTAAAACATCCAGTGTGGCCAGTGATTCAGCGCATTGCTGCAGACGATCAATCTCGTCTGCCACAGCTTGCCTTAGCTTAATGAATTCCTCGTATTCGAGCTGCTTAGCACGTTCATCCGCTCCAAGAATCTTGTTCTCCATCTCTTTGAGTGCAGGGGTGATGAAGCGCTCAGCATTCGTCATTGTTTGTTTGCGCTGATAGTCATCAGGCACAAGGTCGAGCTTTGCCTTGGTGACCTCTAAGAAATAGCCGAAGACGTTGTTGAATTTGATTTTCAGCGAGTCGATGCCTGTTCGCTTTCGCTCGGTTTCTTGGAGTTCTGCAAGCCACTGCTTGCCGCTAGACGAGGCGGCCCGAAGTTCGTCTAGTTCAGAGTTGAAGCCGTCCTTGATGATGCCCCCGTCTTTAGTTCCTGCTGGAGGCTCGGTAACTAGGGCTTGTTCTAATGTGTTAGTTAGTTCGGGGAATTGGTGAAGACCTTCAAGAAGCTGTGTTTGAAATGCATCATCAGGAGCTTGCTCGTTAAGCGCCTCAAGGTGGCTTCTTAAGTTTGGAATTTGGAACAGTGAAGTAAGAAGCGACATCAGGTCGCGGGCGTTACCTGAGTTTTGAGATAAGCGTGAAGTGGTGCGCTCGATATCACGTATGCCTTTGAGTTGATCTCGACATTGGCCTAATAAAAAAGGCTCTGCAAGAAAGGCGGCGATGAGGTCTTGCCGAGAGGTCAGTAGCTCTAGATCGTGAAGTGGGTGTAGAATCCAATCTCGCAGTTTGCGAGCTCCCATGGGAGTTGCTGTTCGATCAAGTGCTCCAAGTAGCGAGTGCTGCCTTCCTGTAGGAGAGTCGACGAGATCAAGGTTACGTTGTGATGAGGCATCAATGATGACATGCTCACCCCCAACACGAACAGAAAGGTGTCTGATGTGATCGCATGATCGCCGTAGCTGATAGGAGAGATAATGGAGAATGGCTCCCGCAGCAGAGATGGCGGAGTGCATGTCGTCACAACCAAAGCCACGCATGGATTGAACCTTGAAATGATCGCAAAGCGATGTCTTGGCCTGGTCGACTAGGAATGCGTATGCATCGTAGGGAAGACAACCAGTGAGGTGGCCGAATAAATGAAGCTGGTCGTCGCCAATAATTAATTCTTTTGGACTCAGGCTTTGAAGCGTGTCTTTTAATGAGTCGACATGATCGAACTCAGTGACGGTAAATTCGCCGGTAGAGTGGTCAGCATAGGCGAGACCGATTTTTTTGCCCGCCTGATATACCGCCGCAATGTAATTGTGCCGGGTGTCATCTAAAAGCGTGATATCACTGACGGTGCCGGCTGATATAATTTGAGCGATTTCTCTTTCGACGATTTTGCCTGGTTGAGGTTCGCTGGTTTGTTCTGCGATGGCGACTCGTTTGCCTGCTTGGATGAGTTTGGCAATGTAGCCTTGCGCGGCATGATGCGGAACTCCGCACATTGGAATGTCGTTGCGTTTGGTGAGTGCAACATTAAGAACACTGGATGCAGTTTTGGCATCCTCAAAAAACATCTCGTAGAAGTCTCCGAGGCGATAAAATAGCAGGATATCATCAGGCAAAGATCGGCGCATTGCCTGGTACTGAACCATCATGGGAGTCAGTTTTTTTTCTTTAACCTGGTTGTCTTTCGCGGTTGCCATTTCCTTGATGATTTTTAGCGTCTAAAAGCTGGAGTGTCCAGCGCTGGGATTGCATGTGCTGCGAAAGCATTATTTATGCTAGGTTATTGACAGATTTATCATTAAACGATGTATATAAATCACATGAAATTTGTTACTACTTTATTACGCTTTTTGTCAATTTGCTCTCTATGCTCTGTGATGTTGCTTGCACAAGCTCATGCGGACGATGACGATACTCCACTGGAAAAAACGATGTCGGAGAGTAGCAAGGCACTCAAGAGTTTGCGCAAAATAGACAAGGATGATTGGGCTGGGGGGGCCGAGGCTGCGCGCGCAGCAGCAGAGGGGCTAAGAAAAGGCATGCCATATATACCAGTGTTGATTCAGGATATGGCTGATGGTGATGACAAGGTGAAAGCAATTGCTGATTACCGCAGGATGATGGGCTTATCTTATGCCTACCTCTGTGAATTGGAAATGGCATACCTTGAAAAGGATTCTGACAAAGTTGATGCTGCGATGTCCAAGGTGAAGGCGGGGAAGAAAGAAGGACACAAGAAATACAGTGATGATTAAGCGCTCAGGTGCATTGTCATTATTTGATTTCCTACGATGGTGAGATCACTCATTAAATTTATCCGGCTTCGGTTTATCCGGCTTCGGTTTGGGTGCATCTCTCGTCGGCCATGCCGAATTGTTGACGCAAGTGGAGTCAAACTCTCGCCCCAAGAAATTGGTGAGATAGGTGAGCGTATCGCCGCTAATCATCTTGTGCTCAATGGCCGGAAGTTATTGTATAAGAATTATCGGGGTCCTCGCGGAGGCGAAATAGATATTGTTGCGCGTGATGGGGAGACGCTTAGCTTCGTGGAGGTTAAGACGAGGACACGCAAGGGGTATGGTAGACCTCTTGATGCGGTGGATAGACATAAGCAGCAACTCATTGAGCGTGGTGCTAATTCATGGCTCAAGTTGCTGGGGAGGCGTGACTTTGTCTGGCGATTTGATGTCGTCGAAGTAATATTATCTGATGGTGAATTAGCTGAGGTGAATGTCGTAAACAATGCATTCTGAAAGGCGTGCCAAAGACCCTTGCATCCAATAAATGTCTCATCTGAGCATTGCCAAGCAGGGGCTGATGAGAGACAGTCGAGGTGCTCTATTATTCCATGTCTAATTCACCCAACATGCCGCTCTATGTGATCGGCCACAAAAATCCTGACACTGATGCCATCTGCTCGGCGATCGGCTATGCTGATTTGCTGCAGAAAAAAGGTCAAGTTGGGGCCTTGCCCGCCCGATGCGGAGCCGTGCCGACTAGAACTGCTTGGGTGCTTGAAAAAGCAGGCATGGAAAAGCCGCTTTTGCTCGATGACGTCAGTGCCACGGCCGAGATGATCTGTCGTAGGGATGTGGTAAAGGTGAGTGATGATGCCACCTTCCTTGAGGCTTATGAGCTGATGCTATCCGAAAAAGTTCGCAGCATACCTGTTGTGAATGCTCAAAATCAGCTTTGTGGTTTGTTGAAGTATCTTGATCTACTGCAGCTGCTGATGCCAATTGATACTGAACCCGAGTCAGTGCGAAGGATGATTGCTTGTCCTGAGAAGATTGCCGGAACACTCGGTGCAAAAGTTGAAGGGGCAGCCTTAAAGGGGCAAGAGCGTGAAATTATACAGCTTGTTGGTGCTTCCAGTGTGGATACCGTGCAAAAACGTCTAGAACTCGCAACGGAGGTAGGGGAGATTAAATCCTATGTTGTGATATGCGGGGACCGTCCAATCATTCAGCGCACAGCAATTGAGTATGGCGTTTGTATGTTAGTGGTTACCGGTGGCTTCGAGGTTTCTGAGGATCTCATACAGGCATCCAAGGAAAATGGGGTTGTAATACTCAGGTGCAAACAAGATACGGCCACTGCGTCGAAACTGATTCGTTGCTCGAGAATGGTGAGTCACGCATTGGATGATAACATTACGCGTGTCATGGCGCATGATTCGGTGAAAGTTCTTAGAGATGGATTAGCTTCGGAGAAACAGGATCTATTTCCTGTGATTCAGCCAGGCGACAACCGCTTGATGGGAGTTATTTCAAAATCAGATTTAATTGACCCGCCTCGTATTCGCCTCGTGATGGTAGATCATAATGAATATTCTCAAGCCGTTGAGGGTGTCGAACATGCTGAGGTTATTGAAGTGATTGATCACCACCGTCTGGCTGGAGACTTGGTGTCGAGTGAGCCGATCAGATATATCAATGAGCCTGTCGGTTCATCCTGCACCCTTGTTGCTCGAGAATATCGGTATGCAGGGATCGACATCCCAAGAGAGGTTGCGATGTGCCTGATCGCAGGCATGGTTTCTGACACCTTGAACCTTACTTCTCCGACAACGACAAATTTAGATCGTGAAGTGCTCGAATGGCTCTGTGGTATTGCCTCTGTGGATGCTGCTGAGTTCACCCATGACTTTTTTGCGTCTGGATCTTTGTTGGCGCACAACACTGCCGATGAGGCAATCAACGCCGATCGTAAAGTGTTTGAGGAAAATGGTGCGAGAGTCAGTATTTCGCATGTGGAAGAATCTGGTTTAGATTTATTCTCCGGGCGTAAAGAAGACCTCGCTGCCGCTCTTGATGCCTTGATTGAGCTCAAAGGCTATGACCTAGCACTTCTGATCGTTACTGATATTAACAGTCATCACAGCCTTTTGCTGGGTAGCGGGGATGCTCAAATTATGAATGCCCTCAATTTTGAACGTGATGCCGAGGGCGTATTTCAAGCTCCGGGGGTAGTAAGTCGAAAAAAACAGGTTTTTCCTGCAGTTTGTCAGGCGATTCGGATTGCCTCACACAGCTAACCAGCAAACAATGCGTTCTGTAACATCATGGCACGAGACATTGTAGTAATTAAAATTGGCACGGGGGTACTAACCTCTGAGAAAGACGGCACACTCGATGAGGCTTCACTGGTTCGTTTAGTCACTTCCGTCTCCGAGTTAGTTGCATCCGGAGTCCCATGTGTAATGGTCTCAAGCGGAGCTGTCGGTGCCGGCGTCTCGGCCCTAAAGCTGGGTGGATACCCTCAGGATACGGCCTCGCGGCAGGCGTGCGCTGCAGTTGGACAATCTCGGCTGATGCATGCTTATGAGAATCTTTTTCAAAAGTTTAGACTCAATGTAGCTCAAATTCTTCTCACAGCCTCAGATCTTGATCATGAGCGTCCAAGTAATCATGTCATGGACACTCTCCATCGTTTGTTAGAGGAAAAGAACATTGTGCCTATCATCAACGAAAACGACACAGTTGCTGTGCAAGAATTGAGGGTAGGGGACAATGACATGCTCTCAGCTCGTGTGTCACGCCTCTTGGATGCTCGCTTGCTTGTAATGCTTAGCACTGTAGATGGTCTTCAGGACGACGATGGTGATGTCGTGGCTGAGGTCCGGGACATAGATGCTGTTGCTCAGCACGTCAGATCTGATCATGGAAAGTTCTCCATTGGAGGAATGGCCTCAAAGCTGGAGGCTGTAAAGTTTGCACTCGATGCTGGGGTAGAGACGGTCATCGCCAGTGGGCACGAACCATCAGCCCTCAAAGAAATTATTGCAGGAGGGCAGGGGGGGACGCGCTTCCCTCTTAAAGTATGATAATGAGAGCTAAATGAACTGCGTTTATAAGTTGTAATAGCTGCTCTTCTAGTTGACCCGCCGCTATATCTGGTGTAAGTTTCAACATCGTTAAGACAATGTCTCCATCTTTGAATTGTGAGTGAAGAATACTCAATTTCAGCATACCACAACAACGAGTTCTCATGGATTCGCTGCGATGGAAAGGGATCATTTATCAACAGCCCATTAGTCAAGGATTGGTGTGAGAAGGAACTAGGTGCTGGAGCAACATGCATTGTTGTAGATTTAGAGGAGTGCAAGGGCATGGATTCAACATTCATGGGCACGATGGCAGGTCTGGCCATGAGATTGATGAAGCTGCCTAAGGGGAGGCTGCAGATTGCGGGTCCATCTGAGCGTAGCCGTAAATCATTGGAAGACTTAGGGCTGGATGTGCTAATGGATATAGATCCTGAGGAAGCTAGCTGGCGACAATCTATCGAAGATATTCGAGCTAACTTAGTGGCGTGCAGGGGATCGGATGAGAAAGTGGGTCAAGGGGTTCATGTTCTTGATGCCCACAGGAAGCTGTGTGAGGCGGATAATCGCAATACGGAAAAATTCGGCACTGTGGTTGATTACTTGGAAGCCGAGGTGAAAGCCAAGCAATCTGACGATGAATAATGGTAATATAAGCAGGAGGCGGATAGACTTATGTCCGATCAGTTCCAGTTTTTGAGGCCTTGCCCGGCATTTATTTCACAACCCACCCTTACTCATAGTATTTTAATGTTGGACCTAGCTTACGTTGCGGCGGTCGTTTTGCTCATTTCATGGGGCATTACGTTATTTGCATGGCGTAAGACGCGGCTACGCCTTCATAAGATAAGGAAGGAAAAAGATGATATTGTAGGTGAAGAAATGAGGATGTTTGATTTCCTTCACCACATTGGTGGGGCGATAGAAAGAGACATCACTCCTGCTCAACTTTATAAAGAAATTGTGGAAGGCTTTGAGGGGGTTTTAGGTGCTGATGCTGGGGCGATCTATTTGTTGAGCGAGGATCGTGCATATCTAGTGCCCAAGTTTATCTCTGCAAATTGTCCGCCACTGGTGAATGTGCCAGCACCAGTCATTGAGAAATCGAAAACAAACCCGAGGGCATTAATGAGCTATGTAATGCTTGCTCGAACAGGAGCTGAAGAAGGTTTGCTTGGGCAGGTAATTGCCACTGAGGCTAGTATGCGTATTGAGAGCCTGAAGGGGCACGATTTGCTATCGGCTTCATCTTGCCTTTATCAAGGTGATGCATCAGCAATGCTATCAACTTTGCAATACGGTGGTCGAAATATTGGTGTTGTTGCTGTGATACGTAATCATGCAAACGGTTCATTTTCCGATAATGACTATGATGTATTCAGGTCCGTGTCAGAGCAGTCTGCTTTTGCCATGGGGAATGCAATGATTCATCAAGAGCTTACTGAGAAGCGAAAGCTTGATGATGAATTAAGAACTGCCAGAGAAGTTCAAAATGTTCTGCTTCCATCGGGTGAACCTCACATACCTGGCTACCGAGCTTATGGTAGTAACACCCCTGCGCGTATGATTAGTGGAGATTACTTTGATTACATTGACTTGCCTGATAACAGAACGGGAATCGTCATTGCTGATGTTACCGGTAAGGGTCTTCCTGCTGGTCTCTTAATGGCGATGTGCCGTAGTGTGTTGCGTTTAACGGCTAAAGCAACAGTAAGCCCGTCAGAGGCATTGGGTCTGGTAAATAGGCATCTTTTTCCCGATGTAAGAGAAGACATGTTTGTAAGTTTGATCTACATCGTGTTGGACAATGATACGGGAAAGCTGAAAATGTCGAGGGCTGGTCATGATGCTCCTATTTTATATCGATCAGAAAAAGATAAGACAGAAACAGTAAAGCCCCCAGGTTTAGCATTGGGAATCGATTCAGGAGATGTCTTTGATCGGGTCACTAAAGATCTTGAAATAGACATGCACCATGGCGACGTGCTTCTTCTTTACACCGACGGCGTCTGTGAGGCGGTTAATGACGATGATGATGAGTTTGGCCTAGCCAAGTTAGAGCAAGTATTTTGCAAGACGGCTGGCATGGGGGCTGAAAAAGTTGTGGAATCAATTAGACGAGAAGTTTCTGTGTTTTCGGGTAACCAGCCGCAAATGGATGACATCACAATGGTGGCTCTCGAGAGAAAATGAAAATGATCGATTGTTGGAATTGTCTTATTTATCAGAATACATCTTGCAAGATGCCTGACTTTTCATAGTATTTAAATTGTTGATTGGA
>JAQXBQ010000006.1 GCA_029252325.1 Akkermansiaceae bacterium
CTTCCTTGCTAAGGTAAAAATTCAACAACGGCGAGTCACTCTGTGGCTTGCCGTTTTTTATTAAATGTGCCTAGCTTCTTGATTTTTTCTTTTTGCCTTGCCATTCTCTTTTTCGCAATCAGCAAAGGTGAAAGAATTCATCTAATAAATCAGTAGTAAGACTTAATTTGTTGAACTAACCTACAAAGTGACCATGAACAAAACGATATGCATTCTTCTAGCGGCATCAGGATTATCTCTCATTGCGCTGCAGGCGCGAACCTGGACAAGTGCTGACGGGAGCAAGACATTTGAAGGTAACTTAAAGAGTTATGACAAGGCCGCCGGTGTGGTCAAAGTGCTCAAGGGTATCCGTGAGGTTTCATTCAAGGTTGACATGTTGTCCGAAGTAGACCGAGAGTGGCTTGAGAGTCAGACGCCGGAGGCCAAGGCAGAAGTGGATGCCATAGACAAGGCGGAGGCAGTTTTGGAGGAACTGGAGAAGCAGGTCATTGGCAGCAAAATCAAGAAGGGTGTGCTATCCGTGCTTGAGGATGATGAATTCGTCGATCACACGATGACCTACGCGCCCGAATATTATGTCGTGTATTACTCCGCTAGCTGGTGACCTCCCTGTCGATCTTCGGCTCCACAGTTAGTGAAGTCATTCAACAACAAAATCGCCGATAATGATAAGGTCGAGTTTGTCCACTTCAGCCTAGACCGTAGTCCGGAGGCCGCCTTGGCATGGGCAAAGAAGGAAAAGTTTCCATGGGTGCACGTTCTTACTGACAAGCATGTGGAATCGGGACTGCAGAAATATACCAAGCGATTTGTGCCTTATTATATGCTGGTTGATAAAGACGGCGAAATCCTGGCGGAGGGCAGTCAGGCTGTCTTCGACAAGATAGACGGCCTTTAGAGTCCCAGCCGGTGATGGCCTGAGATTAACTCTGCGGGCGATAGATTCGGGTCACTCTGGGGGTGATTCCGGTCAATACGGCCCAGGGAATGGTATTGGCGAGTTGAGCTATTTCACTGACGAGAATATTCTCACCAAAGAGCTCTACCTCGTCGCCGCTTTTACAATCGGGTAAGCTTGTGACATCAACCATGATTTGATCCATCGTGACACGCCCTAGGAGTGGGCAGCGTTTGCCGCTAATGAGAACATCAGATTGATGCGGCGGCATTGAGCGTGGGTAGCCATCACCATATCCAATACCTACTGTTGCGACACGGGTTTCATGCTGCAGTATTGTATCTCGACCATAGGAGATGCCTTGCCCAGCGGGGAGATTGCGCACGAGGGAAACTTTTGATTTAAGGCTCAAAGCGGGTTTGAGCTGATCCTGTTTGGTAGGGAGTGGGGAAATGCCATACAGCATCAAGCCTGGGCGCTGCAGGTTAGTATAACGGCTTTGATAAGCTAGAATACCAGCGCTATTTGAAAGGTGAATGTAGCGAAAATTATCAGCGCCCAAGGTTTCCACCAAAGCATCAAATTCATCGAATTGGGCTCGTGTAAATGCTTCGTCTTCATCAGCGCATGGAAGGTGCGAACCTATGCCCTCAATGTCGAGGTGGGTAAGCTCATTGAGCTTTTCTTGATGGCTGATTAGATCACTGGGAAGGAAGCCGCCTCGCCCCATGCCGGTGTCTACGGTGAGGTGAACTTTAAGTTTGTTATCGTGGTGCTCTCGACCCACGATTTGATCAAAGTCTGCAGCTTCTTCCATGCTCGATATACAAGGGGTCCATCCATAGGCTACGATTTCCTCTCTCTCGAATGGGCATGTGGGCCCGAGGAGGTAAATCCGAGTCCTGATATCAGCGTGAGCAAGTCGTCTTGCCTCGATTACGCTCGCAACACCAAAGAAGGCTGGGCTCAGCTCGTTAGGAAGTGCCTCGAGTGCTACTGCTATTTTTTCGATGCCATGGCCATAAGCTCCCGCTTTGAGCACAGCCATCACGCTACCCTGCTGTTGAGTGTTAACAACAGATAGATTATGACCTAGGTGAGAAAGGTTGATTTCTGCCCAAGCGCGTGGAGGAGAAGCTGCAGGGAATGACTTTGAATCCGGCACGACCGTATTATGGGAGGAATTTTGTTTTAGCCCAACATCAAAATGAATGGGGGAATAGAAAAGAAGCATTGATTACTGCAATGTCTTGCATCGAGGAAAGTGCCGACTTAAAAGTAATTAATAATGTTTGATGCAAAACAACTTAGCGACGAGCAGGTGTCACAAGTTCGTCAGTGGGCGGCAGAAGGTGGCCAACTAGCCGATATTCAGAAACGTTTGGAGGAAGAAATGGAATTTCGCCTCAGCTATATGGATACTCGTTTTCTAGTGCTGGATCTTGGCGTGGAAATTAGGAATCTCGCTCAAGAGGCCGCCGATAAAGAGCAGGCCGAACAAGCTGAATCGCCCGATTCCCAAGATGTGGCCATACAGGAAAGCGAACTGACAGAGGAGGATATTGAAGTATTGCCTCCTGTGGGCGCCGGTAATGTGAAGGTCAGTGTTGATGATATTGCACGGCCAGGGCTGATGGCTAGTGGTCGAGTTACCTTTGCCGATGGTAATGGCGGTATGTGGTATGTCGATGAAATGGGGCGTTTAGGCATTGATCCTGAGGTGGAGGGATATCAGCCATCTGAAGCTGATATTCTGGCTTTTCAGCGTAAGCTACAGTCTGTGATGGAGTCACGATAGGAGCGCCTTCTGATTGCGCAAGTTATCAGCTGTCGGTGCACTAGATGTACTATCCATAAATCTAGGCCGTGAACCAGTATCTTGACCATCTTCCAATTAGATATAAACTGATCAT
>JAQXBQ010000194.1 GCA_029252325.1 Akkermansiaceae bacterium
TGTGAACAAAAGGCACTTCCACATTCACCTGCCTGTTTGCCTCCAAAAGATTGAGAGTGCCGACCGCATTGGTATCAAAATCATCAAAAGGTATCGCCGCCGCACGGTCATGGGAAGGCTGGGCTGCGGTGTGCACAATAGCGTCAGGTTTAACCTCGCTGATGAGGGCCAGAACACCTTCACGGTCACGAATATCGAGCTCGTGGTGGACGAATCCGGGTAAATCACGTTGTAGTCGCTCTTGGTTCCAGCGGGTATCACCTTGAGGACCGAAGAAAGTAGCTCGTTGGTTATTGTCTACTCCGTGAATTTCCCAGCCCAACTTGGAAAAGTGGACGCATACTTCAGACCCAATGAGGCCGGACGATCCTGTTACTAGTAATTTCATGAATGAAATGTTCCTTGTTCTTGGTTCTTAGTTCTTTGTTTTTGGTTGCCGCGAGGCGGCTATTGGCTGACAGCTTATCTGGTCCTTTCTGACTTTGATAGATAAGCAATGAACCCACCGATTTTGGCATGAGCTTGGCCAGCGAGATCGTAAATTTGCTGAAACTGGTTGGAAGTAATGTAGTCCTGATCCAGAGCAACGTAGAGTTCACTCTGAACCTCCGAACAAGAGCGTTGGGAATATCTCAGGAATTTGATGAACTCTTTATTGCTACCTCCATCAAAACCTTCAGCGATATTGTGCATCACTGAACCCGAGGCTCTTTGGATTTGATCCTTGAGTCCGAAATCGTGGCTGAATGATCCTTTACTTGTGACCCCATAAACCATTTGTGTGAGCTGGCGTCCCAATTTCCATGCATCAATGTCCTCAAATCGTGTAATTTTCATGCAATAACCAAGAACAAAGAACTAAGAACTGGCCGCGAAGCGGCCACGCCTCCGCCCTTGGTCGATTCCCCAGATTCGCTCTGAGAAAAACCATCGTTTGAAAACCAATTGTGTTTGGTTGTTTTGATATTATTATTCAGATTCTTTTTACAGAATCCTGCTTACAAATGCTCATCTCGGTAAAATACTCTAAGGCAACCGAAACATCTGAGCTGAGGCTTCATTTACTTCTTATCATCCTCATCATCGTCATCGTAGTAGCCCCCATAGCCACCCGAGCCACCGTATTCACCATAGCCTCGGTATCCATAGTATCCGGATCCGATGTGCTTTCGCTTCATGGCGTTGATGACAACACCTGACACGTGAATCCGTGCCTGTTCGAGGAGTTCCTTGGTTCGAATAATTGCGCCAACTGGAATCTTAAGAGCACGCACGACGAGTATAACAGTCTGCACATGCTGTGCCAGTAGGCGGGTATCACTCACAGGAAGTACCGGGGGGGTGTCAACGATCACACGATCGTAGTATTCACAGAGCTTAGAAATAATATCTGCAATCTCATCTTCCTGAAGTAGCTCAGAAGGGTTAGGTGGCTTGGTGCCCGCACATATTACGTGCAAGCCCTGAATACTTGTTCTCTGAACCACCACAGCGAGGTCGGCCTGCCCAGAAAGAACCTCGGATATACCCAGACTCTCGTTAATATCGGGGAACAGCGTGTGAACCCGTGGTTTTCTCAAATCAAGATCGACTAGGATAGTCTTCTGCTCATTAAGTGCAAAAGAAGCAGCAAGCTCAGATGCCACAGTGGTCTTACCCTCGCCAGGTGCGGCACTAGTAATGAGAATACTCTTGTTGCGCTCCGCCTTGCCCAAAAGCATAATCGAGGCTCT
>JAQXBQ010000197.1 GCA_029252325.1 Akkermansiaceae bacterium
CAACAGTATCTGAACCAGGAACAGGAGCTAATATATTGATTCTCTCCGCTTTAGTGGCACGTGCTATATCTGCTTCCAGCTGGGTAATCCTGCTCACCCGCAGGCCGGCACTCGGGTAGACTTCGTATCGCGTAATTGTCGGCCCTTTGGTAATATTACCCGCTGTTACTTCAACACCGAAAGCTCCCAATGTATCAATAATCGTTTTCTGAATAGCGACAAGCTCTCCAGTGTCCGCTTCCTCCTCTGGCTCATCATGCTCAGGAATATCAAGCAGGTCATAACCTGGCAGCTCATAGTTGGAAAATTCATCCGTTGTCAGCCCTGTGTGTTCAGGCTGCTTCTTCTCAAAAGGCTTTAACGCAAGATCTGCGTTGTGTTTTTTGCGCTGTGAAGAATCAATGATCTGCGGCGCGGGTACCTCTTTGAGCGGCAACTCTGGTTGAGCAGTATCGGCAGAATCATCCTCTGTATTCTTTTTGCTTGCGGCTTTGCGCGATCGCTTCGGCCTCACCTCGATGCTAGCCGACTCTTCCGAGAGCACCTCATCATGCCTTTTGCGTAACTGATTCAGCGCTGAACCATTACCACCTTGTTGAGACTTCGCTTTCCTCCTCTCCTTAAAGCCTGCAATCCATTTGACAATATAGCTCAATACCGCACTGGTAAACGTAATAGGGTGCAAGCCTGTTAGCAAAATGAGGCTGACCAAGTATACGCAAGTAAGAACCAAAATAGCTCCAGGCTTATTAAACAGCGCCTCCAAAAAGCGCGTGCCCGTCCAGTAGCCAATCCAGCCACCAACACCGCCCTCAATACCGCTATCATTCGCCCAATAGGTGAAGAAAATCGTCTGTACAGACAGCAAGGCTGCGGCGCTGAATATAAATATCCCACAACCTGTCCATGTATACCATGGGGCTCTCGCATTCATTACTAGCTTCGCAGCACCCATCCAAATTAACGTCAAAGCGAGCAAATAGGAGGCAGCACCCAGTAAAGCAAACGTGATATAGGCGACATTAGCCCCAACCGGCCCAATCCAATTCTTACCAACATCCTCGTTATTATCTCCAACACCCCCCATGAATTGAAAAATGGATGGGTCACTCGCCGAAAATGAGACCAAAGACAACAGCAACAGCAAGCCAAAGCCACAAAGTAAAATCCCAAGCACTTCATTAGGCCAGGGTTTACGATCGTTTTGCTTATTTCTTAATTTATTACGAGGGGCAGCCATACTATCAGCTCATTTGAGGGACCGCGGGGAAACGGTAGGATGCTTGAGCTTCCCTTAATCGATGCCCGCTGGCAAGATAAATTCCTCTGATTTTAATAATCAACATAAGTTAACTAACGAATGTTGATATCACTATTTAATCGTTTTCGTCTTTGGTTTTTTTTTCATGTCCGTAAATAGAGAGGTATGCGCCTACTGCTCGTATTTATCGAAGAACCAACTCCCGGCGAGGTGCTTCCCGAGCTTGCTGCTGAGGTCGGGGCTGAAAAGGCCTGCCACTACTACAAGGCAATGGTTGAGGTGATGCTTAAGCAATTACAAGGCCTGGAGAAATGCCGCATCCGTTTTTGCTACTCTCCGCATGGAGCTAGCGACGCGACCAGGTTCTGGCTGCTGCCGCAAATGGCTGCTACTACATGCGAAACTGAACATTTATACATCACCTCAAACCCATCATCGCCTGAACTACAAATACAGGAGATTGACTTCCGGGCCCAAGGAGGAGGCAGCATGGCGCAGAGACTGAAACGAGCTTTCTCAGCGGGCTTTTCGGATGGATATCAAGAAATAGCCATCGTTGACCCAACATGCATTGAGTGCGGCGCCCGCTGGATTAATGCTAGCTTTGCTAGATTCCATAGCGAAACATCGAGAGATACGCTTATCGGAGCAACAGATAGAGGCGATCATTATATTCTCGCACTAAAATCAGAAGCTCCCGATTTATTTGAGGAAGCCGACGGGCAATCTAAAACAAGGCTAATTATCTCAGAGTCGAAAGCTCAGCAATTGGGTCGCGAAGTAGAGCATTTACCGCCACTAAGCGTGACGACATGCCTTGATGACTGGCACCGACTACTCGATAGCCCGCTCGGCCCTGCCCTCAAAAAAGCACTCGGAGAACCACTTGAAGATACAGACGCATAAACGTCTAAGCCAAGCAGCAGAAAAATGATGGCCATCAGCTCAGAGAGATCTCAGAAGCCTGAGAAAAAGACTTCAACACTCCATCCACCTCAACAAGCAAGGCTCCGTCCGACCCCACGCCACACACAAGCCCTCTGAAATTTTTTTCATTGGCATTAAACTTTATACGCTTCCCCGTCAAATAACAGTGCTTCTTCAGGCGCTCCAACTGGAAACCAAAGTCCATAGCACAGGCGTCAACTTCGTTCAGTATTGATTTCAAGAGCGTAGCTAAAACCATCTCCCGCGATATTGTATCAGAAACCATATCAGCAACAGCCACAGCATCTATTCTGGCACCCCCTTGTGCAGGTGTGGGCGCACTCATCACATTCATGCCAATACCAACAACAACAAAATCCTCCCGTGCCTCAGTCAAGATGCCCGCACATTTCTTATTTTGAATATAAATGTCATTAGGCCACTTCACCTGCGCGCCAATAGCCCACTTATCATTGAGAGCTTCAACTACTCCAATACCAGCAGCAAGCGCGATACGGCTCCAGTTTGCCTGAGCGAAGGTCGGCCTGATCACTATAGAAAAAAGCAACCCATCACCAGGCTCACAAATCCAACTAGCACCTCTACGCCCCCTACCCGCTGTCTGATGATCACACAAGACAAGGGTCCCATGCTTTGCACCAGCCTCGGCCAAGCTTCGCGCTTCGTCATTGGTCGAGTTCAACTCACTATGGTAATGCAATCGCTCATACCAATCAGGAGCGAGGGCTGCAAATTGACGTAGATCAAACATCTGCAGACTTCTAACGACGATTAAATCGAGAAATTTCCCGCTCTACCTCACGCATCTCTGTGCGTTTCTTCAAATCTTGCCTTTGGTCAGAGTGACTTTTGCCTTTACCCACTCCAATCTCAACTTTCACTCGTCCGCCTTTCCAATACATTCTCAAGCATGGCAAAGTGCAGCCTTTCTGAGATGTCACCTCATTGAGTCTGATGATCTCTTTTTTGTGAAGCAACAGACGCCTTGACCTCGTCACCCCATGTTGAAACCATTCACCGGCAGTTTGCCACGGTTGGATGTGACACCCGTAGAGAAAAACTTGCCCTCCCTCTATCCGAGCATAGCCATCGGCAATGTTGACTTTGCCAGCCCGTATCGACTTCACCTCAGTGCCTTTCAGCTCAATGCCGCACTCGTAAGTGTCGGAGATGTGGTAGTCGCGGCGCGCCTTGCGGTTACTTGCAATGTCGGCGCTCATAGATACACATACGTGCAAAGCCGAGAACCACTGCCTCCAAGACCTTGCTACTGGAAGAATTTAATCTTCCTTTGATTCAGAAAGGACCACCTTACCTTCGATGATTTCAGTTAAGGCAATATCAGCAGCCCCCATGCTAGGCACTGTATCAATAAGAGGTGAACGCCCCTGGTTGAGCTGTGCAACACGCTTAGATAAAACGTTAACGAGAATTTGTGGATCTTCAATGATCTCAGAGGCTTGTACAACGAGGTTGCTTTTCATAGAATTTGGGGAGAATCGAGGCTTAGACTCAGATTGGTCAAACGGAATGATGTTTGAGTCGTCCATAGTCAGATCGGGAATGATTAATGATTGGTTAAAAAATTTGTCATTCACAATTAACGCGTAAGACACAAGTGCGGGCAGACTCAAATCATTATTACCCTATAAATTCAAGCTTAATATGTCTTTATTTCACAAGCACCCCCTTATCTTCTGCCATTCATATCGAGGTTCTCAGCTGTGGTTGCCATAAACACGGCGCCCAGTTCCAGTTTCCACAAAGCATCATTATTGTAGCGATTTTACGCAAGACTTTTGACGCGCACTTGATCACAATGCAACCGAGCAGCATGAGTTGCATGCCCACATAAACAAAAGAAGCGAAGAACACATGACCCCTGCACCATCCCTGCAAGCATCCATCCATATCGGGGCAAGTTCTATCTCGTTACTGATTGTTGAAGCCAATTCAGATTCTGAAAATTCACCAGGAGACTTCCTAGAACAGTCGATACCTCTGGCTCACGACATCTACCAGCGCGGCGTTGTCAGGCGATCCACTATTGAGCGCTGCGTCAAAATACTCAACGGTTACCGCGAGACCCTGCTTGAGCTCGGCGCCACAGAAGACACCCCCATTCGTGCCGTTGTTACCAATGTTCTGGCAGAGGCCACAAACCAAGATGCATTCCTCAACAGGATCCGCATTGGCTGCGGTTTAGATGTCGACACCCTCGACGAGGGTGAAATGACTCGCTTAATTTACCTAAAAACACGCAGACGGCTCAAGGATACTCCTTCGATGAACAAACGCACTACATTGGTCGTTCACGTCGGCCCCGGAAACACGCGTGCCCTGCTCTTCAAAAATGGAAGAATATCCGATTACAGCAATTACCGTTTAGGCGTTTATCGCACAGGAGAGGCTATTCAAAAAAGCCAAGATGACGAAGACGGCAGCGTCAGCACGACAAAAGTAACGCGCGAGCACATCCGAAGCCAAATCAACCAAATCAATCATGATTATCGTGATGCTGAAATCCAAGAACTAGTGATCATAGGATACGAAATTCAGCACCTCGCACACGTGCTAGCCAAACCCGGAAAGACCAAAAGCAGCTATAACGTTCTCGCTGAAATGGCAAAAAAAATCACTTCGATGAGTGAGGAAATGCGCGTCAAAAAATACCAACTCGATTACAACAGCGCGCAAGCAATCATTCCAGCCCTTGAAATCAATCTCGCCATTGCTGAAACCCTAGAGCTTGAAACTATCCGCCTACCCGGCAGCGATTATGAGCGCGGCTTATTGTTGGATATCCCTACATCGTTTTCACTCACAGACGGATTTCAAAAAGAAGTACTGCGCTCAGCGATCAGCTTGGCTCGAAGATACAAGGTTCATAGATCACACTCAACCCAAGTCACTCGACTCAGTCAGTTATTGTTCGAATCCACAGCTGCCCTTCACGAACTGGATGACCACTACTCACTACTATTACAATGTGCTGCCATCGTGCATGAATGCGGCAACTTCATCAGCCCGCAAGCTCATCACAAGCACTCACATTACATCATCCTCAATAGTGAGATTTTTGGCTTGGGGCATCGCGACCTCGTCATCGTCTCATTGCTGGCACGCTATCACCGTAGATCGGGTCCGAAGCCTAACCATGCCGGTTATCGCGACCTTCCGGCAGATGATCGAATGCGAGTCTCAAAACTTGCCGCCATCCTCAGAATTGCAGACGCACTTGACCACAGCCACACATCACGTGTCGGGGAGATCGACGTCAACATCAGCAAGCAAAAACTCAACATCACACTCAAAGGAATCACTGACGCTTCTGTTGAGCGTATGGCGATGCGATCGAAAGCCAACCTCTTCAGAGATATATATGGGCTAGGCGTAACTCTACATGAAGGCAACTAACCGCCCCCACTATTTTAACCATGTCATTTATCAATCGAGAATTATCCTGGCTGGAGTTCAATCAACGAGTCTTAGATGAAGGCTGCAGTGATTCCTTACCATTACTAGAACGCCTCAAATTCCTTGCTATTACAGCATCTAATCTAGACGAGTTTTTTCAAGTTCGAGTCGGAGGCTTACATCTAATGTTATCAAGTGGCTCACGCAAGCGAGGTATCTCAGGCCTAACCCCATCACAGCAGTTGAATGCTATTCGAACTCGGTCAAAAAAAATGATCCAGGATCAATACGACCTACTCAACAATGAGCTACTACCAGCCCTTCAGAAGGAAGGGCTCAATCTATTGAGCAGCTCAGATATAACCCCCAGCCAGCATGAAGCTCTCGCAAGTCGTTTTGAAGATTCAATCTTCCCACTACTCACTCCCCTTGCATACAGCGAGGAGACCGATACCGCATCGTTGCCAGCTATGCGCATCATCCTTGCCTGTGAGTTGGAGAGCCTCACAGACAATGCGAAGCGCAATATATTTATCCCAATCCCTGATGGCATCAATCGCGCCGTGCAATTACCCGCGGCAGATACAAGCAATTCAGCCACCGACTCAAACATCATCCTGATCGAAGATGTCATTTCCATATTTGCTGAAGAGCTTTTCCCTGATGAGAAACTACGCGCAGTAATGCCTTTCAGAATCACTCGTAATGGCGATATCGCAGTTCAAGAAGAGGACGCTATCGACCTTGCTGGAGAAATGGAAGAAGTGCTAGCAGCTCGAAAAACAAGTAATACGGTTAGGCTAGAAATACCCACCAAAGGACCTCGCCAACTAAAAGCCTTAATCCGCGAAGTCACCGGTGCTGGATCTGCAGAAACATACATCATCGATGGCCCACTCGCTCTCGCCGACTTCATGGGTCTAGCCTTCAGCCCCGGCTACGACCATCTGCGCGACGAATCATGGGAGCCGCAACCATCATCTTGTATTGATCCAGGGAAATCTATTTTCGACACACTCGCTGACCACGACGTCCTTCTCAACCACCCTTACGAAAGCTTCGAGCCCGTGTTGCGCTTTGTAGAGGAGGCCGCCAACGACCCATCAACGATAGCGATCAAACAGGTTCTTTATCGCACAGCATCAGAATCACGCATCATCGACGCCCTTATTCGAGCTGCCAATAACGGCAAACAAGTGACAGTTCTCATAGAGCTCAAGGCTCGCTTTGATGAAGCGCGTAATCTCATACGTGCTGATGAGCTTCAACGCGCAGGGGTGCAGATTGTCTACGGTGTAAAAGGGCTCAAGACCCACGCCAAAATCTGCCTTGTCATTCGAAACGAAGATGGCCAACTGAAACGTTACACCCACCTTGGCACAGGCAACTACAACGAGTCTACCGCACGCCTCTATACTGACATTTCCTATCTTACCTCTCGCCCTGCCTACGGAGCTGATGCCTCCTTATTTTTCAATGCCGTCACAGGTCGATCAAAGCTTACCCGCTTTCGCAAACTTGTCCCAGCGCCGACCCACATGAAACCCCGTTTACTTGAGCTAATCGCAGCAGAAGGCAAACGAGCAAAAAATGGTGAACCTGCCTCCATCACCGCTAAAGTGAATTCCCTACAAGACGAGGAAATTATCAATGCTCTCTACAAGGCATCAAAGGACGGTGTCACCATCAAACTCAACATCCGCGGCATCTGTTGCCTAAAAACCTCCACAGGCGGCAGAGGGCGCAGAGAAGCAAACAACATACAGGTGGTATCAGTAATCGACCGCTATCTTGAACACGCCCGTATCTTCTCGTTCCACCATGGCGGTAGCCCACTACTCTTCATTTCCTCGGCAGACTGGATGACACGTAACCTCGACAAGCGCGTCGAGTTGATGATTCCTATTGAAGACAAAAACTGCCGCAAACGCCTACAAATAATCCTCGACGCGGCGTTCAAAGATAATTGTAACGCTCATGAAATCCTCGAAAATGGATCATCACGAAGGATAATTAAGAAAAAAGGGCAAAAGAAATTCCGCATGCAGGAGCAGCTACAAAACCGTGCCCGAAAATCAGCCAAAGCCCGTGCCCATGAGCGCACCACTACTTTTGAACCTCATACTCCAGCAGAATAAAAAAGCATATCCTTGAAAAAAGTGATTGCATGAAACGCTAATTTCAGCCAAGTAACGCGCGTCTTCCGAGACATCGTTCATTAGCGGACATTTTTTCGTCCCACAAAGTGCAGGAATAGCTCAGTTGGTAGAGCATCTCGTTTACACCGAGGCGGTCGGGGGTTCAAGTCCCTCTTCCTGCACCATTTTTTCTTATTTCAGTGCTCTGTACGCAGCATGCGCTCGCCCGAGAATCAGTGGCACCAAGGAGGCACAGGCCACGAGTAGCCATCCACGCCCATCGATAGGTTCTAATGAGAGCACAGAGCCCAATCCCGGAGCACACATGGCAGCGGCTAATATCAAGCCACAAAAGGCTACTGCAAACCATACATAGGGATTGCGTGTAATCTCATTATCGAACGCTCTACTTCCAGACTCAGCCATATTGAACACATGCAACAGCTGCGCCACAGCGATCACGAGAAATGCGACAGTGACTGCCTGTCCGTCGCTCATGCCAAGCCACACCCGTGCCACGACAAAAGACCCAAGCACTACCGAGGTGATCAAAATGCTATAAAACCCAATCATCTGCCACTGTTGCCTGCCGATGATAGGATCATGAATCGATCTCGGCGGATGACTCATAACGTCCGCATGCCCCTTGCTCGCTCCCAGAGCTAGTGCCGGAAACACATCGGTAACCATGTTAAGAAACAAGATCTGCAGTGGCAACAACGGCAGCGGTGCTCCCGTCATCGAAGCTATACCGATGACCAATACCTCACTGAGATTGCATGACATCAAGTAAACAACAAACTTGCGGATATTATTAAAAATCACCCTACCCTGTTCGACTGCTGACACAATAGACACGAAAGCATCATCACGTAACACCATGTCAGCAGTTTCCCGAGCGACCTCCGTTCCTCGGATACCCATCGCTATTCCTATATCAGCTTTTTTCAAGGCTGGAGCGTCATTGACCCCATCGCCCGTCATAGCAACTACGGCCCCATCATCCTGATGCATCTGGATGATATCGAGTTTATTCTTTGGAGTCACCCTGGAGAACACCGTCACAGCTAACATGTCATTTAACCGGTGCTGCTTTTGCAACTCATCGATCTCACGACCAAGAGCCACACACTGATCACTTCCTTTGGGACAAATCCCTGTATTTTTGGCAACGTGTAATGCCGTCCCTGCCTGGTCACCAGTAACCATCACCACCCTAATACCAGCATCTTGGCACGACTTAATTGCGGCAGGAATATCTGCCCGTGCTGGATCCATTACACAAACCAAACCTAAAAAAACGAGCCCTTGATAAGGCGCTTCGTCAGACTGACATGCAGTCTTTCTTGCTATCGCGAGGACTCTAAAACCCTCCGCCGCGAGCTCTTGATTTCGGCTAAGCCAATACTCCCTAAGCTCATCGCTCATTACCGACACATCCGCCTCGTCTTGAAATCGACTGCACACCTCTAAAACAGGCTATGCAGCACCCTTTACTGCTACTAGAAAATCACCATCACCCTCCGTGAGGTGATGGATAGTCGCCATCATTTTTACTTCTGAATCAAATGCAACTTCATGATGACGGGGGTACTTTTGCTGCAGTGACTTCTTATACAGGTCACGCTTCACCCCTGCAACCAAGAGTGCCAGCTCCATGGGATCTCCTACCCCGTCACCCACATTACTTAGTGACTTTTGGGCATCAGCAAGCTCAGCATTATTGCATAACACTCCCACTTGCAGTAGCTCCCTGCTCAATGGAAGAGGGTCTTCGTGTGTTCTAAAATCATCAGAACCAGCTGCGCTTAATACAGACACCAATACCATTCTATTTTCGGTTAGCGTTCCTGTCTTATCTGTACAAATAATGTTGGTTGCTCCCAAGGTTTCAACCGCAGAGAGTTTATTAATTAACGCATTACTGCGAGCCATCCGCCACATACCGCGTGCAAGCGCCAAGGTAGCGATAATGGGAAGTCCCTCGGGAATTGCAGCCACTGCTAGCGCAATAGATGTCTCAATCATAAGATAAAGATCCCTACCCCTCAACAATCCTGCAGCGAGAGTAAATGCCGTGATTGCTAAGGTCACAACAATGAGCTTACGACTCAGTCTTGCCAGGCGCTTCTCAAGAGGAGTTTCGTCATCATGTGTCGTCATGACCAGAGAGGAAATAATGCCAAACTCTGTTTTCAATCCGGTAGCGACTACCACCGCCACACTCGAACCACGCGTCAGTGAGGTCCCTTTGTAAAGCATGCTGCTGCGCTCAGCCAAAATCGCATCTTCACTGACAGCTTCCTCATTCTTACTCACTGGCAACGACTCACCGGTGAGCGCGGACTCATCAACTTGCAACCGCGAGCAGGTAAGAATCCGCATATCAGCAGCTACGATATCACCCGCCTCCAGAAGAACAACATCACCCAGCACAAGATCCTCAGCAAATATCTTCTTTGCCTTACCATCACGCCTGACCGTTGCCCACGTCTTGTTAAACTTGCGTAACGATTCCATGGTTCGAACCGCACCAAACTCAGTAAAGAAACCAATCGCACCATTGAGTATAAGCACCACGCAGATAGCAATCCCCTCCACCCAATCGTGAAAGGCGAATGCCAACACTGCGGCGGTAAGAAGCAACAGCACTAGCAGGTTCTTAAACTGGGCCATCAAAATGGAACCCCAACCACGCCCAGAACTGATTTGCAAATGATTCGGCCCATACAAGAGCAGGCGCTGCCGGGCCTCTCGCTCACTGAGACCTTGATCAAGCGATACGCTCAATCGCTCAACCATCTCTTGGTTCGAGCGACTCCATGGGCGATCAACAATCATGCTGATCTT
>JAQXBQ010000202.1 GCA_029252325.1 Akkermansiaceae bacterium
AAATCATTCCCCAAGTATTCCTTGATCATGGCTGAACATTCAAGATGCCAGCCAGGCCGGCCTTCACCCCAAGGAGATGCCCAGTAATTATCCCCATCCTCTTTTTTACGTGATTTCCATAAAACAAAGTCGGCGATGGAGTCTTTCTCATACTCGTCAGCATCAGCCCGCTGATTCTGAGTTTTGCCCAAATCGAGCTCGCGTGTATCCAAATGCGATAGCTTTCCGTATTCGGGAAAAGAGGATACCTTGAAATAAACAGAGCCGTCATCTGATGCATAGGCATTGCCGTTGGTGACAAGTTGCTCGATCATGGCGATCTGTTGGTCAATATGCTCGATCGCACTGGGTTCTATGTGTGGTGGAAGGCAGTTGAGGGCGTTGCAGTCAGTATGGAATTTCTCCAGCCAGTAAGCGGTGAAATCTCTCAGAGACTTGCCTGCAGCTTGAGAGTCCCGGATGGTCTTATCATCTACGTCAGTGATATTTCGAACATGGAGTGTTGCCATGCCGCTGGTTTCTAATACCCGACGAAAAACGTCGTGCATCACAAAGGTGCGAAAGTTGCCAATATGTGCCGGGCCATAAACGGTCGGGCCACAGCAGTAAAAACGAAAGGTTTTGCCGTCAATCGGGGACAGTTCGCGTTTGTCACGGGTGAGAGTATCAAATAATTTCATCGTTTTAGTGAGACTTGGTCATGGATTGGAATGAATGATCTGAGGGAGCTTGGAAAGCGCGCAAACCAAATTCGGGCAGGACAGATAAAAAGTGATCAAAGATGTCGGATTGGATGTCTTCGAAATATGCCCAGCGATTATCTGTTGTGAAGACATAGATTTCGACAGGGATGCCGTTCTCGGACGGTTGAAGTTGACGAACGAGCAATGTTTCCTTTTCTGATATTTTAGGGTGGTTTTTGAGATACTCTCTTATGTAAGCGCGGAAGGTGCCAATGTTGGTTAGCGAGCGAGCATTAATCGGGTTGGCAGAATCGGCATGTTGGGTATTCCATGTCTGAATTTCCTCTTCTTTCCCGGTGAGGTAAGATTTGAGAAGTGAGATCTTCCGCAATCGATCAAGTGATTGCTCATCAAGGAATGCTACACTCGACATATCGAGGCTGACAGAGCGCTTAATGCGGCGCACGCCTGAGTTAGCCATTCCTCGCCAGTTTTTGAAGCTGTCAGATATGAGCGCGTAGGTTGGAATGGTGGTGATGGTTTTATCCCAGTTACGTATTTTGACGGTCGTGAGTGCAACCTCGAGCACTTCGCCATCTGCTCCGAATTTAGGCATTTCGATCCAGTCCCCACGAGCTACCATTCGATTGGCTGACAATTGGATGCCGGCTACCAGGCCGAGGATGCTATCTTTGAAGATCAGCATGATGATGGCCGTCATTGCTCCCAGTCCGGAGAAGATGAGGACAGGAGATTTGCCAATCAAAGTGGAAACAATAAGAATGATGGCGGCCAGAACCAGAATGATTTTGATAACTTGGAAAAAGCTCTTTACGGGGAGTTCACGGGATACTTCAAAGCCACTGTAAATACGCTCAAGAATATTGAGTAGTGAGCTGATAGCGAGGAAAGAGAGAACCACAATTGAGATCTTCGCTGTGATTTGAATGAAGGATGAGAAAATGGGAACGCCATCGTGGTGTGTTATGATGGCGTGGGGAGCGGCTATAAGAATGATCACTGCGGGCATTAACAATGATAGCCATTTGAATAAGCGGCTGTTGAGTAGCTCGTCATCCCAGTCCGACTCAGTTTTGAGCACAAGCTTTGAGATGGCGCCGAATACGAGCTTGCGAACGACCCAATAGGACAGGATGGCGGCGGCAAAAGCAACCAACAGCAGGGAACCATCGACAGCAAGGCATTGATGCCAGTCAATTTGATCAAACGGTTTCTTGAAAAACTGCTCTGAGATCTTGTTGTGCCATGGATTATTCATCGCCAGATTCCTGCCACATAGGTGACTCAGTGGCAAGGGCAATGCGGCACAGCTAGGCTGTTTGTGGGTGGTGTTTCTGTGCTTTGCTGGCTTGCTTGCGACGTGTTGTTGCTGATGGTGGATATTGGTTAATAATGATGACGTGCTCACAGAGGATGGCGCCTTGCTTATCGCTATTGTTCATGGATAGTGTGTGCAGTGAAGCGCGTGGTAGAAGCTGAAATACTTGATGAGCTTGATGCTAAGGACCCTCGGGCCATACGTAGCCGGCGAGATTTAAGATTGGTGAATTGGTTCATGCGGGGGGAGTCGTGGATTCTCTCAGAGTTGCAGAAGATCGATGGGCTGAAGCGAGTGGTTGAACTAGGTGCTGGTGATGGGATTCTGGCCGCTGAAATTACTGAGGAGTTGCCCAATGTAGAGGTGGTTTGCGTTGATCTGATTGATCGGCCTCGTGGGCTGAACCAGCGGGTCAAATGGTGGCAGGGTGATGTCCTCGACTACGATAGCTATGGTGATGATACTGTGGTCATCGCAAATTTATTTTTACATCATTTGAGTTCATCCGAATTGAAGGATCTAGGTGTTATGATGCACCAAGCACGTGGTGTGTTGGCTGCTGAACCTCACCGGGGGGCTTTGAGCATGATGATGAGTCGTTGTTTGTTCCCCTTCGTGAATGATGTCACTCAACACGATATGACAGTGAGTATTCGTGCTGGTTTTAGAAATACTGAGGTCGCTGGTTTGATTGGTGGCAAATGGCAATGGTCACAGCATAGAGGTGTCTTTGGTGGAATAAGAACTATGGGAGTGAAATGAGAAAGATTGAGATTATAGGGGGAGGGTTGAGCGGTTTGAGTCTGGGGATTTCGTTGTGCAAGCGTGGCGTTCCTGTGAGGATTTTAGAGTCGGGGAATTACCCAAGGCACAAAGTTTGCGGCGAGTTTGTATGTGGTGTAAGCAGCCAAGTTCTGGATGACGTAGGCATTGGGGAGATTTTTACGGATGCTAGGCGTCATCGTCGCCTAGAATGGTGGATAGGAGATGATCTGGTGTTGAAAGATGAACTTCCAGAAGAGGCTATTGGTTTGTCCCGTTATTGTATGGATGCCGATCTTGCCGAATTGTTTCAATCGGCTGGTGGTGAATTGATAACAGGAACGCGAGCAGGTAGTGAAGATGGCGATGGTCGAGTGTGGGCAGCCGGCAAGCGCAAGCGTGGTGGTAAGTGGATTGGCCTCAAGGTTCATGCCAAGAACGTCAGTATTGAAGGGCTTGAGATGCATGTAGGTAGACGCGGATATCTCGGTTTGTCCGGTATTGAGGATGGTCGCGTGAATTGCTGCGGCCTGTTTAGAATCAACAAGAATGTGGACAAAAAAAACATACTGGCCAGCTACTTGAAAGCGAATGGGCTCGATCAGCTGCACGAGAAATTTTGTCAGTGGGATATTGATGAGAGCTCGTTTTCAGCGACAGCGGGATTTTCTCTGGGTGCGCAGCAAAGCTCTGGGGCTTTCTGTGTCGGTGACGCTAGCCTTTTGATACCACCGTTCACTGGTAACGGAATGAGTATGGCAATCGAATCATCATGGCTGGCATCTCCATGGTTAGAAAAGTTTTCAAGGGAAGAGCTGAGCTGGCTAGATGCCTGCTCTGGTTACTCGTCGAGTTGCGATGAATATTTCGGTAAGCGGATGAGATTAGCTGGTGGTTTACATCCCTTGCTTTTTAATGGTGCTGGTCGTAGCTTACTCAGGTGGTCTGCGCTCAGTGGGCTGTTACCTTTTGGTTTTTTATTTAAGCAATTACGATCACGATGAATTTATCAGCAGTAGGAACAGCATTTCCGATGAATAGCTTCACTCAGAAGCAATGTTTAGATGCCATGCGGGCTGCTGATTTCTGGCAGGGCTTGAAGGGGCGCTCTCAGATGGTTATCGAAAAGGTGCTAACCGGAGATAGTGGCATAGAAAAGCGCCACTTTGCCTTGGATTCACTTGATCAAGCATGGAGTCGTGGAGCGCAGGAGCTTAACGAAGCTTATGAGAAAGAGGCCCCAGATCTTGCGGCTGTAGCGATCCAAAACGCGATAGCGAAAAGTGGTCATCGCCTTGACGAGATAGATGCAGTTTTTGTCTCTTCATGCACGGGTTACCTTTGTCCCGGAGTGAGTAGTCATCTGGCAGAGAGGTTGGGTTTGCGTGCTGATGTTTTTTTGCAAGACATGACAGGGCTAGGTTGTGGTGCGGCTGTTCCTCTGCTTCGTGCTGCTGACGGGGTGTTAGCTCGTAATCCCAATGCAGTGGTCATTACGGTTGCCGTGGAGGTGTGTTCCGCTGCCTTCTACGTTGAGGATGATTTTGGGGTCTTAATATCTACTTGTCTGTTCGGCGATGGCGCGGCAGCTGCCGTCTGGGTTGGTAGTGGAGGGGGATGGAAGGTGAGCGATTTTTGCAGCCTGCATATCCCCGAGGAACGAGAAAAGATTAGGTTTACGAATGCGAACGGCAGGTTGAGGAATCAATTGGACCGGAGTGTGCCTCAGTTGGCTGCCTCAACGGTCAATAAACTCTATGAAAAGCGTAAGCAGGAGCCTCAAGCTTGGATAACCCATGGTGGCGGGCGAGATGTGATTGAAGCATTAGAGCAGGCCTTACCAGCTGGAGAGCTGAGTCTGGCTCGTGGGGTAATGCGTGATTACGGTAACTTGAGCAGCCCCAGCGTGTTGGTAGCATTAGAGCAATTTCTTGAGCAGGATAATGCTGATGTTGATCATGCTTGGATGTGTGCTTTCGGTGCTGGGTTTTCAGCACACAGCTGCGAATTAGAGCGTCTATAGAACAGATGGTTTTCACAAGCATCTCGAGCCTATCGAAGTATGAATGGTTTGATTGACTGCGCTTTTTTAATATTTGCAGAGGTAGCAGTTTCGTTCAGCATATGACATCAATGAAATTGTTCTGTGTCGTTTTCTTAGGCCTTATGTCGCTGCTGTTGTGTAGCTGCATCGAGGGTGAGGAGGAGATTTTCCTCAATAAAGATGGTAGCGCGCGAGTGGTGGCAACCTATCGGGTGCCAAGTATGCTCTTGTCGGCCGAGGATGCTCAAGATCTGCGAGCTAGTATTGAGGCTGAAGTTGGGGGTGTAAAAAACCTCAAGTTGCTAACCAATAAGGTTGAAAAGCATAATGGAGATCGCGTCATCATGCTTGAGATCGAAACAGACGATGTCAGCACTTTAGAGGGCTCTTTGTCTGAGCATGATCCTGCTGTGGAGATGACTAAAGGGGACAAGATTCTGCATGCGATCGTTGGCCGCATTTTGGTCAACAGGGAGGGGCTCAAGGTTCATTTGAATCGTGAGATTCATTTGTCTTCACTTTTGGACGAGTATCTTGGGTCAAGTGGGGCATCGATGCTTGGTGACTCAGCATTCCGCTATACGATGTATCTTCCCCATGCTGCTGAATCTAGTAATGCCCATGAGGTCTCGAATGATGGTAGAACGCTCACTTGGAGTCATCAGTTAGCTGATTGTAGGAATACGCCGATCAACTTGTCGATAGTGACGCATATCCCAATTCCATGGTGGATCTATGCATTGCTTGGGGTGGTGGCCACAGGACTTCTGTGGGCGCTGTTTGTCATTGTTGCCAAGAAGAGGGTTGCTGCACGAGATACATTGGCACAGGAGGAGTGACCCAATAAAAAACCTCACCCCGAAAAAACGGAGTGAGGTGTAAATTTGTAAGACCTAGACGCTGCTGCGCTTACTTGACGCCCTTTTTGCTGAGACGAGTGCCCTTCGTTGCACCTTGACGCGCTTTGAACTTAGGGTTGCTCTTGCAGATGACGTAGAGTGTGCCTTTGCGTTTCACGACTTGACAGTCTTCGTGACGCTTCTTCATGGATAAGAGAGATGAGAGAACTTTCATAATGGAAATGGGTTACAGAGCTAGAGGTTGATGGCTTATAGACTGTGATTCAGTATCTGTGTGTGAACCTTGCTATTTGTCAGTGAGTAGAATGTGGTGAACCAACGATACTTCTCAGCTAACTTTGAGAGGCGCAAAATACTCAGATTCGATGGCGTGTAAAGTCTATTTCCGCGAAAATGAGGGGTATTTCTAGATTTCTATAGCGATCACCGACAATATTCCCGGAGCTGCACTTAAGGACTGGATGATTTCAGCTCCTGGAGCAGTGTCCAATTCAATGATGTTGAGTGCGTCGCCTTCCGTTTTGTTGCGGGCCAGGGAAAGGTTGGCAATATTGAGTCCAGCTTCACCCAGTGAACTGCCTACAAGGCCGACTATACCAGGGCGGTCATCGTTGCGGACAATGAGGAAGTTGCCTTTGATATTAGTGTCGACGAAGAGGCGGTCGATTTCAACAATTCGTGGGGATTTTCCGATAATAGTGCCCGAGACGCGGAATTTTTGGCCATCCTTGGTAAGTTCTGCCACGATGAGCTCATTGTATTCAGTTTTGGCGTTAATTACTGAATCGATCAATTCTAAGCCCATGTCGTGAGCGACGGCAGGGGAATTAACGATGTTGACTTGGCCCTCGGAGCGAGCAGCTTCGAGATATCCTGTAAGTGCAGTGCGGGAAATCAGCGCGGTATCTTTTTCTGCAATTTCGCCATGATAAGAAACACGTAACGAGTCGGGGTTCGCTGGGCCGAGCTTGGCTAGGAATTTGCCAAGTGAATTAGCCAGATCCAAATAGTGCCCAATTTCTTTGAGTGCACCTGCGTCGAGAGAGGGCATGTTAATTGCGTTACGAATTTCACCAGTGGTGAGGAAATCGCGTAATTGTTCTGCTACCTGAATGCCGACGTTTTCCTGTGCTTCATTAGTGGAAGCACCCAGATGGGGAGTGAAGGCGATATGTTTTTCTTGGCCGAAGAGAATGTGGTCGGAAGATGGGGGCTCGTCCTCGAAGACGTCAAGTCCGCACCCAGCAATATGACCAGCATCGACAGCAGCTTTAAGCGCAGGCTCATCGATAAGACCTCCTCGAGCACAGTTAACGACGAGTGCACCCTTGTTCATGAGCGCAAGTCGGTCGGCATTGATGATGTGGTGTGTTTCATCTGTCAATGGAACGTGAAGGGTTACGACATCAGCTCCTTTAAGAGCTTCATCAGGGCTGACTGCTAGCTCTACTTTTAGTTGGTCGGCTCTGGTCTGTGTAAGGAAGGGATCGTAGGCAACGACTTGCATGCCGAATGCTTGGGCGCGTTTGGCGAACTCTGCACCGATGCGTCCCATGCCGATTACGGCGAGGCGTTTCTCATTTAATTCGATACCTGCGTAGGCTTTACGAGCAGCTTTGAAGTTGCCCTGAAGGACCTCGGCGTGTGCAGGGCCTATATTACGTGCGGCAGAGAGCATAAGGGTGAATGCAAGCTCAGCGGTAGAGATGGTGTTACCCGTTGGGGTATTCATAACGATGACCCCGTGATTGGTAGCCGCATCCCGGTCAACGTTATCGACTCCAACGCCAGCACGGCCGACAGCTTTGAGCTCTGAGGCAGCAGCAAGCACGTCGGATGTGACTTTTGTTTGCGAACGAATAATTAAGCCGTGGTAATCAGGAATAATCTTGATGAGATCCTCTGGGCTCAGGCCTGTGTTTACATCCACTTCCAGATCTGGATGATTGCTCAAAAGTTCAACACCCTTGTCTGAAATAGGGTCTGATACGAGAATACGTTTTTTCGCCATGCCGCGCGTGTAATCTCAGAGCCGGCAATTGTCAAAGCATAGCGAAAGTATTTATCGTCATAACAGCAGGTTGATCATTAATTTAGATTATTTGATCATCTCGAGGACCATGAACTTGGTGCCCAGCATTGCCGGATGAGTGAGCGTTTGAAACTGGCGAAGTAAAGCCGGTGCTTGCTCGAGCTCGTCGAATCGAGCTTCAATGTCTACCAGCCATTCTCTTGCGTGTAATGTCAGGTAGCTTGCTTGAGTTGATAAAGTCGGTTTCGTAAAGCCGGCCGTTGTTAATTCCTGGGTGAGGTCAGTAAAATTGATATGGCAGGTAATATCGAGCTCGCCTGGTCTTTCCAGAGGGTTGTCGGACTTCTGATGCCGAAAATACGTTTGTAGCGTGCCGCACTTACGACTTGGATGGTAATACTCTTCTGCGTGGTAGCCGTAATCAATGGTGATGATGAGCCCAGAGTGGAGTGCTGCCGATGCTTCAT
>JAQXBQ010000211.1 GCA_029252325.1 Akkermansiaceae bacterium
GCAGTTACTGTGTTTGATATTGTTATCGACTTTGGCTCGAGCACTTTCACCCCTACTCAGCAAGCTGCATTCACCAACGCAGAGGCAACCTGGGAGAGTCTAATTACCAGTTACAAAGATCCCGTTGCATTCGGGACTATTTTAACCATCAGTGCTGATAACCCAAACATAGATGGTCCCGGTGGCACGCTTGGCTCTGCTGGTCCGTCAACTGGCATTTCGACCATAGGAGGATCCTATTTGTATGCGGATTCAGGCGCTATGAGTTTCGATTCCTCTGATGTTGAAGCTCTTGTAACTGCCGGCACCTGGGAAACTGTCATACTACACGAAATGGCACACGTCATTGGCATTGGAACGCTCTGGAGCTCATCCGGTGTCGGCTTCCCCGGATTCCAGGAACTTTACGTTGACGGAACTGGCCAATACACCGGAGCCACTGGCTTGGCAGCCTACCAACAAGAATTTGTCGGTCAAGAATCAGCTACTTATGTACCAGTTGAGCTCGGCGGTGGTGGAGGAACCGCAAACGGGCACTGGAACGAGGGTGACGGTGGTGGCACCACCGGAATTACCCGAGTCAGCGACGGGCTAGACATGAACTTAATGCTGATGTCTGGATGGCTTAACTCTGGAAGCTACATCAGCGACACCACCTTGGGCTCTTTTGAAGATCTTGGCTACAATACCACTCTGGTACTTGCCTCCGTCCCCGAGCCATCCAGCGCATTGCTGCTTATCGCCGGCTTCCTTGGTATCAGTCTCCACCGTCGACGAGCGTAGAGACGCCGATCAGGCTTCGGAGCATTCAACAAATCCTCCGGTAGCAACTCACTCCACCAATCCCATCTCTTTAGCTCGCTGCATAGGGATCGCCTTTGCCTGACAGACCTGCTGCCAGCCCGGGAAATTCCACTTGTTGGGAAATCCACGGCATTGCTCGGGCTTGACAGGATTAATACGACAAGACTCGCCATCGAGCATGATGCATTCGTGATTCTTTTTTTCGATAAGCGAAAGGCCAGTTCGATTGGTTCTCAAGCGGGTATACTTCTCGATAAAGATCTGGGTCTCCATACCAAGAAAACTGGCAATTTTCTCGATCTCACCATCGTCCACCCTTACGTCGCCCGGCCATTTACAACAGGCGGTGCAGCGATCACATTGATACCAAACGTCGGACATAGGGAAACGAGATAATCAAGGGGTAAAAATATCAGGAGTTCGGGATGCGTAGCTTTTTCCCTAAGACAATCACACTACTGCGCAAGCCGTTCGCCCGTTGAATTGAAGATACAGAAACATCATATCGACGTGACAGAGCCGATAAAGTATCCCCTTTTTTGACTGTATGGTAGCGCTTAGAAGGTGGCTGGTATGATCTTTCCGCGGTGGGATAAGGAATCGCTGGCGCGTTAACAATTTGACCGTAACTATTAATGGAGGGACCTACGGGGAGAGGATTGGAGCCCCCAATAGACTGATAGTATTTGTTCACCTTAGCCAAAAACCATTCCCACTTAGCCCCAGGACGGCCGTTATCGAGCAGGTAGTGAGGGCAGTTCTTGTGCGGTTGACTGAGGCCACGCCGCTTCCAATGATAGTGAGGCACTACCTTGCGAAGCGAGATCTTGTGCTTTTGCATCAAGTAAGCCGTTAGCTTGGCAGTGCGTTCGATCGTAGCAGACCTGCTGTTGCCTTTGTTTTCACACATTTCGACCCCAATTGAGTATCGATTTCCTGGACCCCCAAAGTCGGCATGCTCACCTTGCTCGTTCGTTGGCAAATGCTGCACGGCACGATCCTCATCAACGGTAAAATGCCAGACCAAATAACCGATGCGGTTAAATCCACGGATCTTGCGCGCACGAAGCTTTCCGTTTCTCAATGCCTCTGAATGTCGCAATGCATCGGCACCCCGAGAAAAATTCTGCGTGCTATGGATAGTAATATAGCGCGGCTGCATACTTCGATGGTATTTCCGTGCATGTCGCCCCTTGGGTATTAAGTCCTGCCTGACGTTGACCTCTCTGTAGAGGCTTGATGCGCTCTTGCTCCGGGTGGTTGAAACGGGCTGGCCTTTCAATGATGCAGAAGTCCCATACGACGCCCCTTTTCTTGACTGATCGTCATTGTATGCTGAGGAAGTATTTGTTGAGGAGCAGCAGCAAAGTATCAAAGTAATGCCAGCAAGCGCTAGAGCTTGAGACACTATTGCTGACCATTTTCGCATAATGTATGTGTAGCCTACAATACTCAGCTACGAAAGTGCCCATTTCAACTATTTTGGATAGATGAATAATTTTCACTGATTGCATCATGCTACTTGCCCTTGGACAAACCCAGCAGTATACCATCACAGCGGTGTCAAAAACGACTCCAGACAAAGATTCGGAAATTCCTTCTCGGCATAAAGAGGTAGTGGGAATCAAAGAAGCCATGCGTTCCGCTTCATTCAAGAAACGGCTGGATACACTTGTACAGCCACTTGAAAAATCGCTACCGACGGAGTTTCAAAATGTAGACGAATCTGCCTATTCTTTCGTTGCCGCACTCGCATGCCACAGCCTTAAAGAAGCCAATAAAACCAGCAGAATATGGCTCACTCACCCAAATCCACGGGTACGAGACCGTATGGCCGCAGAACTGGAATTATGGAAAGTCAGCATCCAAACCCTACCTGAATTACCCGCAGACGATGAACAAGGCGTCAACACCGCCCCCGAGACTCTTGCCGCACGCTTGGCCGTCTTAAATCATCTTTGCACCCCACCAATAGGCAAAAAACCAGAAATACTGATACTCTCACCCGATTCACTTGCAGATGCTGCACCTGCGATGTCCAGCCTTCAAGATGCTGCATTTAAACTTGCCATTGGTGACCATCACGACCCTGAGGCTTTTGAGCAGGACATTATCAGTAAAGGCTATGACAAAGTCAGCCAGGTGCATGCTCACGGCCAGCTCGCTCGTCGAGGTGGCATTATCGATATTTACTCCTGGCATGCCTCGGCACCACTTAGGATAGAATTTTTTGACACTGAAATCGAATCCCTCCGCAAGTTCGACATCGATTCACAGATATCCACCCAGCGCGTTAAAGAAGCCCAGCTCAGCCTCTCTAATACAGGTCAATCATCAACCATCGCGGACTACATACAACGAGGCGACCGCGTCATCGCTGCCGGGGATCATCTGCCAGACCACTACGACGCTATCATAAAAAACGATGGTGACTTAGCTGACACCCCTTTATGTGCAGGCAGCCCACTTGGCACATTTGATGCAGGTGACTTCATCCTCAATGAAACTCGCCGCCATCGCTTTTTCCAACAAATTGCAGACTGGAGAGCTGACGAGTGGAATATCTTTATTACTTTTTCTAATGTTGGTGAAAAGGAACGCTTCACAGAGCTTGTTCATGAAGACTTTTTTAGCTCCAAAGAAATCACCGCACTCTTCGGCGAGCTTATCCAAGGGTTCACAGTGCCCAGCTCCAAGCTGGCCTTCATTTCTTCCGCTGAATTATTCGGTAGATATCAAACACCTCAGAGCCGCAGAAAAACAAACCACCTCGACCACCAACGTAGAGCACGTGCCCAGACAGCACTTGAGGATATTCACATGGGGGATCTGGTTGTTCACGCTGAATATGGTATCGGCAAATATGCTGGTATTGAAACCAATGAAGAAGGGCACGAGGAAATATATATCGGCTACCATGGCGGCAGCACCCTTAGTGTACCTCTCGACCAGTCTCATCTCTTATCCAAGTATGTCGGACTGGGAGGCAAGGAGCCAGAGCTCACAAAACTAGGCTCGACCTCATGGAGCAAGGCTCGTAAATCAGCAGAAAAATCGATCCTCGATTATGCTGCCAAGCTACTCCAGATACAAGCGCAGCGGCAAACTATGCATGGCTATGCTCACCCTCCGGATACACGCTGGATGTGGGAGTTTGAAAACTCATTTCATCACACCCTAACTACCGGGCAAAGGGACGCTATTGAGGACGCAAAAACAGACATGGAATCAGACAAACCCATGGACAGGTTGATCTGTGGCGATGTTGGTTTTGGCAAAACAGAAGTTGCCATACGGGCCGTTTTCAAGGCCGTAACAGGAGGTAAGCAAGCGGCCATTCTCGTGCCGACCACCGTGCTTGCCGAGCAGCATTGGCGCACCTTCAGAGAGCGTATGAGCGATTACCCATTGCGCATTGAACTTCTCAATCGTTTCCGCAAAGCCAGCGAAGTAAGAAAGACCCTAGAAGGCTTAAAAGACGGATCAGTCGATATCGTAATTGGCACTCACCGATTAATTTCTAAGGACGTTGCTTACAAAGACCTTGGTATTGCGGTGGTCGATGAGGAGCAACGCTTTGGCGTTAAACACAAAGAGCGTTTTAAGGAAATGTTTGCCAATATTGATGTCCTCACTCTCTCGGCAACCCCCATACCTCGGACCCTCTACCTCTCACTCATGGGCGCGCGTGATATGTCCACTATTGATACCCCCCTCCCTGGGAAGGTCCCCATTAACACCTCCATTCATGGTTATGATGAGCGTATTATTCGTGACTCAATAAGAAGAGAGCTCAAACGAGGAGGACAAATATTTTTCCTGCACAATCGAGTCCAAAGCATCGACCAGATGAAATCCATGCTCAACCAGCTTGTTCCTGAGGCCAGCTGTGTCGTTGGCCACGGCCAAATGGAAAAAGATGAGTTAGAAGTAGTAATGCGCACATTTGTGCAAGGAAAAGCAGACATCCTTCTTGCTACAACCATTATAGAGAGCGGCATTGATATACCCAATGCCAACACCATCATCATTGATCGGGCTGACCGCTTTGGCTTAGCTGACCTCTACCAGCTTCGTGGTCGCGTCGGTCGCGCTGGAGGCCAAGCGTATGCAATATTGCTATTGCCTCGTGACCTCATTAATGGCGATGCACGCAAGCGTATTAATGCAATTCAGCAATACACAGCCCTTGGATCGGGCTTTAAAATCGCCATGCGAGATCTTGAAATACGGGGTGCAGGCAACTTGCTCGGAACCAAGCAATCCGGCCATATCGCCGCTGTTGGTTTCGACCTGTATTGCCAGCTGCTACGTCAGTCCATCGACCAGCTGAGCACGGGTCGATCCTCCACCCGTGTCGATGTTACTCTACGTGCCGACTTCCTCTCCTTTAACGAGCTAGAGCTGAGTCTGGATTCTGGCGAAACTCTTGGAGCATATCTTCCCGCAAGCTACATGCCTGAGGCTAGACTACGCATATCAGCTTACAAAGAACTCGCCGAACTGGTCTCACTAAAAGAACTCAAGGCCCTGCGCACTCGGTGGCAAGATCGTTTCGGCAAAGCTCCAGAACCAGCAAGTAACCTTCTACTGGCGACGGAGCTTAAGCTCGTCGCGGCCACGGCAAATATTAGTAGTATCGAAATTCGAGATCAGCGGCTAATGCTTACGAGGAACGGCAACTATATTTTTTTAGCGGGCAAACGTTTTCCACGACTTGATGCCACACAACCAACGCTGAAAATAAAAGAAGCAATCAACATGCTTCGAACCATTTAGCGCACGAGTATTACCACGAGTCTAGGAATGATCTAAGAATCATACGCTAGAACACAGATAGCCTAATATTTAGCTTTGCCGTAGATCATAATGGGTTATGAATTAGGGCACTTAGTATCCGAACATTTCATAGATACTCAACTAACATGATCACATCATACTGACTCATATCATTTCCATCCCATGACCACCTTTAAAACATTATTAAATTTTAGTCTAGTGCCCCTCATTGGCATAGCTCTAGCAAGCACTCACGCTAGTGCCCGTGAAGTAACCGGTATCGCCGCAAAAGTGAACGGACGGGTCATTACGAAGAATGAATTAAACTATCACCTCACACCTTACCGACAGCAACTGAATGCATCGATGCCACGCAAAGGTCCTCAATACAATCAACTCATTGGCAAGGCTCGCAATGAAATTCTCGATAACCTCATTGAGCGTGAGTTGATTCTCTCCGAGTTCAGAGTTCGCACGGGAGACCGCCAATTCCCACCCTATGCAATCGACCAAGAAATCGATCGCCAAATAAGAACGCTTTACAACAATAATAGATCAGAATTCAACAAAGCACTGCGTCAGGCAGGAGTTACACCTGCCCAACATCGTCGCGAAACCGAGAAAAAGCTGATCGTGCAAGCCATGCGTTCTCAGCAGTTCAAAAATGCAACACCGCCCATGCCACGAGAGATCGCAGCTGAATACAACGAGCACAAATCAAAAATACGTGACATCACTGGTGACGCCCTTGAGTATCACAAGATCTACATTTCAAAAACCGACTCATCTGACCCGCTAGTTACCCCTCAAGCTCAGCTTAATCTTGCCGAAGACATTGTCGCTCGCCTCAAAAAAGGTGAAGAATTCGCCGGACTAGCCAAAGAATACTCTGTCGATTCTTATGCTGAAGATGGTGGCAAAGTAGGTAAAACGAAACGCACCGACCTCTCCCCCGCATTTGCTGCCATCCTCATGGAAACTCCCACGGGCGAAATCCTCGGACCTCTCGAAGACACCCGAGGTTACACCATCGTCAGACTCGACAAAAAACACTTCGGCCCCACCCCACCGCTTAGCAAAGTGAAAAATCGCATGGAATCTCGCGTCCGCAGTCGCAAAAACAAAGACAAAAACGACCGCTGGATAGAACGCCTCAAGGCGAATGCCATGATTGAGATTAAGATTTAGCAACTCTACCCCCCCTTACTCTGTGGACTCCAACTCATCTTTATTCGACCTTTCAGGCCAAGTTGCTGTCGTCATAGGCGGCACGGGTAATCTCTGCGGCACCATGGGCGTCGCATTAGCACGTGCCGGCGCTGAAGTTATCCTAGTGGGTCGCAACCCAGAGAATGCGATTGATAAACTAGCTGCTATTGACGCTTTTGGTGGCAAATCGTGGTTTCACAAAGCCGATGTCAGCAAACGGCAAGACATCGACGACCTCCTCACCGCGGTCCTGCTACGGTCTGGGAAAGTCGATATCCTCGTCAACGGCGCGGGGCTTGGCTCGGCAACTCCGTTCCTCGAAATTACTGAGGAAGAACTGGATGCACTTATCGATATAAACTTCAAAAGCGTTTTTCTTGCCTGCCAGATCTTCGGTCAATTTTTTGTCGATCACCACGAGCCTTGCAGCATTATCAATATGGGATCGATGGCAGGAAACATGCCTGTCTCTGGAGTTTACGGCTATGCCGCCTCAAAGGCTGCGGTCCACAACCTTACCAGGAACCTAGCTCGCGACTGGGCAGAGCATGATATTCGCGTAAACACCCTTGTCCCCGGCTTCTTCCCCTCCGCAGAAGCTTCACAAAAAGGTGATGAAACACGAGCCCTAGAAATTCTTCGTCATACACCTATGTCGCGCTTTGGCACGGCTGACGAGCTAACAGGCGCCACCCTCATGCTAGCCTCCAATCAGGCAGGCGCATTCATTACGGGTACTGAAATCACTATTGATGGTGGCTTCTCAGCTATGACGATTTAGAATCTTTCATGTCTCGAATTTAAGATTTCGTTCATGATTGTCTACGTTCATATTCCTTTCTGCCACCGGATTTGCCCTTACTGCTCCTTCTATAAGCACACTCCAGGGGGGACTGATCAACAAGCCTTCATCAAGGCTATTATCGATGAAGCTCATAGGGCTTCAGATGACCACCAGCTTACCGAGATCAGCACACTTTACCTGGGTGGAGGCACTCCCTCGATGCTCTCACCAAGCCACCTCACCGAGCTCTTCACAGGCCTGCAGAAAGCTCTTCCACTAAGCGACACTCATATCACGTTTGAAGCAAACCCCGCAACCTTTGGCCTCAGTAAAGCCGAACTCTTCAAAGACCTAGGGGTCGATCGTATTTCACTGGGCATCCAGTCTTTTGAAAGTTCAGTATTGAAAACACTGGGCAGAGAGCACAACCCAGATCAAGCCGCTGAGTCTGTGCAGATCCTGCGACAAGCCGGCTTAGACGAGATCAACATCGACCTGATGTTTTCTATTCCCGGTCAAAGCGTCAACCACTGGGGAGATACATTAGATAAAGCCATTGAACTTAAGCCAGATCATATCTCAGCTTACAACCTCACATATGAAGAAGACACTCCGTTTTTTGACAAGCTTCGACACCATGAAGATCAGGACATCAATGCCGACATGTTCACACTCGCAGACCAAAAACTAGGCGATGTTGGATTCCTCCACTACGAAACCTCTAATTATGCACAACAAGGCAAGGAATCTCGTCACAACCTAGCTTACTGGCAAGGGGATGATTATCTAGGGCTTGG
>JAQXBQ010000213.1 GCA_029252325.1 Akkermansiaceae bacterium
TCTAAGGTGCCCCGCAATGGCCAAATCGTTGTGTTTAACCGAAGCCACTATGAGGATATACTTGCAGTGAGAGTTAAAAATATTTTCCCCAAGTCTGTTTGGAAGCCCCGTTATCAGCACATTGTCGATTTTGAGCGGATGCTTGCTGATGAAGGCACGACAATTGTTAAAATCTTTTTGCACATATCTAAAGATGAGCAAAAGGAAAGATTGCAGGCTCGTTTAGATAATGTGGGTAAGCATTGGAAATTTAATCCTGATGACCTGAAGGACCGGGCACGATGGGATGATTTTCAGGAGGTATACGAAGATTTAATAGCAAGAACATCAACTGAATCTGCACCATGGTATGTTGTGCCGGCAGATCGTAAGTGGTATCGTAATCTCGTCGTCGCTCGCATTATCGTGGATACACTGAAGGATCTTGATATGAAGTTTCCAATCGCTGATTGGATGGCTGATGATATCGTAATTGATTGATGCTGTGAGCGCCTATTCGGAGGAGTTGACTATTCGAACACAGGGGAAGGGGACTTATGAGGTCACGACCCAAGTAGCTCAGGCTGTCGCCAATGCGGGCATAGAAACAGGGACCGTCACGGTCTTTGTCCAGCATACCAGTGCGAGTCTGGTTATCATGGAAAACGCGGACCCGTCTGCGAGGACTGATTTAGAAGCGTTTTTTGACCACCTTGTGCCAGAGGATACGCCCTATTTTATTCATACCTATGAAGGCCCAGACGATATGCCTTCTCACATAAGAATGGCTCTAACTCGCACAAGTGAGGTCATACCCGTCGTCCATGGTAGGATGACGTTGGGTACATGGCAGGGGGTTTTCCTTTTTGAACACAGGCGATCAGCCCATAACCGCACCTTGAGCCTTGTGATCCAAGGTGAGTAAAAGATTATTTGTGATTTTTCACATCTTCAATGTGCGGAAGTTGTCATTTCTTTGGGTGACTCCGAGAGTATCTAGGTGCTCAAGTAAAGGCATGACGATTTTACGGGTTGATTCTAGATGCTGGCGAAGATCGCTAGCCGTCGCTTTTCCATGCTGTGAGATGAACTCTTTTACTTTTTTGGTGGCAGCATCGAGGGTGCTTACCGTGATCACAATTTTAGCATCGAGCTCAACAATTTGTCCTGACCGAATCAGGAATTTGACAGCCTGATCCTCCGCTGGTGTGTTGATTAGGTCTGATTTGTTAGGTGGGTTGAGCCCGCTAAGGTTGAGCTTAGCGACGATGGTGTCGGCTATCTTTTTGACATCATCTGGTAGCGTGAGTCGATGGTTCTGATGAGCGATGCCTTGCCCTGTGATCTGGTAGCCTTTTTTTGCAAGAGTAGTAATGAGTAAATCAGCGACATTGGCAGGGGTTCCGACTGCTTTGCATAGATCGTCTGATGGCATGCAGGGAAGATCAGGATGCTGTTTGTGCCAATTGCGAATGGATTTCTCGGCTTCGCCCTGCTGGTTTTTCCACCACTTGCTGTGAATAAGAAGATCTTGGTGGCGTGTGATACTTCCCTCTGCGACAAGTTGTTCACAGGATTGCTGAATGGTGTCAGGGTGGAATGGATGATTGCCTAATACACTTGCGGCATTCAACACTTTATCGCGTACCAATGACGTGCGAATATAAACTGCGGGGTTATTAGGCTGTGAAGCCCTTTCTCTGAGGAAGGCTGCTCGTGCTTCTGTGCGGAAACCTTGCCGAGTCGGTTGAGCATCTAGTACGGTAGCACCTGCAAGTGTGCTTTGCTGGGAGCCGTCTCTTAAAACGATGCGGTCGCCGCTAAATACGAAAAGCTCATTTTCCATTCGCAGTTGTGCTAGGCAATCTTCTCCGGGATTCAGGTGTTTGCGATCATGAAGGATGATGCGTGCTCTGCATCGAGCAGAGCCATGGTGAATCACGACTGTTTCCATATGCTTGATGGCTCGTGGTTTGATTCCTGGGATAGGTCGTGCAAGACGTTCTAGATGGATGTCTAGTGTGTTGCTCGGAATGCCGCAATCCTCTGTGGTGAGTGTGAGGCCGCGCTTGGCTCCAGGCTTACCCGGAGCGTCAATGGAAAGATCTGGGAGGTTGAGCGCGGTACGCATTCCAGGAAGAGCTTGTTTTAGAGATTGATTGTGGTTTTGAATATATCGAATCTTTGCAGGGGTGCCCAAGGGTTGTGCGATCATGGAATCACCGATGCGAACGCTGCCGCCTGTGAGAGTTCCAGTGACTACTGTGCCTGTTCCTTTTGGAGAAAATATGCGATCAATAGCTAGGCGAGGTTTGAGGTGGTCTTGTTGACCTTGGTAGGATTGTAAGTGTTGGCTGATCGTTAGCTTGAGCTCGTCGATGCCGTCACCTGTGACTGAAGAGACAGGGATAATTGGAGCTTCTGCAATAGAGGTGTCTTGAAGTTCGTCGCGAAGCATTTCTATGCTGAAGGGCACATCTTCACAAAGGTCAGATTTAGTGAGTGCAATGATGATGTTTGAGATGCCCAGGTAGTTGAGGATATGCAGGTGTTCCTCTGACTGAGGCATCCAGCCGTCGTCAGCGGCGATGATGAAAAGTGCAACATCCAATGCGCCAACACCAGCAACCATGTTGTTTACAAAATCAGCATGTCCTGGCACATCAACGACTCCTATTTCGTAAGTTGCTGATACATCACTCAGTGATAGGTGAGCAAAACCGAGCTCGATGGTCACTCCGCGGGCCTTTTCCTCGGGTAGACGGTCGGGATCAGATCCAGTGAGGCAATGAATCAAAGATGATTTGCCATGGTCGATGTGTCCGGCTGTACCGAGAATAAGGTGATGTGTCACAGAGGGAGCTTCAGAGATAGTTAATAAACAATCAAGTGATTATAAGCCGAAACAAGCTTATGATTTTCCTACTGAGAGATATACTCTGCACGAAGTTCATCGGCCTCAGCATTGTAAATGTTAAAATCGATTCTTGCAAACGCCTCCGTGTCTAGCGTCGTATCTCCTGTGGTTTGGCTGTAGCCGCTTAGTTTATCATCTTTAATAGATGCGAGTTTGAGTGTTATGAAACCTCCTGTATGAAACCACGCACGCACGTCTTCTCGGTATTTTTTAGGCTCTTCGCGTTTATCCTCCCAATTGATTGATTTGATTTTTTCGATAGGGATATTGATAGGTGTATGCTCTGTGTTGAGTCTCATCAATGCATTCTCGATAATACCGACCTTGCATGGAATCTGGTCACCGTTAATGAGGACGATATTGTGGGGGGACTTGTCTTTGGTTTCACTGCCCTTACCGTTAGCTTCAAGGTTGCCAGGTTTGAGACCATGCCAAGGCGAAATGCTAATATTGGAAATTGCGGCGGGTCTCGCACTTTTAGAAACGAAAGATAATGCTGTTCCTAGGTTTTGTGCGTCAGGGTGAGGCGATTGTAAGATGCCGACATGTTGGTCATCGAGGTGGATGTTGGCAGTGCCCGTTTCGCGGTTGATGTAGATATCGAAGTGTGATTTTCCAAGTTTGGGTTTTACATTGGCAGCGAACCTCTGGCGTCGGTGACCATCAGCCCGCCCCTTAGTCTGTGTCATCATTGTTATGGCAAACTTGTCGAACTCAAATTGGTAGCAGCTACTTGAACTAGAGCTTTTGGGGTCAGAGGAATAGAGTTGTAGTGTAAGACCTAAATATTTTTCCCATAAAATATCAAAGCTTACATGAGATTTGTCGCGCAAGTTGACTTCTTTGCCGATGCTTCCTACCGCATCTCCGTTGCATAGAAGGCTCCCGTTGCTATATCGCCATGATGCAGCTTTTTCCATGGGCTTGGTGGCCGACGTTTCCCATTCTTGCCGGCTATTGGGCCCATAATACTGGCCTTGTTGCCCACTAATAATGTCGAGGGATTGAATCATTGACCTCTTCAGTGTGAGTGTTTTTCCGTATCTGGTATTGATTTTGATGTTGTCTTTATTGAGCTCATGCAGATCACCTATAATGGTGTCGCCGTTGGCTTCCCTGTTGCGGTGGTGGAATTGCACTCGAGTAAAGGTTTTCGCTTCTTGGACGGGATCTTTTTTATCCATCTGAATAGATAAAATCTGAGAGGTTTGGAAAATTGCTGGTTCATTAAAGTAGGGGGCACTGATAGATATTTGCTGATCTTGGGTTGATTGAAAATTGCCGGACAGCTTGTCGCCATTTAACAAAGTTACTTGAGCATATTTGGGTAATTCAGTATCCGGGGAAGAATCTGCCGATCGGCTTATCGATTTGAGTGCGTTACGAGATAGATGAAGTGGCCCTAAAATAGGATGTATTACGCTTACTTCCGAGCTTGATATTTCTGCCTGGTTGACATGAAGTTTGCCGTCGCTTTTGAGTGTTAGCGTGTAATGTTGCTTGGCTTGTGGTTTCTCCATTTCGTTTTTCTTGAATGAGAGATTACTAACTCTGTGTTCGGGGATTTGATCAACACTTTGTGATTCTGACCGTTTCATGCAAACAACTCTTTGGCCGGCATCGCCGGTCTCAATACTTAGGAATTCACCGGGAATACACTCACCTTCATTGTCTGTCAGGATATCGGTTTCAGTGCTCGTGGCATTTGCATCATAAAATCTTGGTGTCACGTCGCCGCTGAGCGAGCTGATGACTATGTTTCCTATAGTGCAATTCTCTGCCTGTTGGTTGCGGTTGTTGAATATGACGTAATCACCTTTCGTGGATCCAAGCGGATCGTGCCATGTACCCATGAAGTTAGAGTCGAGGTACAGTGATATGAGCCCCTCATTTTTATCGATTCGAAGATCGATATTGAGCGCTTTTTTCTTTTTTTGAATCGATTCAATTTGTGGGGTGTTCAGGCTTGCGATGCGAGAGGGACCATCTTTGTCTTTGAGATGTCGCCTGATTTCCATGCCCTCAGAATTGAAGATGAGCTCGTAGGTGTTTTGTTTACTATTTGCGGAGTGGGTTTCAGCAAAAAATCGAAAAGCGAAGTTAGGTGAATCCTGCCACTGAAGGTCGTAATGAAACCGTGCCTTCTCTGGAAGTGAGATGGACTGGGCAAGATGACCAGTTCCTCGGTAGTGATGGCGATCAGTCATTGTCCATTGGCCACTCATATGATTCCACTTTTCAGGAGGTTCATTGCCTGTGAAGATCATATTCTCGGCAATGATACCAAAGCGAATTGAAGCTACATTGGGCCGGGCTATTGCCATGTCGCCTGCATACCATGTAGTGATATTGATATTGTTTGTGTCTGAGGAAAGAATTTTGCAAGCTAACTGGTCACCATTACTAAGTGTTAAGATTTCAGAGTGATTGGGGGAGGGGTTGTTCGGGAGCGTAGTGACGAGATTTTTCAGGGAAGATGCTTTGAGTGAGATTGGTTGATCCGATAAGGGTGATTGGATAGTGATGATCTCTCGGTCAAAGGATTGAATTTTTCCGGTGATGATGTTGCCATTGTGAGTTTCCAGCGTGTCTCCCAAGGCAGGACCGATCAATAAAACAGCCGTAAGTAATTGGCTTACGGATATTATTTTTTTCATGAAGGTTTTCATTCTGAAGGTTTACAAGGTTAGCTTGGGCGGGACTTTATTTTTCGTAAATGGGAAGAAAACGGTAATTTAGGGCCAGAGAGAGACAGGCAGCAGCTGTGCTGTATGCGTTGCCATAATTTCCTGCAAACGATCCGTCAGGTAATTGAATGCTTGAGAGAAGGCGCGTATTGTCTTTGTTCCACTTCTCCCATGTAGCATCGTCAGCCTGGAAGAGGGCTTGGGCCATGTAGTAGCGGTAATAAAAAGGCCACCGATCCCCTTGGCTTTTGATGTTTTTAATAAGGTGCTCTGTTGTTCGCGTATAACCGGCATCGTCCTTTTTTTTAGCTAGTGAATAGCACAGTGAGCCTATGGCCGTAAGCGTAACACGATTATGGCCTTTTGATATATATCCATAAGCGCCAGCCGAGCCACGGCAAGTTTTCATATACCCTAGGCCTTTATCGATGGCCTCGTCCGGAACTGGAATGCCAGCATTGCGCGCAGCCAAGAGTGCAACCAGCTGGCAACCGGAAACGGTGCTGTCGGCATCCTTGGCTTCTGGGTTGTAGCGCCAGCCATTGCGCGGATTGTTTTTTTGGGCCTTGAGTATGAGAGCGACACATTTGTTTAAGGCAGGCGCAATCCGCTTGTCATCTACCATGCCATAGCATTCGGCTAGTGCCAGAGTAGCGAAGCCATGGTCATACATCTGAGGTCCCATGTAGCCATCGGGTCGTTCTTGATTTTTTCTGATGAGGTAAGCAAGTGATTTTCGAATATTGTCTGCGTATGGTCCGTGATTTGGGTCATCCCCATGAGCCAAAAATGCGAGAATGCAGAACGCGACCGCTCCTGGGCGAGCGCCTGTGCTGGCTGCCGCCCCCGATGACCAGGTGCCGTCTTGGGATTGTGTCTTAGCCAGGTAGCTTAAGCCACGTTGGTAAATGTTATCTACCTCAGCAGGTACTGAGTCGTTGGTCTCTCTTGGGAATCCTTGCCCTTTGGCAATTGGAGATGAGTGGGCAAACACGAGAGCAAAAATCATGTAGCTTAGCCAATAGGAGCATTGTTGTTTTGGTCTATTTGTCATTCTTAGTGGAGCAGGAGAGGGCGGTCATTTAGCGGCTTCTCATATTGTATAGGCGTGCTTAGCTAGCCTATTTGTTTTGAATTGGAGGAGAGGGCCGGGTTGTTTTTTGAATGGCGCCACGGTTGTAGGCTTCCATTGCTGGCTGGAATTCTCTAGGCACAGAGCTTCCTGCTGTGCCTGAGTTCCGGGGAACTCTGCGCTCAGAGTTTTCTGCCGTGTTGTCGGGATCGCCTATGTCGCCTTTTTGCGAGCCGCCCTTGCCGCTTTGGCCGGGCTGTTGGCCCTCTTTGCCTTTTTGTGTGCCATTTTGCTGCTCTGGTTGCTGTCCCTCGCCAACATCTTTGCCACCGTCCATCATGTTTTTAAGCATATCTAGCATGGAACCCATGCTTTTTTGGCTGTTTTGTCATCCGCCATCTTTTTTTTGATTCTGTTGCTTTTTCTTGGCAGCTTCAAAAATTTTCTCAATCACCTCAGTTTCCGTGGCGATTGTGGCACCGCCCGTATTTTTTTGATCGAGGAGGTCGGTGGCATCAGCCATCACAAGCTCTATTTCTCTGAGCATTTTTATGACTTCTGAATCGGTTTGCTCGTCGATGAGGTCTTGAACGTCTGCCGAGAGCTCGTCTTGCTCGAGAGACAATAATTGAGATTTCTCACCATGTTGCCTGAGTTTTTCGACTGTGTTTTGATCAGACGCAAAGCAGGTGATGCTCGTGATTGCTATGTAAAGAATCGTATTTGTTATGATTTTCATGACTGTGTCTTAGGGGGAGGTTTTTGCAGAGACCGTCGGAGATCTTCAAGGGCGCGAGTGCGACCACGGATGTTTTGTTCCTGTTGAATCATGCGCATGACCTTGAGCATGAATTCGAAATCTTGTTCTTCCTGAGATCCGCCCCCACCACCGCCTGCGCCACCGCCACTGTTGTTTTTATCTCCCTCAAGGTGTTTGACCCATTTTCTTATTTCTTGTGCCCAATACTTGGATTGGCTAATCGAAGCAAAAGATAGATTTGCGCTGATACGTTTAGCGAGCTCTATGAGCTCAGCATCGGCCATTGATTTCTGAATAATATTATACAGTTCTTTGTGCTCCGGATTCTGCGTCCTTGAGTAGTAGTTTGATAGATCTTCTTGTATCCACTTGATATCGATTGCGTTTTCGCGCTGTTGCGTATGTGACTTTCTGATGGAGCGTTGCTCTACGGGGTCAAGATCATCGAAGGAACTGCCAATAATAGTATCAATGATGCCAATGATGCCATTGGCGATGCTGTCTTGGGTGCGGGCTGCTTTTTTCAGTCTGTTTACGAAAGTGCCAGCCTCGAACATTTGGTTGGCCTCCTTGGCATCTTTGATGGCTTTTTGCATCTTCTTGATTGCCTCGTTTTGTTGTTCGATAGCTTCCTTTAGATCCTTTTTAGATTTGTTGTTCGTATTGCGTCGGTCTTGAGCATCTTCTAGCTTTTTTCCAATTTGTGGTAAGTCTTGTTGAGATAGCTCTTTCATGCTCTGCAGTGCATCAGACATTTTTTTGAGGGATTCTTTTTCAATTTCACCATTTCTTACCGCATCTTTGAAAATTTCTTCGACACGTTTGCTGATTTCTTCCATGCGCTCTTGATTGGCAGCCTCGCTGTCTTGTTGGCGTTTGAGTTTTTCTCTCGATGATTCGCTCTGTAGGTCTTCACCCATATCGCGCTCAGTTCGCAAGTTCTCATCGTTGAGGTTTTGCTCTTGTCGAGCAACGTCTTCGAGTTGCCCGATAGCGCTATCAAATCTATTTTTTAGCACTTGGGCGTGTTCGGTACGACTGAGGACATAAAGAGTTGTTGGTTCAGAGTATACGCGACCGCGCCCTGGCTTGTAATCCTCTGTCCATGAGCGGAGAGAGATTTTCTGAGGTTTGATTGAGAGATTAGCTGGAGAAAATGAGAACGGGCTGGTGATGTTTGTTTTTGTCGGGTTGCCAGCTGTGACGGTGAGTTCTCCACTGGCTGGGCTTCCAGTGGTTGGTTTGCTGAAGGAACCTTCCCATGAGATGCCACATGCTTTGAGTCCAAAATCATCTTCTGCGACAATTTTAAATTCGATGGTCTCCTCCTCGAGCATGATATGTTGTCTCTCAATTTCGTTTAGGTAGCTTGACGGGGCCTGGTCTTGCACTGGTTCGATGCGGATTTGGAATGGAGTGGCAGCGCTGAGTTTATAAATGTCACGCCAATCAACTGTGAGTATCATGGCCTGCTTAGCCACAGCAAAGGGCTCACTGGTGAGTGTTTTGCCCTCGATCTCTAGTTTGACGGTTTTGCTAATTGTTTTGTTCGTTGGTTCACTGGCCGTCGAATCTTCGATGGATGGAGTTGTAGGCTGTGTTTGCTCGTGCTGTGGAAGCGTGACTAACTCGGCGCTGGCAGATAGGAGTTTTCTGGTTGTGGTTGTCTCGATAGACATGGAGCTTCCCTCCAAGAGACTAATGTAGCCTGAGCGAAGGTCTGAAGTGCTGTCGCTGCGTTGGAGATAATCGGGTAATTCCACCCTGGCTTCTATGCCCTCTGTCTCTGGCCTCATAACAGGCTCGAAGGGGAGTTCGTGGCGGGCGTCGTGAGCTTCGACGGTGACGGTATCCATTGCTCGCTGCCCGGCAAAATGAAAAGTGTAAGTATCTTTGACGCGTGCTGCTTGAACCCAATCATCATTACCATAACGGGCGCGTGCCTCCATGGGTTTGTGACCCGTGTCTTTTGCTAAGGGGATCGTTAGTGAGAAAGCTTCGCCATATGGAACTCGTTCTGGAGTGCCGATGGCGGATAGGTCGAGGCGAGTGAATGTGAATCGCTCGGTGCTGGCGTATGGCATGATCCATCTTTTAAATGAGTTGATACCGGCGTCTGGGGCACCGATTAACAGTGCGGCGGTAACGCAAGAGAGCGCCACGACGGCCAGTAACCATTTGCGTTGTGAGGGGTGCGGGAGAGCGGCCGTAAGGTCTAGTTTCGACGCTTCCTTGGCCACGTCTCTCATGGCTGCTGCACGGAGTTGGGGAGATAGGTTTTCTGTTTTCTCCTTTTGATCTTGGAGCTCAATGGCGCCGAGCAGCCGGTCGCCGAGATTAGGGAAACGTATTGAGATGAGACGCGCGAGCTGGTGCTCACGGCGGTGTCGGTAAACCCATCGATGTATCCAGTAAGGGGCAAAAACGGTAAATAGAGATGTGCCGGTCAATAAGATGATGAGCCGCAGTGATGCAGGGGTTTCAAATAAACGATCCAGCAGAAACACCATAAGAAAGGATGCGACTAAGCCTAAGCACCCAGCCAACAGGGCTTCGGTAACCTTGATTCTCCACAAGCTGCGACGAAATGTCTGCAATTGTCGTTGTAGCCCATTGGGAATGGGTGCCAGATGAGATTGACGGTTGGTTGTCTGTGGTTTTGCCGGCATAGGCAGGTATAGTTTGCGCTGAGATTTGTTCTGTGAGTGCGATGCTGCAATCCTCGTTTGGCATTGTGAGAACAAAGCACAAATCATGGTTAAAACCCTCGCTAGCTAAGCTTGTCATGTCGGAGATGCTATTTCCAGCGGAAACTATTCTCTCTTGGCTGTTGTAAAAGCGACAGCGGGGGTGATTTTTTTCTAAGTATGTGCCTAAACAGCCTATATTTTCGCTTAATATCTGAGTAGCTTGCGGGGGGAGATACTAGCTAGAAATCTTGTGGATTTATCCGAGGTGGTTATTTCATCACTCATGATACTGCATATGAGCTTGCATTCTGCGGTGTCTGCATTATTCCCCAGCGCAGACTTTGAGAGATTTGCAGACACATCCGGCTTGGACGGAAGCTGACACAGGAATACCACTACCTAAGACGAGGCATGGCTGTTCTGTGTGCCTGCCTACTTGGAATTCTGTTCTAGGTTACGAAGAAAAGAGAGACAAGGTCATGCGCAAGCTTCGTGCAGGGTATCCTCGTTTTTTATTGCACCCAGCAACAGCAAGATTGTTTGCGGAAGCCGAAAAGGGGCTCGCAGACAATGGGATGAAGGTTGTTGTTTTTCCGAATAGAGATGTGGCCCAGAGAGCTCAGCGATTTGTCGAAAAGCGTAGTAAATCTGCTTCGCGCATTGCCAGCTATGAAGGGTTACAGGCTCTCATTGTTAGCAAAGATGATTTTCCAGTAGCCATGGAATATTGGCGCTATACGGGAGAAATTGTCAGCAGTAGACAGGCTGAGCATATTTTACAAGGGGAGGCGAATAGTGAATTTCGAACCGATAGATTGCGAAAACGCTTGGCCAAACTTGGTGGGTATGAAGCAGATGATGTCTATTTGTATGAAAATGGTATGTCTGGGATGTTCGCGATTCACCGAGCACTCAATCACTTATTGCCAGGGAGGAAAACGCTGCAGCTTGAGTTTCCCTATGTGGACGCGATGCGAGTTCAAAACCATTTTGGCAATGGGGTTGTCTTTCTCAATGAGGCAATCGGAGAATCTCTCGATGAGGCCCTGAGGCGTATTGCCAAGGGTGAATTTTCTGCCGTATTTTGTGAAGCCCCCAGCAACCCTTTGCTCAGAACGGTGCATCTAGCGGCGGTCTCGAAAGTGTGCCGTGAGGGCGGGGTTCCATTGGTAGTGGATGATACCACTTGTTCAGTGGCAAACATCAAAGTGGATCGCTATGCCGATATTGTGACTAGCAGCTTGACCAAGTGGATATCTGGTCGCGGGGATGTAATGGCTGGGCAGGTGACATTGGTTCCTGGCTCCGCAGTGTATTCTGAATTAAAGCAGTTCATGGAAGAAGATTGTGACGGAGGTTCTCGTCTTTATGCTTCTGATGCTCGTGTGCTTGCTCGCAACATGAGTGGTTTTACTGGAAGGATGAGTAAGTCGAACAAGGCAGGTGAACAATTAGCAGATTTCCTGTCCTCACATCCGTCGATTGCTAAAATATGGTATCCTAAGTATACCACACCAAAGCTTTATGATGCAATTAGACGAGAGGGAGGCGGTTATGGAGGCCTTGTTTCTTTTGTGCTAAAAAACCGCAAAAAATCAGCTAAATTCTACGATGCGCTGCGCATCAGCAAGGGACCAAGCTTGGGGACGGATTTCAGCTTGGCGTGCCCATACACACTTTTGGCTCATTATGACGAGCTCGAATGGGCTGAAGGCTGTGGTTTAGATCGCCATTTAATTCGTATTTCGGTTGGTAGCGAGGACGCGAATGACATCATTGACAGAGTTCGTGATGCACTGGAAGCGCTCTGAATATTTTCTTTCGGGAGTAGATTGCCTGATATTGGTATGGAATTTGCTCCACATTAATTGAATATGTGTTGTGAATGTGGGTTCAGAGCAGTTTCTTTTACCTTTTTTTGATGGTAAAAAAGAGTTGCGCGCACAAAATAAAGGGTTTACAGGAAGCTCGACTGTAATCGTTTTAAGATTTTTCAGCACATTCAGTTATTGTTTCACTAATAAACAAGAAGAATAAACAGCAAAAAGGACAGCAAGCCATGGCCAAATCCAAAACCCGATTAGCTCTACGCGTGAACGAAGAAAACCCGAATCACCACTTATGGAACAACCGTGGTGTATGGTGGTGTCACCTTACCGTTCACAAAAATGATGCAACCTCTGAGCGCCTTCGATTTTCGCTCAAAACTCGTGATCTCGAAAGTGCTCGAGATCGTCGCGATCGTATCCTCCGCGACATTGCCGAGCACTACGAAATTGCGGCCTAGTTCATTAGCAGCGAGTGATATTGTCACTTCTCATTCGCAAGATGGCTGTTAAGTTAACCGCCAATGGCGCGAGAGTATCAATTACCATCGAAGCAGGGTTCTCAATCAGGGAGCTCAGGTATCGATTATGCAGCTGAACTCAATGATCAGCAGTATGCAGCGGTAAGTTCGAAACCAGGACCGGCGCTAGTGATTGCAGGTGCTGGGTCTGGAAAAACAAGAACGCTCACTCATCGCGTTGCTTACTTATTAGATAAGGGCGTAGATGCGGGCAATATTCTCCTCCTGACTTTCACCAATAAGGCCGCGCGGGAAATGCTGGAACGGGTTGAGCAGCTCGTGCCGAAAGACATAGCAGGGCTCTGGAGCGGCACTTTCCACTCTATCGGTAATCGTATTTTACGTAAGCATGCTGATGATCTCGGCTTCACCCGCTCGTTTTCTATTCTTGATCGTGATGATCAGAAGTCATTGTTGTCAGAGGTTGTGAAGGGGCTCAACGTCGATACTGGAGGGCGACGCTTTCCCAAGGCTGACCTGCTGGCATCTATTTTTAGCCTTTCAGAGAATACTTATGAGTCAATTGATGATATTTTGGAATATCGCTACCCCCATCTAGAGGAGTGGCTTGAGGAGATCAAAAAGGTAAGCCAAGCTTACCGAAAGAAAAAAAAGGAGACCAACTCTATGGACTTTGATGATCTTCTTATTTTGACCCTTAAATTACTCAAGGAGCATGACGACTTACGCAAGCTATACCAACGAAAGTTTCGCCATGTCCTCGTTGACGAATACCAAGATACCAACAAAGTTCAGTGCGATTTAATTGATTTGTTGGTGGGGGAGAATCAATACCTCATGGTGGTTGGTGATGATGCCCAATCTATTTATTCTTGGCGCGGCGCAGATGTGGATAACATACTGGGTTTTCAGGATAAGTATGCTGAGGCTGAGGTTTTTAAAATAGAAACCAATTACAGATCCGTGCCAGAGGTGCTTGAGCTATCTAATGCGGCTATTAGACCCAATAGAACTCAATATGACAAAGAGCTGAGACCAGCGAGGGAAGGGGGGGCGATGACCCCAGCTCTGGTGGCGCTGGATGACCCATCTGTTCAAGCTGAGTTTCTGGCTGAGCGTATTGATGAACTCATCGGTGAAGGAGTGAAGCCGAAGGAGATTGCCGTTCTCTACCGGGCACACTATCACAGCATGGAAATCCAAATGGAGCTGACTCGCCGTGATTTACCTTTTCAGATTACCAGCGGATTGAGATTTTTTGAGCAAGCTCACGTTAAGGATATCTCGGCGATGATTCGATTTGTCGTTAACGGGCGCGATGAGGTAAGCTTTAAGCGAATGGCGCTCTTGCTTCCCGGTATCGGAGCTAAAACGGCGGACAACTTGTGGCAGGCTTGGCTGCATTCAGCGGCAGGGCGGAGTGTTGATGTGCCCGAGTCATTCTCCAACACGCTGTTAAGCTTTCGTGTGCCTGCGAAGGCCAAGGATTCATGGGAGCAGCTTTGCCACACACTTGATGAGCTTGCTCCTGAGGGCAAATTTGAACGCCCCTCCAATATGATCTTTAGCATCCTTGAGGGTGTTTATGAGGATTATATGCGAGCCACTTTTGATAATTATGAGCATCGCAAACAAGATATCGAGCAGCTCATGCAGTATGGTGAGAATTACGAGGATGTGCTCGAATTTCTGGCGCAGCTTTCTTTAATGTCATCTGTGGATGGTGATCCCGCTCAAGACGACAAGCAGCAGGACGAGAGTGAAAGCGTAATGCTCTCATCAATTCACCAAGCAAAAGGCCTAGAGTGGAAAGTCGTTTTTGTGGTATGGTTAGCTGATGGGATGTTTCCCAACAGCCGAGTTTTGGATTCAGGTGATAATGACATGTTCGAAGAGGAGAGGCGCTTGTTTTATGTCGCTGTGACACGGGCTAAGGATCAGCTTTACCTCACATACCCCATGACGAACCCCAAGAGCTACACTGGAGAATATATGACAAAGCCATCACGTTTTCTTGAGGCTATACCGACCGAGTTGACCGAAGAGTGGGAAGTCTCCACTTGGTAAATGGTGCAAGCGCAGATGTGCTGCATGCGAGTGTCATTGATAAAGGTGGTGAAGTGTTAATGCTGGAGGGTATTTAAGGAGGTCGATTGCATTGGTATTATTTTGATGAATGGAGGTTTTCTATGGTCTTTATCTCAGCATTTTAGGTTGCAAAAAATAGCGCAATAGCTTGCTATTCAATTTTTATGCGTCAAATTACTTGGAGTAATCTCTCGGTAAATTTTGTATTAACCTGCGCCGATTGAGCTACGAGCTGATATGAAAAAGAGCAAAGATAAGTCGAAGAATAACGATCTCGAGACAGGTAAGCTTGATTTTGTTGAGGTTGTTGAAATCGCAGAGGAAAAATTGACGCCAGATTCAAGAACTCTTTGGTTGAAGGCTCAAAGTGCGCTAGAGATGGGACACCATGCCTACGCTATTAAGCTGTGCCACGCTGTTTTAGAACAGTATCCTGGATTTATTGATGCACGCAGGTTGGCGCGAAGTTGTGCTATAGCTGCCAATGGTGGCAAAAAGATAAAAAAGAGTTTTTTTGGTGGGAGCGGTTTGGCGATGATGAAAGTGGCCTCGCTGGGTAAGAAAGATCCTGTCGCAGGGATGATGGCGGTTGAGAAGGAGTTAGCCAAAGACCCTTTTGACGATACCGCCAATGATGTTCTCTATGATTGTGCCATGAGGCTCAATATGCTCAATACGGCTGCGTATGCTCTCGAGAATGTGAGAAGCAATGCATCAGCCAACACTACGTTACTGCACAAACTGGCGGAGCATTACTTGGCGCGTGATTTTCCGGATAAGGCAGCTGATGTTTATAGTGATATTGTCAAACGTGATTCCACGGACACCGATGCGGTGAAGGGAGCTAAAGATTCAATCGCGCGAGCTTCTATGAAGAAGCAGAATTGGGAAGATGCGAAGGGATTTCGTGATGTGATGAAAAATACCGAAGAAGCAGCCAAGCTAGAGGCTTCCAATCGGGCTGCGATGACTCGCGATCAAATTCAAGAGAAGCTAAGGCTTCTCACCGAAAAGTATGCGGCTGATGAAAACAATCTCCTGCTGGCTAAGGAGATAGCAAACCTTTACGAACAGCTTGAAGACTGGGCTAGTTCCTACGCCTACTATGCACGTGCTTTTGAATTGAGCAGCATGGACGTGGCCCTGCAAAGCAAGGCGAACTTCATGAGGTCCAAGGCTGCTGAAGTGGAGCTTGCGGAGATCAAACGAGCTTCAGAGGAAAGTCCAGAAGATGTTGAGCTTCGTGCAAAGTATGAAACTATGCTCAAAAGCCGAACCTCCGAGCAGGTGACGGAGGCTCGAACGAGTGTCGAGAGGAACCCTACTGATCCACAACTCAGGTATGAACTTGGCTTAGCATTATACAACGCGGGTAACTATAGTGATGCAATTCCGCACCTTCAACAGGCGACAAGGAACCCGCATATAAGAACTCGTGTATTGTTGCTTCTCGGCAAGACCTTCCGCTCCAAGGGGATGCATGACCTTTCGATCAAGCAGCTCTCAGATGCTCTGGAGGACCTACACGGTATGGATGGCACTAAAAAAGAGATTCTCTACGAGAAAGGCTTGGTGCATCTTGATATGGATGACAAGCCAGCCGCGTTAGCCAGCTTCAAACAAATTTATGAGGTGGATTACGGTTATCGTGATGTAGCTAAGCGGGTTGAGGAGTCATACAGCATGTAGGATCTCTCAATTGAGATTTTACTCGAACATGCCATTGACAAATTCACGCCACATCAGACGCGTGATATGATACTCCAAAAGGGATTCTCCCTGTAAGTCGGCAGGGTGCTCAGGTAGCTTGGTAAACCCGGTCTTTTGTGACAGGTTTTTGCGGACGATTTCATAAACACCTGCCTGCAGCTTTTTGACAAGAGCGGCTACATCATCAGAGTCAGCCATAAATGAAGTTGGGACAGTCTCCGCTTGTTTTCCCTCGTTGGATGTGGCTGGTCGAGATAACCATAGTGCCATAGGTAGAGATGCCGTCTGGTTGTTGGGCTTTTTTCCCAGTGAGAGTTTGGTTTCTGTATGAATGAGGCCACCTGATGCTTTGCTGATATTTGCTGCTGTTGTTTCTAGAGCTTGTTGTAGTGATTGGGTATTGTTGATGCTGGCTCCCACGTGAAGGGTTAAGGGGATAATGCCTTGGGGCTCTGAGCTCCATGGAGGGAGAGTGGTCTTGAGCCGATGAATTGATGTGATAGCACGTTTGCGTTGTTCATCGTCGGGTGTGGTCGTATCTATAACTCGTTCCCATGCGAGAAGTGCATGTTTTTGTTGTCCAACTGACTCGAGGTGCGCAGCAAAACGACTCATATATGCTGGGCCCTTATCTTGTAAAATACCGTGTTCGGAGAGGGTGGGCTCGAGCTTGAAATCTATGAAGGGGTATTGGTCTTTATTTTTTTTGAGATGAGCTGTGACCAGTTGGCTCGTGTTTCGCGATTTTGCAGCAGAGCGTTGGTTTTCTGCTGAATTGATCGGACGAATATGTGGCTTGCTCTGTGCCCACTCCTCGGAGATTTGAACGTAATCCTCTGGCGTCGGCTCTTGTGCAAAATTCATCTCGCGAGTCGCGACAAACCATACTGCTAATCCAATAGAAATGGACAGGGTGACAACGGTAGGGATGGGGATGCGCATGAGCGATTGAAGGTCTTGGTTTTTATTGCATGACGGTTGATACGCCTAAATGTCTGGCACAAAAAAAGCCACCCGTGAAGGAGGCTTTTTAAAAAGAGAGATTAAGTTGTGTATCAGATGAATTAATCGTTATCTGATCCATCTGCAGGCCTCACGTAGAGCGCACGTTTGCCAACACGGTCACGAAGGTAGTTAAGCTTGGCGCGACGAACTTTGCCGCGGCGAGTAACTTCGATCTTGGCAACACGTGGTGTGTGCAATGGGAATACACGCTCAACACCCTCGCCGGATGAAATTTTGCGAACCGTGTAAGAAGTGTTGAGGCCGCTGCCTTTTTTGCCAATGCAAAGACCTGCGAATAGCTGGATTCTTTCTTTGCCGCCTTCAACCACACGTGTGTGGACTTTAAGGCTGTCTCCGACGTTGAAGTCTGCGACGTCTTTGAGCTGCTCGTTTTCGATTTTGTCGATAATGTTCATGGTGGCCTCGGGTTAGGAAATTGTTGAAATAAGCTCTGACTGTCGTTGGATAGTCTCGAGCGGGCGGGAGAACTATCCCATCAAGTGTGGGATTGCAACTGTTTTTCGCAGATTTATGATGAAAAACAAGCTTCTGATACGACCTGTTGGCTCTAGATGAAGCTCTTTTGTTGCATCCATAGCAAGATATTCCTCCTGTATTTGCTAGGGGTGAAGCTTATGGCTGTAATAAAAGGGACCAAACGTCAGCTCAGAACCCGTACTTGCTAATGACGGTTGACCTTGTTAAGGGGTCGCATCATGCAGTTGGGGCGCGAGCAAGACAGCGAATTTTTTCATTGGCAGCACCTTGTAGCTTGGGTGGCTGGAATGATGTGCTTGTTGGTGCCCTTTATGAATGGGGAGCCTTGGTTGTTCACTGAGATTCCTATGCGTCGTGGTGCAGGTAACTTGGCTTATAATTTAATCACTGCCGTTGCTCTGATGGCTGCGGGGGGCATGATGGGTGGCTCATGGTGGCGCCTAGGTAAGTGGCTATCTGGCAATCGAGATGAAGTGATGTCAGTCTCCGTAGGATTGCTGTTTGGCTTAGGCCTATTGGGTTTAAATACCAAGGTGCTCGATAGCTTGTTTCCCTACCTGCTTGCGATTTTATTGATGGTAAGTATGTCCATCGTATTTAAGAGGCGCAGAGTCAGAGCTGGCGATTGGCTGGGATGGAATGATTTTTTGCTATGGCTGGATAAGAAAAATCACGTGAACTTGGTCTTCTTTTTTGTTCTGTTGGCGAGCTTGGTAATTAACAATACTCCATTGATTATTGCAATGGATGCCAGCATGGGTGAGAAATTGAGCGTTTTTGCTGGGCGATTTTTGACACACGTCTTTTTAGTCTCTGCAACCTGCTTTTTGGTCGAACTCTCGGTGCGTTCGGCCCCGAAGTATCTTGGCTGGACGCCTTGGTTAATTGTAGCCTTGGTTCCTTTATTGGTGATTATCGATCAACTGCTCGGAGTGATGTGGAATAGGACACTGCTGGATGTGGCAAATGCTTTGACGGCTACTGGTAAGTTAGATCTTGCAGTTGAGTTGCAGACCAGCGGCTTAGATGTTGGTCCAGTGGGCGCTTGGCTCATTGCTGCGGCGGTTGTATTATTTGCTGTTGTAGTTTCCGCAGGATGTCATTGGATATCGTATCGATGTAAGACACGTTTATCTTTGAGCTTTTTTGTCGTGCTTGTTGTCTTTAGCTGGTTGGGTGTTTTGGCTGAGCAAGGCATAGGGGCAACATGGAAAAAAGTCACTGTAAGGCAGGACGTGCAGTCCAATTTCAACGTGCATATAGGAATGTTTATGCCGCCCCAAGGTTTGGGTAGCTTTGATGTTGTTTTCCATCAGGGGCAAGTGCCTGCGACCCTTGAAGTTCCTGAGCTGGCAAGTAAACCTGATGTTTTTATATTTATGCTAGAGAGCGTCCGTAGTGACGCTATCCAGCCTAATGTCGCCCCATTCATGACGCGATTTCGTGATCTTGAGTGCCAAGAGTTTGAGGGGACTTGGGCCGCATCGAATGCCACCCACTTATCTTGGTTTAGTTTTTTTCACAGCCGAGTGCCTGTTTTTTGGCGAGAGGCTCTTGAAGAAATACCTAACAGGCATGAGTTTCACGGAGCCTTAGCACTTCAGTATTTAAAAAAAGCAGGGTACCAGATTGAGGCTCGCGCTGTCTGTGATCTTAGCTACAAGGATTTTGGTTTTTCAAATTTTGGCTATGAAAAGAATCTGCTCCATGTTCTTGAGCAAGCCCGTGACGACAATGACTTAGCAAAGCTAGGGATAGCTGACCGAGAAGAAATTGTCATGAATCGATTAGTTCAGGCTGTTGTCTCTCGGCCAAGTGGTGGGGTGTATGTGACTGCATTGGACTCGCCGCATTATAATTACTATTGGCATGAGGAATTTGATCCGCCGTTCAAGGATTACGATCAGAATGCCCAGTTTCCGATGAATCCCACGAAGGAGGAAGTTCAGCGCGTGGTAAACCGCTACTGGAACTCAGTGGCGTGGGTAGATTTGCAGCTGGAACAATTTTGTAAGTTTCTCAAAGCGCAAGGTCGGTATGACGATAGTATTATCATCATTACAGGTGACCATGGTGAGGAGTTTCAGGAGCAGGGGAGCTGGTTTCACTGCTCATCATTGAGGTCAGAGCAAGTTGCTGTGCCTATCCTTATTAAGTGGCCTGCCGCCATGGGTCGTGGGCAAATTTGCAAGGACGTGAATCACATTGATGTCATGCCAACTTTAATGCACGCATTGGGGATGCCTGCAGAAACTCACCAGCAGCTGGCCGGTCGAAATCTATGGAGTGACGCTGCTCTGCAGACATCTGTTTCGACCACAGATTATGTTGGCAAGACCCCTGAAACAATGGTGCTGCGTCGAGATGGTTATGAGGCAGTTTTTTACTGGGAGCGTTACTGGGAATCCGAAGTCCCCAGAAAGATTGTGCTAAAGAAATTTACCGACCCAGAAGGTGAAGTAGTGCATTGTTTGGATGCTCAGGCTTATGCTGAGGCATTGAGGATTCATTTTCCGGATGCCTTTCAGCGCTTCTTTAAGTCTCTTGATCCCGTTTCCCATTAAGGGCGCAGCGGAGAGCTGGAGTAGAGGAGAGGTCTAAAAAAAGCAAAGCCGTATTCCTGCTATGGCAGCAAAGCCTATCACGGTTGCCTCGAATGCTTTTTGTGGAATGACCGTGATTAATCGGTGACCACTCCATACGCCCATGCCAATGGCTGGAGCCAAGAAGATATTGGTTGTGAGGCTCTCGGCTGTAATGAGGCTGAGGCCCGCGCCAAGGGGGAGTTTCAGTATGTTGATGATAAGAAAGAAGCGGGCCCCTACGCCGATAAGTTCCATTTTGTCCATGCGCCGAGATATCATGTAAATTTGCATGATCGGTCCTGCGGCGTTGGCTAAGACGGTCGCGGTTCCTCCGGCAGTGCCACATAGAAAGCCAAACTTCTTTGTGCAGGCTATGGTAAAGAACTTCTCTGGTTCGATGCGCTTGGCCAGCTGAGTAATAGTCATGGTTAATATGATCGCGCCTATGATCTTGCGCATGGTATGATTATCAACACTGCCTAAAACTAATACACCCAACCCCATGCCTATTAATGCGGGCCAAGTTAGTCGCCAGACTGATTTCCATGAAGAATACTTTCGAAAGGCGGGGTAAACCATCAGGTCAGCAATAATTAACATGGGCAGAGCAAAGCCGAGCGACTCCTTGGCACCCAGCAGATCCGCAAGGATAAAAACAGAGATTAAGGAGATGCCGGAGAAGCCCGCCTTTGAGACACCAATGCAGTATGCTGCTATGATGACGAGCAGCCAAGTAGTGACATCATCTGGTGTGGTGGTGAACATGGAGGAATATGGTCAGTTTAAGACAGTTTTTTCAAGGATTCGTCATTGGAATTTATCAGCTAAGCGCTAAAACACATCCGCTATGTCAGATAAAAAACCTGTAGTGCTCATTATTCGTGACGGTTGGGGGGTCAACCCCGGAGGGGAAGCAACGGCCGAAAAAGACGGTAATGCCGTGCTTCTAGCAAATACACCGTATCATGAAATTCTATGGTCTACCTACCCTAAGAGCTTTGTCAGCGCCTCTGGTGAGGATGTTGGCTTGCCAGATGGTCAGATGGGTAACTCTGAGGTAGGACACCTGAACCTAGGTGCAGGTAGAATCGTCTACCAGGACCTCACTCGCATCAACAAATCCATCAAAGATGGTGAGATTGGGCAGAATGAAGTGCTCAAGGACGCGATGCAGAAGGCTGTTGATGGTAAGACACTTCACTTCATAGGATTGGTCTCAGACGGCGGAGTGCATAGCCACCAGGAACATCTAATTGCGCTATGTGAAATGGCAAAAGAGAATGGCTGCGAGAAAATTATGGTGCATGCCATCACCGATGGCAGAGACACGTCTCCCACAGCAGGAGAGAAGTATCTCGAGTATGTAGAAGACGCCATTGCTAAATCAGGTGCGCGTATCGCGACTGTGATCGGGCGTTATTATGCGATGGATCGAGACAAGCGCTGGGATCGTAACCAAATTGCATGGGATGCCATTATAGAAGGTAAGGGCGAAGCCAAAGACATACTCACCAGCGAGGCTGTTGCTGAGAAATACAAGCAGGATAAGACCGATGAGTTTCTGCTTCCGATGACTTTCTGTGAGCACGATAAAAGGCGGATTAATGACGGCGATGTCGTCATCTGGTTCAACTTCCGTGCTGACCGTGCTCGGCAAATTTCCGATGCGTTTCTAAATCCGAGTTTCGATGGCTTTGATACGCATGGAGCTCCCAAAGTGCACTACGTCACGCTCACTGAGTATGACGAGACATACGGGGTGCCTGTGGCTTACGGGCCTGAGGACCTCAAGCAGGTGCTTGGCGAGGTTGTAGCTGCTGCTGGCAAAACGCAGATGCGCATTGCTGAGACGGAAAAGTATCCTCATGTCACCTATTTCTTTAATGGTGGCAAGGAGACGCCCAATGAAGGAGAGGACCGTTTTATTGTGCCTTCTCCTAAGGTTGCTACTTACGATCTCCAGCCTGAAATGAGTGCTCCTGAGGTAATGGATAAAGTGGTCGAAGAGCTAAAGAATTATGACCTCTGTATTCTTAATTTTGCCAATCCCGATATGGTGGGCCACACTGGAGTGGTTGAAGCTGCGATGAAGGCATGTGAGACCATTGACGACGGTGTCAGACGTGTTTCAGAAGAGGCTCTCCGTCTCGGCGGAAAGCTCTTGATCACTGCTGACCACGGAAATTGTGAGAAGATGATCAATGAAGATGGGTCGACACATACCGCGCACACAACCAATCTTGTGCATGCCATTTATGTCGCAGATGATCACGCAAACTATGATCTCAAGGATGGTATCTTAGCCGACGTCGCACCAACCTTGCTCGACATGATGGGCTTAGATCCTTCGTCTGAGATGACAGGTAGAAGCATGCTCCAGAAAAAGTAGTAGGGCAGAGAGGATGGCAAAAAAAAACCCAGGAAAGAAGTTCCTGGGGGGAGCGTCAACTAGCAACAAAGAAGAAGATTAAATGAGACCCAGCAAGATCGGGTTTTGTTGAATCAGGATCTCTAGAAAAATGGTACACCCGAAGGGATTCGAACCCCTGGCCTCCTGATTCGTAGTCAGGCGCTCTATCCAGCTGAGCTACGGGTGCACACTTTTTTGCCAAACGGCGTGCGCGGAAAAAGCCATAATACGGAGATAAGGTCAAGCTAACGCTGAAAAAAACTTCAATTTTTCACGCTATCGATGAAGGTCACGCGTAATTTTAATGATTGATGTTCGCTCATCCTTTAACGGCGGCACCTATCGGGTCGGCGCCGGGGCGGGGACCGGGCTAGGAATGGAGCTTATACTTGGGTTTGGGTAATGAAACTGTTTGCCCTCGTAATTACGTAGAGTCACACCGCGCTCATCGTTTTTGACCACATAGTCTGGGTTGATGGGGATTTTACCACCGCCGCCCGGGCCATCGATTACATATTGAGGAATAGCATAGCCCGTAGTGTGCCCCCTTAGACCCTCTATGACTTCGATGCCTTTACTGATACTCGTGCGCAGGTGGGCAGAGCCCTCAATAAGATCACACTGATAGAGATAGTAGGGGCGGACTCTGCACATCAGTAGCTTGTGAACCAGATCCTTCTGAATTTCGACAGAATCATTAACGCCCTGCAATAATACGGACTGATTACCCATGGGAATACCAGCGTCAGCAAGACGCCCTAGAGCATCACGAACCTCAGAGGTTAGTTCACGAGGGTGGTTCACATGGATGGAAATAAAGAGTGGGTGATACTTGCTGAGCATCTTGCAGAGATCCTCTGTGATTCTTTGGGGTAGGAAAACGGGAATGCGTGTGCCGATGCGGATGAATTGAATGTGAGGAATCGCGTGCAGGCGTGATAGAATGCGCTCGAGTCTGTTGTCTGAGAAGAGCAGCGCGTCACCACCAGAGATTAATACATCACGGATCCCTTTATTTTTCTCGAGATATTCGAATGCAGCCTCCCACTGAGTTTCTAACTTTTGGTCGGAGACGCCAGAGACTACTCTACTTCTCGTGCAGTAGCGGCAGTAGGCAGCGCAGCGATCAGTAACTAAAAAAAGCACACGGTCAGGGTAGCGGTGCACGAGACCAGGAACCGGCATGTGGCTGTCTTCGCCGCATGGGTCAGCCATCTCGGTTGGGTCTGTAAGGGTTTCCTCAATACGCGGAATCATTTGCCTGCGGATCGGGCACTTGGGGTCATTCTTGTCGATGAGGTTGAAGAAGTGTGGCGTGATCGCCATCGCAAGTTTATTGCCTGAGAGTAATACCCCAGCACGTTCTTCTTCCGTAAGCTCAATGTGCTTCTCCAGAGCATTGAGTGAAGTGACACGATTTTTGAGCTGCCACTTGTAGTCTTTCCAGTGGTCGCTGTTGGTATCTGGCCAGAATCCGGGTGCGTGAGAAGTGAAGGTGATAGAGTCGATATTGGACATCAAGGGGGAGTTTAAGGAGGAATTATTATTTGTCAAAAAAAGTCCCTGATCTTTCTATTGTGGATTTTCTCATTTGGGGTTTGGAGTTTAGCCATGTGATCGTTAATATGACGGGGATGTTTTCTAAGGCGCTTCATGATATCTCCCGGCCAAGCTGTCTTGCGATTATTGCAGAGCTTAAGCGATCGGGGGGGATGGCAATCCCTGAATTGGCTAAGCTGCTGGAGATGAGCTACATGGGCATCAAGCAGCATTGTGTTCGTCTTGAGGAGCAGGGCTACCTGAAAGCGTGGCGAGTTCCCAGAGTCGAGGTTGGGCGTCCGCAAAAGCTCTACAAGCTTACCAAGAAGTGCGACGAACTATTCCCAGATGGTGGAGTGGAGCTCGTTATGGATTTACTCGAAGGTGTCAAGGCGACGTTTGGGGAGACCGCCCCAGAGAAGCTCCTCTATCATTACTTTGAGAAAGAGAGAGACAAGTGGATGAAAGCTGTACGACCAGCAAAGTCCCTCGTGGAGAAGGCGACTCGCTTTGCTGATGCTCGAATGCAGTCGGGGCATTTTTGCCACTGCCATTACTCATCTGAGACCGGCTTCATTATTGAAGAATACCACCATCCGCTGCAGCAGGTGTTGAAGCATTACCCCGGGCTTAAGGTCATGGAGACACGCATGATTGAGCAGGCGCTGGGCACAAAGGTAGAACGTAAAGATGATAAAGGGAGCCAGGGGATTAAGTGCACTATTTATCAAATCAGCACACTTGGTTAGCTAGGTTAGCTTGATTAGCGTTTGCGTCGATTCGCAGGCTCTGCCAGCCTGCTCACCCCTTCGGAGCACGTCGCTTTGCTCCTGTCCAAAAGCCCTTCAAGCCTTCGGGCTTTTTGCTCCTTGCCTTCGGCAACACCGTCGCCCTCGTGGGTGTGGGGTATATGAGGCGCTTGCACGCCTCTCTGCCGATGGCAGAACCGTTGTTTTATAAGGATTGCACGCCTCTCTGCCGATGGCAGAACCGTTGTCCGCTGGGGTGGGGCTGTCTTTTTCATATGGCTTGTTCGTCTTCGTGCAGAAAAGGTTTGAAGTCTGGGGGCTGAGGTTTGAAGATGCCTGCGACGATGAATACCTTTTACAATGCCTTTGATACGGAGCGAATGGAGGACTGGGGAAATGGCGGAGATGATTTTCGCACTCCTTTCCAAGTAGACCGTGACCGGGTGCTCCACACGCCTGCGTTTCGTCGCCTACAGAGCAAGACACAGGTGTTCTGGAGTGGCGAGTATGACTTCTATCGCACCCGGCTAACACACTCTTTGGAGGTTGCGCAGATTGGTAGGTCGATCTGCCATTGGTTGCAGCATAGCTCGGAACTGCTATCAGCTGACTACTATATCGATCCTGAGCTGGTCGAGGTGGTTTGCCTTTCTCATGACCTTGGGCATCCGCCCTTTGGCCATGCTGGCGAGCGGAGCTTAAATTATCTGATGAAGGACTATGGCGGCTTTGAGGGAAATGCTCAGACCTTGCGCTTGCTGGCCGATCGGATTTTCTCAGTGAAGCACACAGGCATGAATCCTACGCGTGCATTTCTCGATGGTATTTTGAAGTATAAAACTCTGTGGTCGGAGCTATGCGTTGGGGACAAAACGCCCCATAATCATTTTATTTATGATCCTCAGGTGGGGCATCTCTCGTGGGCCATGGGCGAGATGGATTTCCCCTCCGAGTTGACTCCTGGTAAAGTGCGGGACGGCTTTAAGTCGATCGAGTGCCAGGTGATGGACTGGGCGGATGATACAGCCTATTCACTCAACGACTTGGCTGATAGTGTCAGGGCGGGGTTTTTATCGGTTGGCAAGATTGAGGCATGGGCTGAGAAAACGGGGGAGTCCACTGGTTCTGGAACTCCATTAGGCGACCTCATCAAGGCGATTAGGGGCAATAGGGTTGAGCCCTTTGCCGGCAAACGCATCGGTAGATACATCCAAGCTGCCAGCCTGCGTGAGGAGGTAAACTTCATGAGTGCTACCACTAATCGCTATCGCTACGTGGTCGATGTGGATGAAGAGACCTGCCAAGAATCAGCACTTTTTAAACGCCTCGCTTATGAGGTGGTTTTTCTCTCCCCTGAGCTGAAGCAACTCGAGCACAAGGGTAACTATATTCTTGAGCGTCTCTGGGAGGTGCTCAAGGCCCGCTATATCGAGGGTAAAGAAATATCGGGGCAGGACTTTCAGCTACTCCCCGACAATGAAGCCCATGAGATTGAATCGACCGAGGATACCAATGAGCGAGCACGCCTAGTGTGCGATTTCCTGGCTGGTATGACCGACGGCAATGCGAACCGTCTCTACAAGCGGCTGTTTGTGCCCGACTTTGGCTCGATCGGGGATCTGGTGAGTTAAGCCTACTATTTGATAGCCCGCAAAATATCACTCACCAATGGCGGGCCGTGGTAGATGAAGCCGGTGTAGAGTTGGACGAGTTTGGCTCCGGCCTTGAGCTTGGCTTGGGCGTCTTCGGCAGTCATGATGCCGCCAACGCCAATGATGGGCACTTGCTCGCCGAGGTGGCTGTAAAATGCCTGGATGACTTCGGTGGAGCGTGAGGTGAGCGGGGCACCTGAGAGGCCACCAGCTTGGCTGGCGAAGTCGCAACCTTGCACTTCACTGCGGGAGATAGTTGTGTTGGTGGCGATCAGGCAGTCGAGGCCACCGTCGAGGAAAACTTTGGCGAGGTCGGCGATGTGTTGTTCCTCGAGGTCGGGGGCGACTTTGATAGCAATGGGCACACGGCGCCCTGTGGCAGCGGTGAGGAGCTCTTGTTCGCTTTTGAGCGATTCGATCAGCCTTGCTGTTTCATCTGCTGCTTGCAGGTCTCTCAGTCCCGGGGTGTTTGGTGAGGAGAGGTTGACGGTGATGTAGTCAGCCACGTCCCATGCGCCACGCAGGCAGGCGAGGTAGTCCTCGGTGGCTTGCTCGTTGGGGGTGACTTTGTTTTTGCCGATATTGAATCCAACGATGCCGCCATTGTTGCGGAAGGTGGATGAGGCGGCGACATTGGCTGATCCGCTCTCAATGCCCGAGTTGTTAAAACCCATACGGTTAATGATGGCTTCCTCTGGGATGATCCGGAATAGACGCGGCTGTGGGTTGCCTGGCTGCGGGCGTGGGGTAATGGTGCCAATCTCAACGTGGCCAAAGCCCAAGCGGCCTAGAGCATCGATACAGCGACCCTCTTTATCTAGGCCCGCGGCAAGGCCAACGCAGTTTGGGAAGGTGAGGCCCATACACTCGACGGGTTGGCTGCTTGGAGCCTTGGGTGTAACTAGGCTGAGGATGCGAAGTTGTTCAAGCCAGCGAAGGCTACCAAGAGAGACGTCGTGGGCGGTTTCCGCATCAAGACGGAACAGCAAATTGCGGGCGAGGCGATATTGATTACAGGTCACGGGAATAAAATGGTTGTTCGCGATCTACCCTCTGAACGTTGACTAGTAAAGAGTCTTCCTCGGCTCATTAGGATTGTGATCTTCGTGCATGCGCTCGAAGTCACCCTGCTCACAGCAGCGGACAAATCCCTCAGCGTAACCTTTGAGCTTATCCCAGCTGCGGCGAATCTGGCGAGCTTCGTCCGGGGTGATGGAGCTATCCTGAGCTGCGTGGGAGATGCGCTGCAACATAGCAGAGAACTGACTGACAATTTCGTTAGTTGCGG
>JAQXBQ010000224.1 GCA_029252325.1 Akkermansiaceae bacterium
GGAGCCATCAAGATGCCGTCTTCCATAATGGTCGTCTTCTCACTGCGTGTTCCCAAGTTACCCCGAATAGAGAGATTAGGAAATAAACCATAGCCATCCTCTTCACGAGTGTAGACCCCAGGAACCTTGGCCAGCAAACGGTTGATGTTGGTATAATTCTGCTGCTCGATGTCTTCTTTGCCTAAGTAAGCAGAGGAGCCAACGAGTTCAAAAGCTCTGTCTTTGCCGCCAACCACTGTTAAGGGCGAGAGTTCACCATCACTTTGCGCCGATGATGATTGGATAATACTAATGCTTATCGCTGCAGTTAACGAAGTAGAGAATAGAGCTGTGTGCGCGAATTTACAAATGGATCGATGAGTCGATATAAGAGATAATGTCTTCATGAATAATGTCGAATTGGTGGTTGTTATAAAGCCCGTTCAAGAGCGTTGGGTTAGCTCTTATTGAGAATGATTCTCATTAGCAATAAAAATCCGCTTAAAAATCAATTTTTTTTACCTTGCTGGAATCATCAGTCTGACCGCTATTCATGGCAACATGTTTGCACCCAGATGGAAAAAGGAAGCTAAGCTGCTCCACAAAGCCGCCAAAAAATTTCTTCATTATAAGCGCGACCTACTCAATGACCAACAGATCGCAGAAATTCAATCGCGCTGTCAGGACCTACAAGCCGCAAGCAAGCAGAGAGACAAAGAGAAGTGTGACGAAGCCTCCAAACAGCTGCATGCCACCTGTGAAAACGCCCTCCCCAAACAACAGAGACAGGGATGGATTGAGGAGAATCTTGAAGTTATCTTTGTAGCAGTCGTTATTGCACTTGGTTTGCGCGCATACGTCGTTCAGCCATTCCGTATTCCGACTGGATCCATGCAGCCGACCTTGAATGGCATCGTTGCTACACAGGTCGCGTCATCGGACGAATTTCCCAATATCGCAAAGAGAACACTGCAGCGAGTGACACGGGGCCGTAAATACGTCGATCTTGTTTTGGATGAAAGTAAGCGATTACGAGCAAAGAACCCAGTCATCGAAAAACCCTACTTTCACTTCTTCACTCATACTTATATCTATTTTGAAGACGGCACTAAAGTGACCTTTCCCGGACCAAAGTCTGCACTAATGAACCGCAACGGCATGGGCTTTGGTAGTATTTGCGGATATCCGACCTCTGACATGAGCCAGCAAGAAAAAAGTCAATATCAACAGGCCATACTGGGGCCATCTCGCTCGAAGATATCGACCGAAGGTTCTCAAAATAGGACCATCGCCTACACGAAGCCCTTCATCCCTGAGGGCACAGTGATTGCGAGAGGTTACATTGACACCGGCGACTTGATACTTGTTGATAAAATATCCTACAACTTTCGCCGCCCAGACCGTGGCGAAGTTTTTGTTTTTGATACCCGGGACATTAAAAAGATTCACTCCGAAGCTGCTCGAAATGGTGGCACAGCAGGGTCTCACTACATCAAGCGCTTGGCCGGAGTCCCCGGTGACAAATTACAGATCAAACAATCCGATTTATATGTTAATGGCGAAAAGGCAAAAGAATCTGGCATCCTCCAAGTTATGAGTAAACAAAATGGATATCGTGGTTACGAAGCCTCCTATCGCCTTCAAGGCGGACAGATATTCAAAGCTAGAACATCGAACATTCCTGGAATGAATGAATATATTGCACTTGGAGACAATAGCTACAATTCATCTGATTCGCGGTTCTTCGGCACGGTAAAAGAATTTAACGTCATAGGGCCCGCAGCCTTTGTGCTCTGGCCATTCACGAGCGGACACTGGGGAGCTATTAAATAATGTTGATTGCATCCGCTATCTCCAGTTTGATCGATACGCACTGACGGTTTGCCCGCTGTCATCATCTTCATACCACATGTCCTCCGCCCAAGAAATTACTCGCAAAGCAAAGTCCAACCTAGCTTTTGCTCTCTCTTGCTTACCGAAACAGCGCAAGAAAGATATGGTTATTTTCTATGCTTTTTGCAGGGTTATCGATGACTTCGCGGATGACCTAGAGATCCCGTATCAGGAGAGGCTTTCAGGCCTCAATCAATGGGCACAGGGTATTGAACATGGCTTTGCTAATCCAGATGAACTTCAGCAAGAGGTGATGCAAATCATCGAACGCTACTCAATCCCCAAACAGCCATTCCTCGACCTCATCGATGGCTGCATGTCAGACTTAGACCCGCAGCATTTCGAAACTTGGGAAGATCTGCAAAGATACACCTATCAAGTAGCAAGTTGTGTCGGTATCATTTCGATCCGCATCTTTGGGTGCATACATCCAGATTCAGAAAAATACGCCACGGCACTTGGACATGCTCTGCAGCTCACCAACATCCTGCGGGATATCGAAGAAGATCTAAGTAAAGGTGATCGCATCTACCTACCAAAACAAGATTTCGCTCGATACCAATACAGTGAACAAGAACTCCAGGCTCACATCCACAACAAACAATTCGTCAATATGATGAATGCGCATGCAGATCGCGCAGAAGCCTTTTATCAAGAAGCGATTAGTTATTTACGTGAGGAAGACGCCAAGGCACTGCGAGCAGCTGAAGCAATGCGCAGAATTTATCACCGCTTGTTAACCAAGATGAGGGCAGATAAATTTCAAGTCTTCGCCCAGCGCTACTCACTATCTAAGGCGAGAAAAACAAGTATCTTAATCTCTAGCCTGTTGGGTAAGTAATAGAATCATTGATGATATTTCTTAGTAGCCAGATAGATGTTACGCGCTATATTAGTACAAGTTAACTTAGTTCCAAAACTAGGCCCACAGGATATCTTCGGCCGATCCAATCACTGAGCCTACCTAACCAACACTTTTAACAGCCATTTTTGTATGAAAAATTATTCCACTCTTATCATCGCAATCACCGCAATGGTGGCATCCTGCACGCCCAATTCCAGCACCAACCTAGGTAACAGAAAGCACTGGTATTCGGATTTTACTGAACCCGCCGAAGAGCAGAAACAATATAGAAAAATACCACTTGGGCACCCTGATCCCAGAGGCCGAACTAATATGGTTGTGAGTCCTTTCCGTCCATACAATATCATCGACATCTCAGGCTATCGTAGTGGAGATATCGTAGGGGATCCATCCACAGCCAAAGTGAACCCTGCAACGGGCCGACGTGATTCTAACACGGTAAAACATTTCCGAATTCCATAAGTTCACAGCAATGGATTCACTTTTTCCAGATGCTTCCGACTTGGAAACGAGCGAATCCGTGTCAGCCAGCCCGATTGCTCAAGCACCACTGGCTGCTAGAATGCGGCCCAGAAATATATCCGAGGTCGTAGGGCAAAAACACATAATCGGCGAAGGACATTTACTACGACGTGCCATTGAGGCTGATCGATTCTCGTCCCTCATTTTTTATGGCCCTCCCGGAACAGGCAAAACAACGCTAGCAACCGTAATAGCTAATAGCACTGACTGTCGCTTTGAAATGCTCAACGGTGTCGAATCGAACGTGGCCGAAATACGAGACAAAATTTCACAGGCCCAAAAATGGCGACAACTACGCGACCAGACCACGATCTTATTCATTGATGAGATTCACCGCTTCAACAAAGCCCAACAGGACGTGCTGCTGCCACATGTTGAGCGCGGCACCGTTCGCTTCATCGGGGCAACTACGCACAACCCATACTTTTATGTTAATTCGCCGCTCGTTTCACGGTCGCAAATTTTCCAGCTTGAACCCATTGCCAGTAATGAGTTGGTAGAATTAATGCAACTTGCTCTTGCCGATGAAAGTCGTGGCTTAGGCAACATGCAGATCACAGTAGATGATCAGGCCTTAACCCATATTGCAGAGAAAAGTGATGGTGATGCGCGCCGGGCATTAACTGCTCTCGAGCTTGCCGCCTTAACCACACCCGAAGATGACGAACAGCATAAGATTCATATTACGTTGCAAGTTGCAGAGGAATCCATCCAGCACAAAGCGATCGTATACGACGCAGACGGAGATCAACACTACGATACCGCTTCTGCATTTATCAAGTCAATCAGAGGCTCTGATCCTGACGCTGCCCTCTATTGGCTGGCTAAGATGCTCACCGCTGGCGAGGACCCGCGTTTTATTGCACGCAGATTAGTTATTTCAGCAAGCGAAGACATTGGGCTGGCTGATTCCAATGCCTTGCGAGTAGCCATGGATGCCCAGCAGGCATTTGAGTTTCTGGGCATGCCGGAAGGGCGTATCCCACTTGCTCATGCTACTGTCTATCTTGCTACTGCGCCAAAATCAAACAGCGCCTACGCAGCTCTTGGTGAGGCTATTGAGGACGTCAAAGAAGGGCATACACTAGCTGTTCCAGCACACCTAAGGACAAAATCGAGGAAGCAACTAGCTGCTGCATCAGGCACTCATGAGGATGCTTTGCAATACCACTACTCACATGATTACGAGGGGAACTACACACCCCAAGCATACCTCCCGCAGGGCCGTTGTTATTACACACCTACTGAGAATGGCCTAGAGAAACGCATCAAAGAACGCCTTGCCTTTTGGCAAAGCCAATTTGATTCACCTGAAAGCTAACCAATTTCCCAGGTTATTGATCGCCAGCCTTCTGATCAATCTGACCCTTAGCTGTTTTTACCAGCTCTCTCGTTTGCCGCATGATCATTTTATCACCAAGATAGTATTTCTTATCCTCTTTGATAAAGCCAGTGCCCAGAGCAAACCAGTATCCACGCTTAAGTTCCAGACCCCCATTCATACCTGTCACCTGCACGTGCAATGCATTAAAATTTCCCGCTTCCGTTTCCAACTGCTCCCAACCAATTGCTCTGAACATCCTAGACATACGTATTTTATTACCCTTCAGAGTCTGGTCCATCATCACAGGAAATGATTCGCCACCCTTCCAGCTACCAATAACAAGAGGTATAGGCTTGCTGAGGCTAATAAGTTTTTCGGGCGTCTTACCTTCTTTTTTTGATCCTATCGCGTTCACTTTGCCTTCCTCAATCTGCATGTATTGGATTTCCTCAAGCTGCTTGCCATTCGAAAAATAAAAGGCATGCGCCTTGGGTCCATTATCTGAGATAGGTAAAAACCCCCGATAGACCGAAGTTTGATAATGAGTCGAACGTATTTTACCCTCCAGTTCCTCGATCATCTGCCCTTCGATATCGGAGGGAATAGAGGTTCCCTTCGCCACTTCCATGACGATTTTGTATGTCCAAGTATCACCGACAGATGGGCTCCAAAATGCCTCGTTTTTTTTGGGCTCATCTTCAGCATGCCCCGCTATTTGTAGAGAAAAAACAAAAGTGACAATGAATAGATAGTTAATCATGAATTTCAAAAATACTAACACGACCCCGCAACTCAAGACTAAAGCACATCTGTAATGTGAATCGCCTCCATAGCCGCTTTTACATCATGAACACGATGTAGCTTAATGCCGCTCTTACATGCCAAAGCGGTAACAATAGCGGTTGCTCTATCTCTCTGAGCGGGGTCATTTTCGCCAATCAATTGACCAACAACTGATTTACGAGACACCCCAAGTAGAACAGGCCTACTTGTTTGCAGCTCACCAAGACCTCTGAGCAAATTAAGGTTGTGCTGATAAGATTTACCAAAGCCAATACCTGGATCAAAGCAGATACAATCTGTGTTCATGCCCAAGGCCTCCAAGCTTACAAGCCGCTCAGTAAAAAATGCCTGAATAGCTGGCAATACCCCCCCCTCATTCTCATAGCTTGGGTTCTCCTGCATCGTACGTGGTTTACCCTGCATGTGCATCACACATACTCCCACACCTGAGCCTGAACATAAGTGCACCATATTCTCGTCGCGCATTCCTGTGACATCGTTGACGATATCTGCGCCTGCATTGATAGCGGCCTCCGCTACAGTTACCTTCGAAGTATCGATCGAGATCAACACATCGGATTGGCGCCTCAATGCTTCGATGATGGGCACTGTTCTGACGATTTCTTCTGATGCATCAACAGCCTCCGCCCCCGGACGGGTAGACTCACCACCAATGTCAATAATCTGGGCTCCCTCTTCAATCATCTGCAATGCACGCTTTATGGCCTTATCCGTGAGCGAGTATTCCCCTCCATCTGAAAACGAATCGGGCGTAGCATTCAATATGCCCATCACTGCCGTATCTTCTGTGAGGTCTAATGTCTGACGACGTGTTTTCCAGATCATAATCTTATAGCTTGGATTATTAAAGTGAGAGTTGTAGCTTCATGTGTGGCATTCATGAATACAATCATTAAAAAAACCTACCCTGCTGTATCAACGAAAACTACAGTAATTAGCCTGCTACTGACATCATTCCTAGCAGCCATCAACCTCAATGCAGGCGTCAATGACCTAACCGGTATTGAAGCTCCTAAAAACAACGTTCGCATTATGCATAATCAGGATGGAACCTACACCGAATTTAGTCGCAGCCCAGATGAGCGAGTTATCGAGCGCCGCACTTACGGGGATCGTCTGAAGGGTAGTGGTGATAGAGTATTGCGAATGCTTGTCGTTTATCGTAAAGATGCCTTCGGCAAACTTCGCAGCGGCATTGTCTACGATGGAGCGGGCTCCAAACTATACCGTATTGTCTATGGCTACCACAAACGCGATGGAAGCCTCGTAGCAGAAGACATGTTTGATGCCAGAGTCAAAAGAACTAGAACCGTGACTGACCCCGTGACCAAAAAACCCGTCGAGCAGGAATATCCAGTCAGGTACTTAAGGTATCGCTACAATGCTCAGGGGCGCCAAATGAAACCGATTGTGGTGTGCCTACCGCCTGGTAAAAAAGCAGAGGAACTCTTCGGCAAAGAAGGCTCGAGTCACATAGACCCATGGGCAAAGAACAATGGCAAGACGGCCAACCCGAATGCACGTAGCCTGCGTTAATCTCATTTATCAACCAGCCTCGTGACTAAATTAGACTGGCGTCTATAAACTTGCCCTGTTCGACTTAGGAATCCTCAGGTTCCTTATGCTTCAAGTAGTTAGGAAATTCTTTCTTAAGAAGGTCGAGATAATGTTGTGCTTCTTCTTGATCTCCTTTTTGCATCAAAGCCTCGTATGATTTGTAGAGAGCATCAGATCTCAACTCCTGATCATCTACGAATAATTGAACAACAACCACGTAATAAGCTGCTGCTTCCGCAAAATCACTGGAGTTGTAAGCGATGTCACCGAGGATCATTCTCAGTTCAGCATTTACCATGCCTTTTGGTCTGAGCTCTAGCCCTTGCTCGGCACTCGTTTTTGCTTGTTCCAGGTCCTCCAATCCGAGATATGCCTCGGCCCTGTCTAATAAAGCTTCAGCCTTCCAAAAAGGCTCTTCGACAACATCAAGAAAATTGGTGGTCGCCACAATGGCCTCATTATACTTGCCCTCAGTAACACAAGCCTTACCCAGCATCTTCCAAAAAGCCTGAGGAGTTGCGCGCGGATCATTAAGAGTTACGCCTTTGGTTAAATATTGTTGTGCAGCACCCATTTCCGCAGCATTAAAACACTGCACCCCAAGCCACCGATAAATAGATGTCGGCACCTTATCGCCGTGACCCGCCTTGGTCATTGCCTCAATTTCCTGCTGGAGCCTTTTTTTATCCTTCATGGAGTAGGCACTATAGATAATCAACATACCGCTATTAAGTCCGTATTTTTTTGGATTGAGGCGGCTAGCCTCTGCTAATGCAGCTATGGCCTCGGGAAATTTTTTGATCTGATAATTACCCCATCCTATCCAATAGTGGGCATTGGCAGTAGTGTCATCACTGAGATCCGGAAAGCCTTTGAGGAGAGCTTCATATCTGCGGATCATATCTGCATAGTCTTTATCCTCTTTTCTAATCTTGGCACTGTTTTGCCATGCCAGAGCTGCCAACTTGTCCTCAGGATAACGCTGAATCAATAGGTCAAAATCCTTCAGAGCAGAAATACGGTCACCAAGCGCAAGGAATGACTTTCCACGCATAGCTATCACATCGGCGGCTCGCTTGTCTTCACTGTGCCTGCCTATAAAAGAAGTGAAGTCTCTTACGGCACCATTATGATCACCCGACAATGAAAGACACCAACCTCTTTTGTAATACAAATTAGCCTGATTTGAGCTACCAATAATTTCTGAATCAATCTGATTATAAGCAGATGCAGCTTCTCGGTGTTTTTCACTATCGAAAAGTGTTTCAGCTTTCATCAATAGTGCCTTATGTATTCTCTCGTGCTTAGGATATTGCCCTTGATAGATTTCCAAAAAGGCATCCACCTGCATGGGAATATTTGCCCCCTTGATGTTGTAAAAACAAAGTAAACGGAAGTAGCTAGCTTCAAACGCTTCAGCTGACATCGGTTCCTGACTCTCGGCTTTGGAAAAGAGGCGGATCGCTTCGTCATATGATTTTAATTGATACGCACTTCGGCCAGCAATGGCATATTTGACCGCCTCGGTAGCAGGTGAGCCAACATATTCGCCACGCTTCATCGTATCGAGCACCCCCTGATAATTTTTAGCCGTATACATGCTGTTCATTAACCCAGCCTGAGCACTTGCTTTGAATTTCTCTTCGCTGGATTTTAGAACATCTTCAAAACATCTTTGGGCCTTCTCGACTTCTTTGTTTTGCAAGGCTAGCAAGCCAACATTGAGAGTTGCCTCAACACGTATTTTGGATTCAACCAGAGGCTCCACCAAGGCCTCAAACTTTTCTCTCGCCTTGTCATTTTCTTTCTTAGCTAGATACAAATGAGCCAACTTCAGCCGAGCACTCTCCCGGTAATTGACGGGTGCCTCAGCAGACGTCTCCACCACCAAAAACGACTGTATAGCTTTATCAGTGTTGCCCGCATAACGATAACACGAAGCCTCCTGGTAACGGCCACGGTATCGCTCTTGATTTGTGGTTGCCATCGTTGCCACCCGGCCAAAATGAACAGCCGCTTGACTATATTTCTTCTCATTGACGGCGTCGTAGCCCAGCCTATTTGAGGCCAACGCCACATAGCGACCTTCGACAAAACGATTAATAACACCATGAAGTATCCTCCTCCCCTCATCCACAGATCCTGAATGATAATAACACTCACCCAAATAATAACTTGCGGCCTGAGTGTTAGGGTGATTGGGGTAGCTCTCAATATAAGCGATCAAGCGAGGTATAACCCGCTGATACGCTTCTACTCTGTGGTCTAGGTCCTGAGCATTGTTTGCTTCGCGATAGAGTTGCTTACAGAATTCAAATTGATCTTGTGCTGGATCCGATACCAACGGTGTATTTTGTGCACACAGCGTAGGATGGCTAAGCCCCAAAGTAAGGGTTGCCCATATCGCTAAAGAAAGTATTCGCATGATGCTTTTCATAGAGGAATCGATTAAACCTACATTTATTATTATTTAGTTTAAAACAGAAGATATCGCTTACTGGCCCTTTTTCTGAACTCGGGTAGCGAATGAAATATTCGGGATGCCGGCTTTCTGGCAAATGTCAATGACCTCAACAATCTTCTGATATTCGACCTTACCAGCACCTCGAATTCTGATCGCCTGATTCTTATGTACAGCCGCAATACGGGATAGTTTCTCGTAGAGCTCGTCTTGAGTCATATCTGCGCTATCCACCACCACGCTTCCGTCATCACGCACATTGACGATAATCTCACCTACGGTCTGCCTTGCATCAGCTCCCTCTTCAGCGACAGGAACCGACACATTGAGCTCTCGCTCTTTTTGAGCGTATTGCATGGTTGCGATGAAAAAGATCAACAATAGAAATACGACGTCGATCATCGGCGCCAATGGAAAATCGGCAGACTCAGGCTCTCTGGTTTGAAATTTCATCGACGTAGAAAAGGTTCTCTAGATCTAAATCCCATGGATTTCAGGACTGTCATTAGATGGCCTCACATTGGGCGCATGCGCCTGATCACGAGATACTCTATGACCCTGTCCAGCATTGTTGCCATAGCCTTGATCGTCGGGTTCGTTTGAATAAACTGGCTGAGGCGCTACACCACCCCGTCGATTATATTGGGCTGCAAGTAATGCCATTAAATGCGTTGCCGCAGCCTCTAACTCAGCGATATATTTCTGAACTCTACCACGAAAAATGGAGTAAAAAATAACGGCTGTTATGCCAATAACCAAGCCACTCGCGGTGGTAACAAGTGCTTGATAAACCCCTTCTGCAAGTTTGATCGCGTGTGCCCCTGGTTCATGGTTTCCATCTGCAATTTCCATGAATGCTCGAATCATTCCTATCACAGTACCGAGCAAGCCGGCCATGGGCGCAATCGTACCGACATCATTAAGGTAGCTGATCCTGTGTGTTAGAATACCAGCTTGTCGAGAACCCTCAGCTTGAGCGACTTCACGAACCTCTTTGAATGTAGTGCCTGTGTTTTTCGTCATGAAATCAAGTGTCTTCTCAGTGATACGAGCCACGCTTTGATTCTGCCGCTGACACTGAGCGACCAGCCCGAGGTAGTCACGTTTTCTGATGAGGGCCTCGGCAGCGCTCATGAATTTGTCACTAACCACGGCATTACGACGAATTGTGAAGAAATAGAGCAATATAAGAACCACGCAAATGACTGACAACACAGCTAAGGGCCACATCATAAATCCACCTTTGTGAAGTATTTGTATAATGTCTTCGCTCTTCACTTGGCTCGTAAGATTGCCTGCGGCAGATTCAGCTGCCCATAACGACTGAGAGGAAGCCAGCATCACCGCAGTCACTGAGCTGTAATTGAGAATATTCGATTTCATAGAAATTGTTACGCGTAGTGTAGTCCGATTTTTGCTGTGTGCAAGCACGGGAAAGACCAAGTCATGGTCGCTAGATCATCGCCGACAACAAGAGCATGCTTGTCAGTCTTCATTCAAGCCGTAGAGTTCTCTCGGCAGAGTGACTATGTTCATTCCTAGCATTTGATTTCGGCAATCATTGTCAGAATCATTGTCAAAACCATTGATGAGCACACCCGAAATCCAGCAGAAACTCAGAGACACGCCACACAAACCTGGCGTGTATTTGATGCGCGATCGTCTTGGGGGCATCATCTACGTTGGTAAAGCGCGCGACCTCAAAAAACGCGTAAGCAGCTATTTCATGCCTTCCCGCAAGATGCGTGCCGACCGTAAGACCAGGGCTCTCATTGATAGTATTGAGAGTTACGATATCCAAATCGTACGCAATGAGCAAGAGGCGCTGATTCTGGAGAGTAAGCTGATTAAGCAATATCGACCTCGCTACAACGTAAGCCTACGTGATGATAAGCGCTTCTACATGGTTAAAGTCCAGCTGAAGGACCCCCTACCCCGCTTCATGCTGACTCGGCTAAAAAAAGACGATGGCGCCCGCTACTTTGGCCCCTTTGTTCACTCTGTTGCCATTAGAGCAACACTTGAGTGGATTAATCGTGAATTTGGTCTACGGACGTGCAAACCAAGAAGCCCGGGAGAAAATGAATACCGCCACTGTCATGCTGATGTTATCCGCTCATGCTGTGCTCCTTGTGTTGGCAAGACTACCGAAGAGCAATATAGAGCCCGAGTCATGGAAGTGGTGGCGCTACTTGAAGGTAAAGGCAAAAGAGACCGTCTAGAGGGATTGCGCGAGCAGATGCAGCAGGCATCCGATAAACTCCAGTATGAAAAAGCCGCTCGCTTACGCGATATTATAGACAATTTGGAAAAAAGCCTAAGTCCAGCGCGGAGCTTTGCTCGAGGTGGGGGGACAATTCCTAGCACGGTTCAACCCAGCGAGGATTTGGCTGAGCTTCAAGATGCTCTCAGCTTACCTGACAAACTTCATATCATGGAGTGCTTTGATATCTCTAATGTCTCAAGCACTCATATTGTTGCTTCGATGGTTAGATTTGTAAATGGAAGCCCTGAAAATAAGAGCTATCGCCGCTACCGCATCCAAACCGTGCAGGGTCAAGATGACTTTGCAAGTATGGCTGAGGTTGTTAAGAGACGCTATTCACGCATTTTGTTGGAAAACAGAATTGCCGATGTGGAGGATACCCAAGAACAACCACTTGAAGCACTTCGCCGGCTCGCTCGAGAAGGTAAGTCCCCTCTGCTGATTCCAGATCTTGTGATTGTCGATGGCGGCAAGGGGCAACTGAGTATGGCGGTCAAAGAGCTACAGCGGCTTGGCTTACACGATCTTCCCGTCATTGGACTTGCCAAACAACGAGAGGAGATTTTCAGACCAGGCATCAGCGACCCACTATTGCTATCTCATGATTCCGGAGCACTGAAACTGATGCAGCGGATACGCGATGAAGCTCACCGTTTTGCCAACAACTACAATGAACTCCTCTTGCGGAGGCGGGTTCGTGAAAGCCTCTTAGACGATTGCCCCGCTATCTCTCCGAAACGTAAAGAAGCTTTGCTAAGGCGATTTGGTTCTGTGAAGCGCATCCGAAAGGCTGAAGCGAAGGAGTTAGAATCGGTCCCGGGTATTGGCAAAAAATCAGCGCAAGAAATTTACCTCTGGCTGGCATCTCGCAAATAATCCAGTTTTTGGCGCAATCTCTGCCACCTTACTGACCAGCAAAATCGAGTGCCCGCTGCTTCATCTGTGTCGCCATCAGATTAAGAGCATTCGCACGTGTCGGAGCCAAGTGCTCTTTGAGTCCAGTTTCATCAACAAAGCCCATATCAGCCTGTAAAACATCACCAGGTGTCTCACCGTCAAGCACCTGAACGAATAATGCAATCATCCCCTTAGTGATTAAAGAGTCAGAATCTGCGATGTAGTGCATGACCCCATCTTCATAAGAAGCATCTAGCCAAACTTGAGACTGGCATCCCTTGATAAGCCTATCCTCTGTTTGCTTTTCAGCAGGGAATGGCTTGAGTTTCTTACCCAAGCCGATCACATACTCGTAACGCTCGGTCCAATCATGAAAAAAGCCCAGCTCTTCGAGCAGCTCTTGTTTTTTGGACTCAAGACTCATTGTTGTATGGAGCGACTACTGCTCTTGTTGAATGAGAGGAAGAATACGAGCAACCTTCTCTTTCATTTCTTTACCGGGCTTGAACTTAACGATCGCACGCGGCGGAATTTTCATGTCTTGCCCTGGGTTTTTTGGGTTACGGCCGACCTTGCCTTTCATTTCACGAACTTGAAATGATCCGAAATTTCTCATCACCACGGCATTGCCACTTGCCAACTCACTTGTGACAGTTTCCATCATGGTTTCAATCACTTGTAGCACCTCAGCTTGCCCAATACCTGTCTTGTTGCTCAACTTAATAACGAGATCACGTTTTGTTACCGTTTCCATCTGTAAAATATATATAAGGATTATTTATTAGTTAGAGGTTACACCAATAACCTCCCGCACTCTCAAAACCATACTCTTGTGAAATTGTCTC
>JAQXBQ010000251.1 GCA_029252325.1 Akkermansiaceae bacterium
GGTTTTTTCCATATTGCCAGGGATTAGCCGGGGATTTGCCGAGGATTTGCCGAGGATTTGCTACTTTGTTTGCTACCTCTTTTGCTTTTCCTCCTGATTTGAAACCATATCTGGTGTCAGCATAGGACGCAGCACTACTGGTGTTTGCTTGCGGTCGAGTAGCACCCACGGATATTTGTCTTCACCAAGGCGACCCCACCATAGGCGGCCTCCTCCACGCCATGGATCGAGAATCAAGCCTTGCTCAAAGGTTGTATCCTTGGCGGACACCACGATGGCATTATGCTCAAAGTATTTGCCGCGGCTTGAGGTGGCGAGTCGCAGCTTGAGTGTTTTTGACTCCAGCTTGAAGAGGGGCGGGAACAAATCATTGCGCCAGTGGTAACATAGTCCACGTTGTCGCAGGCCCATGTTTACCAAGCTATTGTTTAACCAAGCGAGGCGGATCGGCTTGTAGTCCTCAGAGATTCGGATCGATTGCTCGATCGCTGTCGTTGCCATCTTGTCTGCCTCACTTGCGCTGACAGTTGTTGAGAGCTGCTGCAGATCATGGCTGAGTAGAGCTGCTTGCTGAGCACGCATTGCCGAGCTGCCAGGATTCACACAGGATGTGACCAATGCGAGAATGAGAATAGAGCAAAGGCGTAAGTAATGAATCATATGGTTCATGCGGATCGTAGCCGGAGCGACTGGCTCATAGGCTTAGCACGCGTGCCAACGATGGCTAGAGATTTGTTCGTAAAGCGGAGGGCCTAATGGCCGCAGAGCTATACTCAAGCGGCTGCAGGCTCAGGTTTTTTTCAAATAGATTAAAAAGAAGCGCAGGTTTTACTTGGCAAAACCCACGATCTTATTTTATGCCTCAAGCACAATGTTTGCACAGGAACCCATTGAATGGCCCGATAAGATCGAGGTCGTCATCGATCAGCTCGAAAGCGAAGCCTCCGAGCGTGAGCTCAGCCGTGAAGAACGTGCTGTCTTGGATATCTACGAGACCGTGCCCATTCTGCAGAGTGAGGACTGCCTTCATGATTTTTGGCAAAGTGGGATTGATCACCAGCGCACTATCAATTCTTACGAGCTGATTGGCGCCACCTCTCTTGTTGATCCGATGAATGCAAGCCGCTGGTGTGGTGCTCGCAACGAGGACCGCAACGACTACACCGAGTCTGAGACTGAACATCTAGCCGAGATTGAGGAAGAAGTCCCTGGTGCCATTGACGAGCTTGTCGAGCTCTTGCTCGAGTTCATCGACGAGGAGCTAAGCTAGTAAGCTCTTAATAGGCTATTGCTACAGCGTCAGTAGCCACAGCTGCTACGTAGCTCTATCACTCAAGGTGTCACTCAAGGTATGGCTCAGGGTGTCACAAAGAGTGTCACACATACTACCATTGCAATGACCCAGGCTTTGGGCTACCACGCTTCTCGTTGTGACAAATCCAGTTCCTACAAATGCGGTCACCGCAGCTTCCGCTCGCGAAATTGCACGTCGTCGCACCTTTGCGATTATCTCTCACCCCGATGCGGGCAAGACCACGCTCACAGAGAAGCTGCTGCTCTACGGTGGTGCGATCGGCTTGGCAGGCAGCGTCACCTCTAAAAAAGAGCAACAGTCTACGTCGAGTGACTGGATGGCGATGGAGAAAGAGCGGGGGATCTCAGTCTCCTCCACGGTGCTCCAGTTTGAATACAACAACTGCTGCGTCAACCTGCTCGACACACCTGGGCACCACGACTTCTCTGAGGACACCTACCGTGTGCTCTCCGCGGTCGATGCCGTCGTCATGGTTATCGATGCGGGTAAGGGAATCGAGGCACAGACCCTGAAGCTTTTTTTTTTTTTTTTTCGGCGGGGAGTTCCCATCTTCGTCTTTATTATCAAGATGGATCGCCCCTCGCGCCCGCCGCTCGAGCTCATCGACGAGCTGGAGGATGTCCTCAAATTATCTCCCGCACCCGTCAACTGGCCGCTGGGTGATGGGCCGCGTTTTAGAGGCGTATATGATCGTAAAAAAGCCGAGGTAAACCTCTTTGAGAGAACTTCTGGCGGAACCTTTAAGGCACCTCTCGAAGTCGCTGGTATCGAAGACGACAAAGTCCGCGAGGCACTCAGTGATGACCTCTACGAGACCGTGATCCAAGAAGTCGAGATGCTCGACGGGTTGACCGAGCCATTGGATATAGAGCGCGTACTGGCTGGTGAGCAAATGCCGATCTACTTTGGCAGTGCCATGAATAACTTCGGCGTGCAGAACATGCTCGAGAGCTTCCTTGAGATGGCTCCTGGTCCAGCAGGGCGAGTCAGTGCTGACGAACTCGTGCACCCCAACACCGATCACTTCTCTGGTTTTGTCTTTAAGATCCAAGCCAACATGAACCCACGGCACCGCGACCGTGCTGTTTTTGTGCGGATCGTCTCGGGTGTCTTTGAGCGTGATATGCAAGTCGTCGACCAGCGCTCAGGGAAAAAAGTAAGACTTGGCAATGCCCAGAAGCTCTTCGGCCAAGACCGTGAAACCCTCGATACAGCCTATGCAGGCGACATCCTCGCCCTGGTAGGGAACTACGACTTCCTCATCGGCGACACCCTCACCAGTGACCCCAAGGTCGTCTATGATGAGATGCCGCGCTTCACCCCAGAGTGCTTCACCTACATCGTCAATAAGGACACCGCCAACATCAAACGCTACCGATCAGGGATGGAGCAGCTCATGAAGGAAGGTGTCGCTCAGGCCTACCATGTGCACGGTAGTGTCCAGGCCGTTCCTATGCTAGGGGCAGTCGGTCCGCTTCAGTTTGAAGTGCTGCAAGCACGCCTCGTCTCTGAGT
>JAQXBQ010000263.1 GCA_029252325.1 Akkermansiaceae bacterium
TCCAGCAGCGAAAGTGTGATGTGGCCACCATCAAGCACTGGGAAGGGGAGCATGTTGAGAATGGCGAGGTTGATATTAAAAAGCACCGTGAAGCTGAGCGCCATTTTCCAGCCATCAGGAGAAGTGAGCATCTGGTAATAACCTTTGCCGATGCCGATAGGGCCGGCGAGGTGCTGCACGCCAACATCAGATTGGCTCGAGACCACCTTGGTGATGGTGGTGTACATGATGCCAACACTATGCTCGATCTGCGCCCACGCGGTGGGGTGGGTGATGGTGGACGTTACCAGCTCAGGGTCAGGCCCTTGCATGATGCCGAAGGTCGGCTCACTACCTTCTGGGCTGATGGGCTTGCTGGCGGTGATCGAGAAGGTCTGCTGCTTGCCCTCACGCAGGATGACGATGGCAGCGGGTTCTCCAGATAGCTCAGCATCAATGATGTGCTGATAAGTGTGGGCCTTTTTGCCATTAATCGTCAGGATTTCATCTCCTGCTTGGAGACCTGCACGTTGAGCTGGGCTGTGCTCGATGAGTTCTCCCACCAAGGTGCGATAACCCATCATAATGCCAACCTGGCGCATCGCTCTGCGGTCAAACCATGCAGTGTCGGGAATGTGATAGCCGGATTTGACGATGATTGGTTCTGATAAACCCTCACGCTTTACGGTGAACTCAATGGTCTGGCCCTCACTGAGCATGATGTTTTCACTAATGCCTGTGTCCGTGTCGCCTCTCCAGCGGTCCACCTCGATACCGTTGACGGCTAAAATCTTGTCACCCTCTTGGAAGGCTGGCTTGGCCTCGGCTGCCGGCTTGTCTGGCATGATGTAGCCTACCGTTACACTATTCATCTTGTAGCTTGGCTTACCTACACCCCAGACAGCAAAAGCCGTGATGATAGCCAAGATGAAGGAGAAAAGGGGGCCTGCGAAGGCGACGATGATTTTATCAAGAGGCTTGGCAGGAGGCAAGGGCTTGTCAGAGGTGTTTTCACCCTCTATTTTTTCCATCGTTGCCATTTGTGGCAATGCCACGAAGCCCCCGAAGGGAATCCAGCCAAGGCCGTATTGCACGCCGTTGTATGTTTTGCTCCAAATGGGCTTACCAAACCAAATCTGAAAACGCTCGACCTCTAGTCCACGCCAGCGAGCGGCAAGAAAATGCCCGAGCTCGTGGACAAAAATGATGATGTTGAAGATAAGAATAACAACAAAGATCACGAAGAGAGGCATCAGAATAGACATAAATTGGTAGTTTGGAGCTCTAGATGAGTAATGGTAAGTAAGTAAGTGACGCAATGTAATAGATTTCCAGCCTCTGGCAAGCGGGATTACATAACTCAAGGTTCATCAACTCGTTGTTATAAATGAGGGTAATGCGTAGATGCATGATCTCGGCGAATTACATTGTGTTGCCCACTTTCATTTGTTAGGTTAGCTTAACTATTACTAGTAGTAGTAGCGACCAACCCAACCCAACCCAACCCAATACACTATGTTAAAAGAATTCAAAGAATTTGCCTTCAAAGGCAACCTCGTAGATATGGCTGTAGGATTTATCCTCGGCGGAGCATTTGCCACTGTTGTAAAAACCTTCGTGGCAAAAGTGGTTATGCCGCCACTTGGCCTACTGCTCGGCGACGTTGATTTTGCCGATATGAAATACGTGCTTAAAGCAGGCGCGCCAGAAGTCAAAGAGGGGGATAAGGTCGTGACGCCAGCAGTCGAGGAAGTGGTTATTGCTTACGGCGAGTTCCTCAACGATTTCATCGCCTTTGTGATGCTGGCCCTCGTGGTCTTCATTGTAGTGAAGAAGTTTATTGCTGCCTTTGAGAAGAAGGAAGCGGCTGCTCCAGCAGCACCACCAAAGCAGGAGGTTCTGCTTGAGGAGATCCGTGATGCTCTCAAGAAGTAGAGTCTCTGTTTAAACCAATTTAATCCAAAATTTTCCCAAGGCGGTTTGTCATTTGACAGACCGCCTTTTTTTGGGCTCTTAAAACACTGCAGCCTTAAAGGTCGAGTAGTTCATTCATCAGACGGGCGGTGTGCTCGTGTCCACCGTCATTGCCCTCGCGGGTCGCCCAGCCACAAAATCCGACCTCCTTGAGGGCCTTGCGCACCTCCGGCCAGTTGACGTCGCCCTCACCGAGTTTGCAGAAGCCAGTTTTCGCCCCCCAGTCTTTAACGTCGAGTTTGACAATACGTTTGCCGAGTTTGCGGATACACTCATGGGCGGGAGCAAATTTCTGTACGTTGCCGATATCAAAGTAGACCCCGAACCATGGGCTGTTGATCTCATCAATATAGTCGCATAGTAATTCTGGGGTTTCACAGAATCCGTTCCATACGTTTTCGATCAGGATGTGGATACCGAGCTTGCTTGCCAAGGGAATGGTTTTACGAATTTCCGCAAGGGAGCGTTGCCAGACGTGGTCGTGGGTTTCATTCGGACCGGTGACTTTGCCGGGAACAAGCAGCACGGAGGATGCGCCGAACTCCTTGGCGTCCATCACAGCTTGGGCTAGTGCTTTTTGTCCCGCGCTACGCACTGCGGTATCCGGCGATGAGAGCCGCTTCTGCCAGTGCACCATGTCCACCACCCCGTGCACGGGCATGCCGGATGCTCGGATCATGTCCATGTAGGCGGCTTTGTCGGTAATGCCCGGGCTGACGCCTTCGATACCGTCAAAGCCAAGTTCCTTGAGTTTTGCCAGGCGTCCCGCTGTGAGCTTGCCGTTGGTTTTAACCGCCTTGTAGATGATGCCACGGTTACTACTGGATCGTGTGCCTGTGGCGTTCTCTGCCGCGATGGCTGTGCCGATTCCGGAGAGGGCTGTACCGAGGGCAGTGCTTACGATGGCGGTGGAGCCTGATTGCTTGAGGAAGGTGCGTTTGTTCATGAGTTGAAATAGGTGCTCAGGGATTTAACCAATGGTTGAGTTATCTCGTAAGTTCCGCAACCTTTTTCGGGTGTTGGTCTGCCACGTTATTGCGCTCCATTGGGTCGTCAGCTAGGTTGAACAGCTGGACTCATGATAAGTATTTTTTAGTCGAGTTTGATGGTGCGGGAGTTCAGCACCTTCACTGGTCCGAGTAAGCCGGACGCCATCAGTGGAGCATCGGGCTCGTTGCGGTAGAAGGGGTAATAACACCAAGTGATTCTCTGGTCCTTGGGAAGCTGAGCATCCTTGATCAGACGGTTTTTCCAGACGTTGGTAATCTCGACTTTCACCTTGTTTGCTCCCGGCTTGGCGGCATCAGTGATGTCGACTCGGAAGGGCGGCTTCCACAGCACGCCCAGCGGCTGGTCATTGACAAATACCTCAGCGACATACTTCACATCCCCCAAGTCGAGGTAGACACGCTGCCCTTCCTTGAGCCGTTCCTGGCTGATATTGATTCCTTTCTCATAGGTGGCTGTGCCAGAGAAATACTTGATGCCCTCTTCGGGGTGGGTGGTCCATGAAGCCAGCTCATCAAAGGTTTGTTGCCCTTCGGGAGCACCTCTTTCTTTCTGGAAGGTGACAGCCCAGCCTGGTGGCACTGTTTCCGGTGTGGGAATGTTGGCGACATTGATTATTGCTTTGCTGCCGTCTTCCATCTCAGTCGCGTATTTGCCGTTTTCCCATACGGTGAAGTTAAGATTATCGCCTTCTAACAATACTGGTTGACCGTCTTTGACGATTGTTTTCAGATTGTGGCGGTCATTCACTTTGTGGAAAAATACAAAGCGTGAGCCGTGGGGGTCGATCTTTAGCTTGAGGGTGGTTGTCGTGCCATCGTCTACGTAGTGGGTGAGGGTGCTGCGTTTGCCGGTAGCAGGGTCCCAGAGCTCGGGACTCTTGCCGCTGATGCGGAAGCGCAAGGTCGCTTCTTCCGAATCCTGTGATTGGCTGGCGATGAAGTAGACATCGCCCTCACCGATCTTGCGGTGAATATAGCGGATTTGTTTTTTCGAGGTGGCGAAGTCATCCTTGATTTTTTGCTGCTCAGTTTCGGCCTCTTGCCCGAGAAGGGTGGCTGTGAAATCCGGCAGCAGCTTGTCTTGTTCTAGAATTTGCTCGAAGCTCTTGCCAGTAATGATCTTCCCTTTGCCAACTTGGCGCTCTCCTGCACCAGAGCCCTCGGGCCAGATGGAAGCGGCTAGCGCTTTGATCTTTTCATCAGACTGAGGGAAGCCTTGCAGACTTGGCGAGCGTGACGGGCGTGGTCCGATGATGGTGGCTCCCGCGTTGACTAGCGCGTGCACTTTTTCCAATGCTTCCGGCGTGTAGCGGGCATGGTTAGGAAGAACGAGATAGGCATAGCGCATGCCACTCGGCAGGGCAACCAGGCCGTCCTCCACGGTCATCATATCCAAAATCTCACGATTGCAGACATCGTAATCGTAACCCTCGGGCAGAACTGGCAGCATTTTCGTGCGTGGGTTCATGGCCCCTGGTGCGAAGTACCACGCGCTACCAGGCACGTCCTCGCCGTAATAATAACAGGCGTCCGCAAAGAAGCGTCCTTGGCGTAGCATAAATTGACAACGCCTGAGGTAGGTGATCCAGTCGCGAGCCTGATTCCACCAGGTGACACTGCGCTGCATGTGCACTCCAAACTGCCCCAAGGTCATTGCGGGAACACGATCATCCGGCTGGTGTGCGTAGCAATGAAAGACGATCTCATTCATGCCTTTGCAGAATTGGCGGTCGCCTACAGGTTTCAAGCTGAACGGGTGTTGGGTAAAGCCATCATGATGGCCAAAGGAAGTGAATGCCTCGCAGGAGACTACCTTCTTGCCATAAACGTGAGCAGCCACTGCTGCCTCCTTGGTGTTGTCTTGCCCGCCTGGCCATTGTGGGAAGCGTGGGTCTTTGCTTGGCCCAAGCCAGAACTCACCCTGGGGGATATCCATCTGGCCTTGCACCTGAATTTGGTCACACTGAATCGGCATGCCAATGCCTGGAGCTTCGGCTGAGAGTTTCAAGCCGTAGGGTTCGATATATTCTCGAAAAGCGCCGTAGAAATTAAACGCGATCAAGTCCCCGATGGTGCGCCGATAATCCCACATAAAGCGCTCTGTCTGATCAACACTCTCTACGAAACGACCAGTGAGAGCAATGAGCCACTTGCGCATGTCATAGCCACGCCGCTGCTGAAATTCTTCAGGGAATTTTGCCGTCCACGTCTGGCACCCGGCTTCCCAGCTGTCGATATTCATCTCCGCTAACACCTTGCCAGTGAGAGGGCCCATGCGCTCGAGCGTCTTCTTGACCACTCCCTGTTCCATATGGAAATGAAGCGCCTCGACACTCATCTTGTCTGTCTCCAGGCCCTTGTTGTGCGCGGCTGCTGGGGAGATTTCGTTGCCGTTAGAGGTATGGCCAAAGCGGAGGATGGTCCATTGGCCTTCCGGCAGGGTATAATCAAGAGTACCGTCAAGATTCAGGTAATCAGTGAGGTCGAGGATTTGGTCTGCTTTGACAATTTGACTTAGGGGGACTACCTGCCCTGTTTGATTCGATATCGTCGGCTGGGTGCGCTGCCGGCCAGCTTTAGTCCGGATTTGGTTGAGGCGAGACGAGAGGAAGTTCACCTCATAGAGCTTCATGCCGACCTTCGGGTTGGGCGCCATCAATTCGAGTTTTACGAAGCGCGCTTTGCGCTCGGGGAATCCCTCAATTAATTCCTCACGGGCGGGGTCGAAGTGGTTGTGCCAGCGGGTGTGGGTGATCAGCGGCCGCCATTGTTTGCCATCGTCACTGCTGTGGAGTTTCAAGACTCGCATTTTACTGTCTTCCTGCATTTGCATGCTGAGTGAACGAACGTCGATAGGCTCCTCAAACTCAAAGATTAGGGTGCGGCTCTTTTCATCTGCTTTCCAGCGTGGTAGCTCAACAAAGGTTTCTGGGTTGCCGTCAACTGCAGCTGACCAGTCGATGCCTGGCAGCTCTGAGCTTACCTTCACATTCAGGGACGCTAGCCCTTGTGCCTCACCTGGTAAGCTGGGGTAGGCGAGTACAGCTACCTCGCGATAGAAGCCGCGGTTTTTTGTCGGCTGTGGGAGCCGAATCGGTTTGTCATTATTTCCAGCTACAAAGTGGTGACGCCAGACAATGTCTTGCATGGAGAGCTCAGCGGGTACCCACGGGCCGCCCGCAACCCAGCCAACACAACTTCCGAAGCTGAGCTCTAGGCCAAGTCGTTCACATTCTTTCACTGCATGATCTACCTTGGTATACCATTGCGGCGTGCCAAAAACATCTTTACCAAAGGGCCCTCCCTGAGGAAGGTTCACCATGTGCGCCCCTTTGTAGCCTAAATTTTTCATTGCCTCGAGGTCCTTGGTGATGCCGTCGATTGAAACATTGCTGTTTAGCCAATGCCACCAAGTGCGCGGGCCATACTCGGGGGCGGGATCGGTGAAGCCCGCCTCAAGATCACTGAGGCTGGATTGCTTTACTGGTGTGCGTGAAACATTTTCAGCTGACTCAGCTGACTTAGCCAAACTGGATGGTTGGGTGAGCGCGGTAATGATCAATGCGAAGGAACACGCAGAGAGTGATAACGATTTGTGTAAATTCATATATTAAAGAGCTATATATCTATAGGCTATGGAGTGCTTTGTGAATAGACGATATGATTAAAATTTTGCACGAAATGATTGTGCAACTTGGGAATCAGCTGACCTGTTCAGGGCGAGATGATTTAGCTGTAAGGATATTGTGCCTCAGTAAGAGTAGCAAGTAATGGGGCGATGGTCTTGACCACTTGACCTGAAAAAAGCATATTCCAAGCGTAGCCAAAAATTCTACAGTCATACCATGTCGAGATCACAGACCTCCGAAAGCCAGTCAGCCATCTCTCCTATGCAAGCGGTCGAGATGCTGAAGCAAGGAAATGTTAGATTCACAAGCGACTCGGCAATGAGTCACGATTATCAGTCGCAGATATCGCAAACAGCCAGTGGGCAATACCCTTTTGCTGCGGTGGTGAGTTGTATAGACTCACGCATTCCTACGGAGATCGTTTTTGATCAAGGCATAGGGGACATTTTTAATGCGAGAATCGCAGGCAACTTTGTCAATGAGGATATTCTTGGGAGTTTGGAGTTTGCCTGTAAAGTCGCAGGAGCCAAAGCCATCGTGGTGATGGGCCATACCTCTTGTGGTGCTGTGAAGGGAGCTTGTGATAAGGCAGAGCTCGGCAACCTAACACAAATGCTCGAAAAAATAATGCCGGCTGTAGATGCTGTGCAGACACCAAACGGAACAGACCGTAGCTCTGCGAATGCAGAATTTGTGGATGCCGTAGCGTCAAAAAATGTTGAGTTAACTCTGGCCAAGATCAAACAGAGCAGCCCCGTTTTAGCCGAAATGATTGCAGCGAACGAGATTGTGGTCGTTGGTGCAATGTATGATGTTGCCAGTGGTGAGGTAAGCTTTCTCTAGCGCGCCTCATGGCCTGACAAGCTGGCCGTAATTACTGAGCTCCATATTTGCCAAAGCGGAAGCGCTTTAGCTCAGGAATACGGCGTTCGCGCTGGATAATATTCTTGAGCTTAGCGACCACCTTCGGATGATCTTTTGCGACGTTATGTTGCTCGGAGATGTCTTTGTCCAGATTGTAGAGTTGTAGTGCAGCATTTGGGTTTTTTTTCAACGTTCTTTGAATACCCTTCCACTTGCCCATGCGCACAGCAGTTTGGCCTCCGTAGCCGGCAAAATCCCAGAACAGGAATTCGTGTGATTGCTGTTCGGTAGCACTGGCTCCGAGACTGCCTCCGAGATTGCCTCCGAGCAGCGGCAGCAGGCTGATGCCGTCTGATTGGTCGTCAAAGCGCGTGCCGGCGATGGCGGCCAGTGTGGTGGGAAGGTCGTAATGAGCGCCAAGGTGATCGGAAACGCTGCCGGGGGGCACCTTTCCGGGCCAATTGACAATCATAGGCACCCGGATGCCACCCTCGTAGAGTTCTCCCTTCAGTCCACGTAGCTTGCCGACACTATTGAAAAACGTGTAGTCGACTTGTTGCTTGAGAAAGCTGGTGCCGTTGTCGGAGGTAAACAGAATGATGGTATTTTGGTCCAGCTTGAGTTCTTTCAACAGGCTATGAAGTCGGCCCACTTGGCGGTCCATAAATGAGATCATCGCCGCGTAGCATGCTTTGGGCGTGTCGTGAGCTAGATAGCTATTGCCACGATAGGCGGTATCTGGCCACTTGCCGAGGTATTGCTGGAGGTCCTTATCGGGCACTTGCAGGGGCAGGTGGGGGATGACCGTCGGGTAGTAGAGGAAGAAGGGCTTGTCTTTGTTTTCTTGAACAAACTTCATCACTCGATCCGCGATGAGCTGTGGGGCGTATTGCTCGCCACTGCGGCCGCGCGTATTACCCGAGAGTTCATGAATGCCATCATTATCTTCGAGGTATTTTGGGTAAAGATTGTGGGCGTTGCGCTGGCAGTTGTAGCCGTAAAATTCATCGAAGCCCTGGTTGAGTGGATCTCCGCTGGTGCCTTGTGCGCCGAGTCCCCACTTGCCAAAGCAGCCGGTGGCGTAGCCCTCAGCCTTGAGGGTTTTGGCGATGTTGGGCATGGTGGCGGGCAGGGGTGTCTGGCCACCGAAGCGGTCCGGATTGGCATTCTTAATTTCGCCGTTGTCGCGGATGTAGGCGTGACCACCGTGACGCCCGGTGAGTAGATTGCAGCGTGCAGGAGCGCAGACGGCGGAGCCGGAGTAGAATTGAGTGAAGCGCATACCTTCCCTCGCTAATTCGTCGATGTGTGGGGTTTGAATTTTCTGTTGGCCATAACATCCGAGTTCAGCATAACCGAGGTCATCGGTCATGATCAGGATGATGTTCGGCAGCCGGTCTGTTTTTTCTGCCTGCGATGTCAGGCTGGTGATAAGAATTGCAGAGCTTACCAAGGTAAGAAATGGAAACGAGATGGCTATTTGAAAAGACATGAGAGTGACGGTGATACGCTTGATTTTGATATCATTTATCACAAAATACAGCGGTAAAACATCGAAAATGATACTTGCTCTTCGCAGCGCCTGAGCGCTGGCGTGACTTGGTATAGATACTGAGGTTGACAAATAGATCAATCCACCGCAATCAACTTGCCTGCCAAACCGCAGTGAGCTCTGTTTCGGCAGAGCATTATAGAGAGGTCTTCGGCTGCTCCGCCGAGGGCCTCTTTTTCAAGATGCATCTGTAATCGCTCTCCTGCGGCTGTCTAAAAATCAGTCATTTCATCATCAATGTCTTTTTCCTCGCTCGGTCTCCATCCCTCTTTGCTCAAGGCAATCAATGCCCAAGGCATGATCGAACCTACCCCCATACAGACGGGGGCTATCCCGGCCGTGCTGCAGAACAAAGATGTCTTAGGCATTGCCAAAACCGGCTCAGGAAAAACGGCTAGTTATATACTGCCCATCTTACAATGCCTCCAGGGTTTACCAGCTAGTCGCTATCGCGAGCCTAAGGTCTTGGTTTTAGTGCCGACACGTGAGCTAGCGGATCAGGTCCAGGATGTTTGTCAGTTATTTACAGCTTCTCTTGCCAAGAGTCTGACTAGCGTTGCTGTCTATGGCGGTGTTTCTCTCAATGTGCAGATGCAAACGATTGGTAAAGCGGATCTGGTGATCGCTACTCCTGGACGGCTTCTTGAGCTAGTCGATAAAAATGCCGTTAAGCTATCGGCCATCACCACACTCGTTTTAGATGAGGCTGATAAAATGCTCGATCTTCGTTTTAAGGATGAGGTGGATCGCATCCTTGCACTGCTACCCAGCCAACGTCAAAATTTGTTGTTTTCTGCTACACTGAGTAGTGACCTTAGCTTAATCCATGAGGATTTACTGAGAAATCCAGAGGTCATTCACATAAAGGATGATGTTGATCGAAGCGATACTTCGACGACTGAGGGGAGGGGTCAGGATGGCGCAGTGCATGATGAGCTGATTCGTCAGCTAGGCTACTTTGTATCGGAAGAACGCAAGGGTCCCTTGTTGCGCTACCTCATCAAACACCATGATTTGCAGCAGGTGCTTGTTTTTGCGTCTTCTACCCACAAGGTAGACGGCATTGTCGATAAGCTCCTAAAAAACAAAATTGATGCAGCTGCTATACATGCCAAAAAAAGCCAGCAGTTCAGACGGGATATGCTCAGAGAGTTTAAATCGGGTGAGCTGAGGGTGCTCGTCGCTACCGATTTGCTCTCGCGAGGAATTGATATCGAGTATTTACCCTGTGTGATTAACTACGAGCTACCGCGCTCACCGAAGGACTACATTCACCGTATTGGCAGAACTGGCAGGGCAGATTCACCGGGTGAGGCTATTTCCCTTGTCACGCCCAATGAAAGGCAGCATTTCCGTGTGATTCAAAAGAAGATGGGTAAGCGGGTAGCAATGTTGCACAGCGAGGATATTAATCTTCACGGTTACTGAGCAAAAGGGACGTAGCATTTTCTTATTTCTTAATCAGCTATTGGCTAGCCCGCTCACTACGAACCGCCTTGATACGCATCTAGTGTTGTAGTGCAGAAATTTAATGTCTCTACGCCGAAATGTGAATGATGTGTGTTTCAGGCAAGCTGCTTTGGCGCTACTGGACACAACAAAAAATTATTGCGATAGCGCCAACATCTATGGGAGAATCTTGCCATGGGAAAATTGCAAATCATGGGCTTAGCCATTTTAGCAGGCGTTCCATTTTTCTGTGGTGCGGCTTATTGGATGTATACTCAAGGCAATACGATGCCAGCATATGCTCTGGCGGTTGCGGCCTTTTTTGACTTGGTGATCGGGCTCGCTTTCTTCGCCAAGGGCAAGCCTTCGAAATAAACGCCTAAGTCTGCACTCGGTGACCGGTTCACGCTGACTCGTCGATACGTCGATACGTCAACCAAGCCGTTGCCACGGTGTCTTTGTCCGAGCTGACCGGCACCTAGTGAGTGGCAAAGCCTTTCAGGACTCCTTGCGTCTTTTGAACAGGTCGAGCCGGTGGGCTTTGTTTATCGCAGCAAGCGCACAATACCAACGAGTAGTTGCGTTGGATGGTTTCAACATGGATTTAGTGGGGGGGCAGGATTGCCGGGCCAGATTTGCATAATACAAGAATACGGAGAGATCCGCCCTAACTTATGAGAATAATGTCCTAAACAACAGCACATCTACGCCAGGCAAATTCAACTCGTCTGATTTCACTTCCCCTCGTCGCAGATCAAGCTACAAATAGGCATCCTATCAATCGGAGAAACTTACCATGGACTTACTGCGCATCGCACAACTCGTCAGACAAACGCGTAAACAACAGGGCATGACTGTTGAGGCACTGGCAGACAAATCAGGCTTCAGCAAAACCTATGTCTCCAGGTTGGAGAACTTCCGCATTACTCCATCCATCAAGTCCTTGAGTAAAATTGCCGATGCCCTGGGTATTCAGATGTCCACGTTTTTTGAAACAAGCTCAGAGCCGACCCAGTACATGACCGGTCACCTCGACGAAGGTGAAGAAATCGAGCGCAACGGGGGCAAGTATGGGATAAAGTATCATGCCCTGGCATTCAACAAGCCGGAGCGCAAACTCAATCCTTTCGTCGTGGAATACCACCGCAGTGATGAAAAACGCGGATTTCTCGCCCATGACAGTGAAGAGTTTTTTGTCCTGCTGGAGGGGGAGCTCGAGTTCTTGGTGTATGATGATGAGAACTGCACCTTGATGAGCTCTGGTCAAACATTTTACCTGTCAGACGGTGTGCCGCACCGCGTGCAGCTTGCCGAAGGCTGCGACTACGCCAAGGCCTTGATTGTCTACAGCAAGGAAGATGCCAAGGTGGAGTCCTAGCCCTGCGCTTGCGCAGCGCTAGAATGGTGAATAGAAAGACCGTGTGGCGGCTGATGACTGATGACAGCCTTACTTGTTTGTTTACTAATATGTTTACATTTGTATTTGCTTCAATTACCAAGCACCTCAGTCCGTAATTATCGATAGACCCATGCAGACCAGATTGTATTTCACTACCCTTGTCGCTCTCGCTGCTCTGGCTTTGAGCACGCTATCCTCCGGTGCGGTGGACATTGTTGCCCACCGTGGTGCCTCGGCAGACGCGCCGGAGAACACATTGCCCGCTTTTCAATTGGCCTGGGAACGGGGTGCCGACCGAGTTGAGGGTGATTTTTACCTGACCTCGGATAATGTCATTGTCTGCTTTCACGACAAGACGACCAAGCGTATAGGGGGCGGGGATCTGAAGGTGAGCTCAACACCCTATAAAATGCTTCAGACTCTCGATGTCGGCGCGTGGAAGGATCCGAAATGGAAAGGCACCAGAATTCCGACCTTGGCCGAAGTGTTAGCGACCCTGCCCGCTGACAAAGGGCGGATATTCATCGAGATCAAGGATGGTGTGCGTATTGTCAAGCCACTGGCAGAGCAGCTCAATAAGATAGATATTCCGAAGTCACGACTGGCGTTCATTTGTTTTGATCAAAAGGTGACCGCCGCTTGTAAAAAAGCCATGCCAAAAGTGGACGCCCACTGGGTAGTGTCGCAAAAGAGTTACCAGAAGATGGGCATTGCCGGCGTGATCAAAACCGCGAAGCGGCTGGGCGCTGATGGCATCGACGTTCAGGCGAGCCATGCGATTACTCCGGAGTTTGGCAAAGCTCTTCGGGAGAACGGACTCCAGTATCATTGTTGGACGGTTAATGACATCTCGTTGGCACGGTATATGGTCAAGTTGGGCGTGGACACCATCACCACGGATCGCCCCGAGTTTATACGGCGTGGGCTGCAGACGGCGAAGGAGACGGCGAAGGTAGATGCCCGCATTCTGCAACACCTCGACTTTGATGATAACAAAAACGGCCCGGTCGGAATCAAAGGGCGTGGGCTGTCTGATACGGTGCTCAAAACCGGCAAAACCCTGCCTGCCTCGGGCACGGTGGCCATGTGGTATCGGCCGAGCCAGTGGTATGATTACCAGACGGTATTCGACAGCAGCGCTGACCCAGACGTCTGGGAGTTGTGGATCAACAAGGACGCCCAGATTGGATTCCGCACGACCAAACAGGATCTGCGCATCACCCACCGCTTGCATCCCGTGGCCACGTTGAATCAGTGGCAACACATCGCCGTGACCTGGGATAAGCGCGCAGTGAATCTCTATGTCAACGCGGCACCTGTGGTGAGCGCGAAACGTAAGCTGCCATTGCCTCCAGCAGGGGACTTCTGTCTGGGAGGCGGCCATGCTGACAATAATCGGGGCAAAGGGGCTTGGGACGAAGTGGTGGTATTTGGCGCCGTCTTGTCGGCCAGCGAGTTAAGGGGTCTGATGCTGGACGGGGTGACGAATGCCCATAGTGAATAGGGCCTAGTGTAGTTTGAAGATTGAAGCACAGTAGGGTGCGGAAAAAAAGTTTACTTATTTGTTTACACAAGAAGATTTTAGTTTACAAAGAAGTCTGTTAATGACCCAATATTAATTTATTTAACTTAAATATATTATGAACAACAATAACCCCCACAGACTTTTCATGCTTTTAGGATTCATTGCCACATGTACGTCGGCGAATGCTTCCACCCTTACCTTCGATACGGGGCAAGCTAACAATCAAGATCTCAGCCTCACCTTCGGTAGCAATCTGAATGCTGACATTACCGGTGCGAACATTGACAACGGAGCTACTGCCAATATTGGTCTGGCCTGGGCGCCGTCACCCGATGTCTGGGAGGTGCACGGCGCTACTAGTTTTTCGTCTATAGGTGATGGCAAGGTGGTCCAGATGGATCTCAATGGCGGCGAGCCCGACCCGACCATCACCTTTAACGTGGATGCGGGCTCGAGGCTACGCTTGAACTCCCTGGACATCGGTCAAGCGAGCGACCAAACAGAACCCGATTACGACTGGACGCTCTCCATTTCAGAGGTCGGTGGGGGTCAGGTATACTCTCACACCACAGCTGCTCTGGGTGCCAGCGATACCGAGGATGTAACATTCAATTTTGTTGGGAAAGAGGGAACAGACTATGTCCTGAAATTTGATGACGGAGGTGCAGACACCGTTCGGGGTGCTATCGACAACCTTAGCTTTAACCAACTCGATGGATCCAACCTGATCTTTAACCCGGGCAATGACTTGGCTTTGGACAGTGGCGAAATAACCGGCTGGGAAGAGATCGATGGAACAAATTGGACGCTGCGCTCTGCTTCCCCTTCACCCGAGGACGGTTCGGCTTACTTTTTTGCCGGTGCCGGTGCCACAGCAGAGCTCAGCCAGGCCATCAATGTCTCCGCTTATGGTGGCACGATTGATTTGGGTATTCAGCAGTTTGACTTTTCCGGCTACATCAGTAGTTTTTTATCTGGTGGCGACACCTCCCAAATCATCGTCGAATATCAAGACGCATCGGGTAATGTCCTGGACTCTTATGATTCAGGCGCCATTTATGCGCCATTTGATGTGGGCGATGCATGGGACCTGTTGACCGATTCCCGATCGGCAGTTTCCGGCACGCGTCAAATCGAGGTTCGCCTGCTTGCCAATCGCTTCACTGGAACCAACAACGACGGCTATTTTGATTCGCTCTCACTGACCACCATCACCGTTCCCGAGCCTTCTTCAACCGCCTTGCTCGGTCTGGGCCTTAGCACCATGCTGCTTCGCCGCAAGCGCAGCCGATGAGCGATGAGCGATAGCCGCAAGCGCGGCTGATTGCTACTTCAGCCACCCCTCAACTGCTGCCGACAATAAGTTTACAGAAAAGTTTACTTTTAGGTGCCTATGTAGCAAATCCTGCGCTTCCCTTTTTATATCCAATAAAAATCAACGCTGTTAATGAATAAGTATATATTGAAACGTGGCGCACGTAAGCTGACCTCCGCCCTACTTGGATGTCTGGGACTCGCCGCAAGTGTCAATGCCGAGACAGCCATCACTGCCCATCGGGGGGCATCAAGCGATGCGCCGGAAAACACGATCTCATCGATCAGTGCCGCTGCTGGCATTGCGGATTACACCGAGATGGACGCTCGCCTTTCTTCGGACGGTGAGCTCGTGCTGATGCACGACAGCACCATTGATCGGACCACAAACGGCACGGGGGCTGTCTCGTCGAAATCTCTAGCCGAGCTGAAGGCACTTGATGCGGGATCATGGTTTTCCCCGTCCTATGCGGGTGAGCAGGTGCCCACACTGACTGAGGCCATGAACGCAGCCCTGTCCGCAGGTGTAGCGCCCATGGTGGAGCGCAAGGCCGGCAGCGCTAGCGACTACCACAACGAATTCACCACCAATGGCTTCTCGACAAACGATTTTGCAGTGATCTCCTTTGACTGGAACTTCCTGGATGCGTTGGATACCTTGAACAGTTCCTACCAGCTGGGGGCACTGGGAAGCGGTTCGTTGACACAAACGACCGTTAACAACGCGCTCGCTGATGGAGCCGACTTTATTTCCTGGAGAAGTAGTGATATTGACCAAGCCAAAGTCGATCTGGTCAAATCGAATGGATTGGGCATCCAAGTCTGGACGGTGAACAACGCAGGCCGGATGCAGCAGTTGCTCGATTACGGAGTTGACTACATCACCACCGACAATCCCTCGTTATTGAGCTCGCTGATGGCCGACCGGGAGCTCTCCCTCAGCAATCTGCTGCTCAACTCCGGCTTCGAAGATGGCCTCAATAGCTGGACCACCTCAGCCGTGGGGCCTGACCCTGATGCCGCTGTTGCGATACGTTCGGAAAGTCCAGATCCGCTTGAGGGGAGTGCTTACATCTATGGAGACGACACTCCGTCGTTCACAGCATACCAGGACGTTGACCTGGTGGCGGCTGGCTTCTCTGCAGCAACCATCGACTTGGGTGGGCTGAATGCATTGTTTGGAGGGTATCAGGCAGGGTATACGAATGACGCGGATTACGGCATCATCAGCCTGGAATTCTTGGATGGGGGCGGGAGTTCTCTGGGAATCTCAAGTTTGGATGCTTACACATCAGAGTTATCATGGGCAAAACAAAGTAGCACGGTAGACGTGCTTAGCGGCACACGGACAATAAGATACAGCTTCACCGGAACGAGACTCAACGGCTTAAACAACGATGCCTATCTGGATTTAGCCTCACTTGTCATTGTAGTTCCTGAGCCATCCTCCGTCACCTTGCTTGGCCTGGGTGGCCTTGCTTTCACCCTGTGCAGGCGCAAGCGTAGCTAATAAGCGGTGAGCGATAGCTGGGGGGGCGGTTGACATAATAATACGAGCTTGCTGTGAAGGTCGGATTGCTTCACATGGGCTACTCAGATCAGGCAACGGGCTGGAATAGTGAAAATGGAGGGGGCTGGAATGGATATCGGCAACACTGGGAATGGGAGTTTGAAGCAGTGTCACCCGAGCAGAAAAAGAATTACAAAGAAAAATGAGCCATGATAAAAAGCTTCAAAAGCAGCGGGGGGAACTTGAAATGAACCTTATCCCTTCCCAACCCCCAATTTATGATATCTCTTCCGGGCCCCCTTTTTTCATAACGGCCAGAACTCTAAATAGACACATTTCGCCGATCAAATCGCGTGACAGGTAGAAAGCCTTACCGAGCAAGGAACACGCATAACACCCTAGCCTCTATCTTGCCGTCATTGGTTACGTTGTGTGGAATTTCAGCATCGAAATAGATCGAATCTCCTGAGCCCAACAAATGTTCCTCATCGTTAAGATGAATAGTAACCTGTCCCTCTAAGACTCGCAAAAATTCCTCGCCTTCATGGGTCATGGCGGTTGTTCGTCCACCCCCAGGAGGTATAATCAATTCTAATGGATCCATCCTTCTATTCGGTCTCGGATTAGCAAGGTCATAATACTCGATATTGGAGTCCTCTTCATTGCGCTCAATATGCTTAATCTCGCTTTTCCGAACAACACACGTTTCGGCCGCCTTGTCCAATCCCTTGAAAAGTTCCGTTAATGGGATCTTCAAAGCTGCTGCAATGTTAACAATCGACGGCAGGGATGGTGTCACCCTGAAATTTTCAACCTTGGATATAATCCCCTTTGCCACACCGGAACGAGAAGAGAGGACATCCAATGTCATACCTTTCTCCTTCCGAGCCGATTTGATACGCATAGCAAGCTCTATGAGATTGATCATATTAGTGAAGCTAATGATCTAGTGAGTTGTGTCAACACACTTAGTTTTCGGAAACATTAGTAATGTCATGCGAAATAAATTTTTCTCAAAAGAAACATTGATTTCTCAAAAATATACACTAAAAAGGTAATTTGTTACGCAACAAGTGTTCTTGGAAAGGAACAATAGCGGCTCTTCGGAGCTACGGAAACACAAGGATTAATTTATGAAAAAAACACAATACGCATCTATCATCGCACTCGCACTCGGTTGTGCCGCGACATCACAGGCTGCACTGGTAACAGGTCTTGTCGCCTACTATGACTTTGAGGAGACAGGAACTGCTGGCCTTGAAAACAAGGCACCCGGAGCAACAACCGCCCATGATGGTGCATGGTCCGGTTCGTTCGATGGCACCGACTTAGATGGTCCAGGATTTACAGGCGACGCCACTTATAATCCAGGTGGTGGACTGAGTGATCGGTCCATTCTTCTCGTGGGCAATGCGCTGAATGTCGTGGATGGCAATAACACCTTTGCAGATATGCCCATCTCGACAGCCGCTATTGGAAAAACAATGACCGTCTCTCTGTGGACCTACTTGGCTCCAGGTGCCGCCAATGCTAGCGCTCGCTTTCACGCTTTCGAAACGGGTGATACTGGCGTCTATGACCTCTCCATTGGTACCACGAGTAATTATAGCACCACTGGACGAAATGACTACACCACTTATGGACCCGACAACGATAAAATAGGAACCGACGTCTTAAATTCTTATTCCGAAGAAACTTGGCATCATCATGTAATCACCACAACAGTCTCGGGCGCTGACATGATTAACCGTTATTACCTTGACGGAACACTGAAACGTTCAGAAACCGCAACAGGAGCGGCGGCGAATTTCTCTTTCACGGGCCTACACTTTGGTGATGCTCGTGCAGGTGCCACTAATGACCGCGACTGGGATGGCCTCATTGATGAAGCCGCGATCTGGAGCCGCGAACTCACCACCGGTGAAATCACCCAAGTCTATCAGAACGGTCTCAATGGCGACATCGTGACCGTTCCCGAGCCATCCTCTGCAGCCCTGCTCGGACTGGGCCTTAGCTCGATGCTGCTGCGCCGCAAGAGGAGCTAAAAGAGTGAACCGCCGACCATGTCGGGGTGCCTGGGAAAAACCAAGAACGAAGAACCAGGAGCAGCCGCGGTAGCGGCTTATTTAAACTTTTATAAAACCGCTGCGGATCAAGTGTTTACTAAAAAGTTTACATATACAACTCCAAAAAGCATACCAGCAGATCCGGTCTCCCCATTCTTACCTTCATCATCAAGTAACACACTCACCCAACGAATGATCACCATAAAAACTTCTCAAATAGCCACATTAGCCCTCTACCTTACAGTGTCAGTTAGCCACGCTGCACTGAGTGACTCGCTCATTGGTTATTACCCTTTTGAATCGGATTACTCGAATAGCATCACAACCGGAGGGCTGCCAAACGGAACGGCTGTAAATTCCCCAGCCGCTGCTAGCGCTGGAGGAAAAGTCGGTAATGCCATGTCGGTTCAGGGAGGCGATAACGATCATATGAATCTCGTCGCCAGCTTTGGCAGCGGTAATACCCTTGGCGATAGTTTCACGATTAGTGCGTGGTATAATCTCAACGACCCTATCAGCTCTCCCTCCAGCACAAATCGCTATTTCGTTTTCGAGGCCAGCGATAACTATGACGTATCCTATGGCATTCGTGATCTAGGTCTCGGTGCATCCGGAGTCAATGACGGCCAGGCTTACACGGCAGGAAGCAATGAAGGCATTTCCGACGCAGCCACAGCTGGGTGGCATCATGTAATACAGCGTTACACGACCAGTGGCAGCACCACAACCATCGAAACATACATTGATGGCTCACTACGCAGCACCCTATCCGATACGGGTGTTTCTGGAGCTGGCTTTAACTTTGGCGCTGCACGTAGCAGTTCTGCCACCCGTGGATTTGACGGGCTAATTGATGAAGTAGCCATCTGGAACCGCGCACTGACCTCAGGGGAGTTGGCCACTGTCTATGCCCTGGGGCTGAACAGTCACCCTCTCATATCCTCGCCACCTGCTGACACTCCTCCTGTCGTCACCAGTTTTACCGCCACTCCTGCAGCCACTACGGTTGGAGGTACTGTCAATCTGGCTTGGAATGTCACTGGATCCGACAGTGTAAGCATCATCGATGAGCTCAACAACGTCACCGCCAGCGGCAACCAGAACGTCACGGTTGATGCTGCCAAGACATACACCCTGGTCGCTATTAAAGGAAATGCAGTCACGACCTCGCAAGTTAGTATATCCGTCACAGGCCCAACGGATCCAGTTGGCCCACTGGTAGGCACTGTGACCAAGACAGACGCCTATCTCCTTTATCGCCCAGGGCCAGAAGAAATCAACATGCGCCTCACTGTCATGACCGAAGCTGGGGCGACGGTCACTACTGTAGATAGTTCCAGTCTAGCAGCAAACGACCACGTTGCCAAATTCCACGTCACAGGATTAACCGCCGGCACTAAATATCTTTATAAATTTGAAAAAGTCGAAGCAGGAGGAGGCACATTTCTTTTTGCCGGAGACACCACTGCCTTTTATTTCAATACGGTGCCAGCAGAACGTACGAACAAGATTGTTACCGCCGGATTCATTTCTTGTGTGAATGATACCACCGATGCGCTCTGGACAGAAATGGGAAACCACAATCTCGACGTCCTCGCCTTATGCGGGGATACACCATACATTGATACTGGAGATCTCACCAGCATCCGCAACAAACATCGCCACTTCCTACAAAGGCCTACCCTCTCCCCCCTTCTCAAAAATATTTCAATCGTGGGCACTTGGGATGATCACGATTTTGGCCTCAATGGTGGAGACGGTCTCGATACAGCATCCCGCAAAGTCAACACGCGTAAGGGGCTAATCGAATATCGTGCCCATGATCAATATGGAGATGGGGCAGGTAATGGAATCTACCACAAAACCGACCTCGGAGCGATGGAGATCTTCATGGTGGATCCACGTTGGTTTTCACAAACGGCAGCCTCACCCGTCGACCCTAACCAATCGACTTGCCTAGGAAGCGCCCAGTGGCAGTGGCTCTTGGACTCTATCCGCAACTCACAGGCTCCATTCAAAGTCATCGTCACAGGCCAAATCTGGCAGAATAAAAAGAACAGCGAATGGGACGACTGGTTCACTTACTACACCGAACGGGACAAACTACTCGACATCATCCGCGATGAAAAAATCTCTGGTGTCGTCCTCTTTGGTGGCGACATTCACGTGGCACGATATCTCATGCACCCGCAAAGGGTCGGTTATGATCTGCACGACTTCATTATGTCCCCTGGACATAAGTCTGTTATCTCCTCACTCAACGTTTATCACCCGGATCTAGAATGGTCTAACGAGGCTATTAATCAGTTTCTCACGATGAAGGCTGACACCACAAAGGCCGTCCCAGAACTTACGGTTCAGTACCTCGATAAAGATGGCAACATCAACCACGAACTCGTCATTCCCTACAACGAACTTACTTATAAAGAAGGTAGTGGCCTAGCCAAAGATCTACGCGCAGTGTGGACCTTTGATGATGATACCACCAACCAATCAATCCTCGGCAGTCGGCTCGATGCTACAGCAGTAAACGGAGCCACCCGCCAGAATACCGGCGGTGTCCGTGGCGGAGCCATGAGCTTTACCCGCAGCAACAGCCAGTATCTCAGTGTGCCTCGCAGTTTCCTTGATGATAATGCCTCTGTTTACACCGTATCCGCCTGGTGCAAGTCAACCACGCTTCCCGCACACGGCAGCTCTGAGCGGCAATTCATCATGGAAAGCAAGGTCAATGATCATGTCAATCTACCGGGAGAATCCACTACAGGTTATGCTATCTCGGTTGGATTAAGGGCTACTAGCGACCCAAGCAAAATCAACCTTCAGCTCTACACGGAAACTCTGCTTCCGAGGGCGGTCGGGTCCCAACAACAACCGGGAACAACTTCTCAGGGTGGCTTCGATTGTGATGTTGACCGCTCGCTGTTTACGGGTAGCTGGGCCAATGTGGTAGTAACCTTTGACTCCAATAAACTTCAGCTTTATCTGAATGGCACACTACTCAAAGAGCACACCTTACCCACTGCCGCGCCCATCGCTGAAACCGGCGGGCTTGTTATTGGCGGTCACCGCTCGGGAACGGGACGCAACTTTGACGGACTGATCGATGAAGTCGCCATTTGGAATCGCGTACTCACTGCTACCGATGTAACCAGCCTTTACAATGGAGGAAGCCCCGCCGCCATCCCTACAGATCTCTCGCTAATTGATTCTGATACTGATGGCATTCCTGATTACTGGGAGAGCATGCATGGCATGGATATCAATGCTGCTGCAGATGCTCTCTTCGATATTGATTATGACGGGTTAAATGCAATTCAGGAATTTTGCTTTGGCACCCTACCACAAGCAAGCACCCATCCTGCCCCCTACCAACAGAGCATGGTCAATGTGAGTGGAACCGATTACCAATCCATCACCTACCAACGTGACCCCGCTGCCACGGAGTTTTTTAGCCTTGATGTACAGCATAGCACTGACCTCGGCATATCGGATGCTTGGGATGACATAGAGACTATTCAATCCAGTCTCATTACACTTCCCAATGGTCTACAACAAGTTACTGAGCGCTCGTTAACTCCCATTGGAAATGTGAGCAAGGAGTTTCTGAGGATTGAAATAAGTGATAGATAACTTACGCGAATATCTTCAACACTGTAGCCCATTAACAAATAATTAATTAAGACAACCGATTATCCAATTAGACAATAGACGCCCCGTAAGCTGTTCACCCATCATCAGAGTAACTGTTTAAGGGGTAGCCACTTCTTGATTACACCTAAACCCGTCACGGAACCTGTCCAAGAAATCCAACCACTTCAGTCTAATTCACAAAAATAATGAATATATTCACACCTCAAAACATCTTCCGGCTGCCATTTATGCGACTCACGCAACTGCTGCTGCTCCTCGCAGGAGCCCTCAACGCCCAAGTAACCACCGAGCCTATCGGGGTGGTCAAGATCACCTGCTCCGGGTCGGCGGTCACTACCATCTCAGCCTCCCTCAGGGGCAGCACCGAATATCAAGGGGTCGCCGCATTCATCGCGGCTGGCACCATCAGCACCGGTGTCACCACCTGGAGCGCCGCGCAATGGACCACTGAGCCGCACCTCTGCTACATCGAAAATGCCGCCGGTGCTGAGGAGGCGCACCTCATTA
>JAQXBQ010000270.1 GCA_029252325.1 Akkermansiaceae bacterium
AATTGGAATCATCGCTGCCGTCGTTTTGGTCATTGCTGCCTTTGTAGCATTCAAGAACCAGCAGGCCTATGAGGTTGAAATAAACAATCTTCGCGATGCCAATACAGAAAAAGTGAGGACAACAGGCGAGTTGGAAGTGCAGCAAAAAAGATTTAAGGAGGCGGAGTCATCAAAAGAATCACATGCGCTCAATCTTGTCGAAACAGGCAAGGACCGGGACACGGCAATTAGGAAATATGATGATCTGAAAAAGGAACTCGCAACACTAGAGCAGACTTTTGAAGACAAGAGGGGAGAAATTGATTCCGCTAAAGATGTTCTCAAAGATTTGCCATCTAAAGATGTTTTAGTACCAAAAATCAATCGTTTGAAAAATCAGCTCGTGGAGGCCCAAGAGGGAATTGCCAACGAAGAAAGCCGAATAGCGAAGCTGAACCAAAAAAATCAAGATTGTGAACAGAAGATTGAAGCTCTGAGCCAGATTATCGGTGATTATGCACAAGGTCGCTCCTTAGCAAGTATGTCCACTTCTATTCGCTCAATCTACAGTGGTTGGGGATTTGTGATTCTTGATGGTGGAGACAACGATGGTGTAGTACCTGGATCTTTCTTAGAAGTTGTCAGAGCGGATGAGGTGATAGCTAAACTCAAGGTGACTGCGGTTGAGGCAGGCCGAGCGGCAGCTGATATTATCAAGGAATCAATGGCTCCCGGTGAAGCGCTTCGAGCCGGCGACGCAGTGATACCTGAACAAAAAGCTGAAAAGCCAGACGACAAAATCAGTTTTTCGGCTCGGTAGCCTAAGCACAGGTTCATCCACAGCAACAGATACAATATTTATACTGCGTCACCTTCATTCTCCCTTACTGCATTCTAAACCATGAAAATCATTCTCTACGCCATCGCGATCGTTATTATACTGACAGGTAGTTGGTTCTCCTTCAGCACGATGAACAAATTCACGGTGATGCAAGATGAACGCAAGGACATTGAGAACCAAAATTTGACACGTAACGCCTACATTATCAAAACCAAGAAGGAGGCTAAGGATATGGAAGCCGAGAGAGATCAAGTCAATGCCGCACTTATTGAGGCTAAAGCTGAACTGGAAAATAATGAGTCTAAAATTAAGACTGCTAAGCGACAGTCATTAGACTGGAGTAGAAAGATTGCAGATCAAGACCAAGACCTCAAAAATACTCAAGATTTGATCGCTAGTATCAAAAAAGCATTCAATGAAATCGCTGGGGATATAGGGTTAGCCGAAGTCCCTACCTTGGTCGAGAAACTCGAGACTGATGTAAAGAAAGCCAACCGAGATTTTGAGGAAAAACAAGAGCTTGCTGATGCTACAGAAAAGAAAGTCTCAAACAATGAGCAACAAATAGCCGACCTAAGAGATCGCATCCAGAAAAGAAAGTTGCGTATTGCTGGTAACAGGGCAGAGGGGCGTATTACAGCGGCCGATCATAAATGGGGATTCGCTGTGATTAACGTTCCAGATAACATGCCCATTGATAGCACCACAAAGCTCATTGTCAAAAGAGGAGCTGATTTCATTGGTAAAGTGAGTATCAATGCGATTGAGGGTAAGCGAGTCATTGCAGATATTGATTACCGCAGCATGAAGCCAGGCATGGTGGTTCAAGCAGGAGATTCAGTGATTTTAGCTAAACCAGTTGCTAACTGAAAACTCGTTTCCAGATTTTTTTAGTCTAGGCCTCCACTGACTGGCCTTTTTTACCTAATGAACCTTTGTTGAAGGTTTTTAAGAACATCTTGGAGTTCTTTGGCTTCGTTCATCAGGGCGACCATTTGTTCTGGGCCCAAGTCAGGTTGCCGCAGTCTTGCCCGCACCGCTGCTTCCTTGTTTTGGAAGTGGGTGTTGACCAGCATTGCCGTTGTTTCTTCTGCTGCTCTGACAGGGGAGTTTGGAGTGTCTTGTGCAAGTGAGTTCCGCAGGGCTTGCTGATCGTCAGGTTCCAGCGATGTCAGATAAGTTTGAATGGCCGCAGCATTTTTGGGGTCTGGGAGCTTGGCAAGAATATCACGCAAGATAGAGCCTCCTGAGAGTGAACTTAATGGATCTGCTATGGTCTCGAGTTGCTCTCCGAGCCAATCTTGGGCTTCCTGAGAACTCAATGCAAGGTGGCAAAGATACGCAATTGATCCGTTCATTGCAGTAGCACTTGGCTTCGTAATTGCCCCCGTATTATTTTTGTTCTGAGCGTTTGCTTGCCTTTGTTCAAAAAACTTACCGCGGGCTCGCTGCTTCTCTGCCTCAACAACGCTGCCCCTCATTTCTTCGGCTCCAATGCCTAGTCTGGTCGCAACTTGGTTGATGAGGGCATCTTTGGTGAGCTTATCACCGACATAGGCAATTAGATTTGCGAGTTCTCTAGCCAGAGCTGTTCGCTCTCGAATTGATGATAAGTCACGCATTGAGGACTCGTGCTCAAGTTTCACATGAAAATATTCGCGAGCATCTTCGACTAATGCTTTGAAGGTATCCGAGCCATCACGTTTGATGAGGGAGTCAGGGTCATCGCCCTGGGGCATGATTACCATGCGAATATGCATGCCCTCTGGAGCAAGAATAGCAAAGGCTTTGTCTGCTGCTTTGAATCCTGCAGCATCTGCATCAAAGCAAATCACGACATCACTGGTGTAGCGCTTGAGTAAACGTGCATGCTCAGGTGTGCAGGCTGTTCCTAAAGTGGCTATCGCGCTGCCGATCCCACTTTCATGGCAGGCAATTACATCAATCTGTCCCTCGCAGAGTAGAGCGTATTTATCCTTCATCATTTGTCGGCGCGCTTTATCAAGCGCGAAAAAGACTTTGGATTTTTTGAAGAGCTGAGTTTCTGGCGAGTTGATGTATTTGCCTGTGTTAGGGTCGTTACGAAGCTGCCTACCGCTGAAGGCAATAATATCTCCGTAATCGTTATGAATCGGAAACATGAGGCGGTCACGAAAGCGCACGTAGATACCTGCTCGTGCGTTGTGTTCATTCTTGAGTGCAGCAAGCCCGCTCTCACACAATTCACGCCCTGTAAAACCCTGTTCTCTGGCCCAATCAAGGAAAGTAGTAGCGTTTTCAGGCATCCAGCCGACGACCCATCTTTCAGCCATGCCTTTACCATATCCACGTGATTTTAAGTAATCGCGGGCGTGCTGTGCATCGGGAGATTCCATCATCAATTGATGCATGAAGCGTGCCGCCTGGTTGTGTAGCTCTAGAAGTCGAGATTTACGTCTTCTGCGTTTGTCGGCTTCTGGATCATAGGCGTCTTCTTGAACCACAACTCCAGCTCGGTTAGCTAATTTTTTGATGGCATCGGGAAATGGAAGGTTTTCGTATGACATCACGAAGCTGATAGCATTACCACCCTCACCACAGCCAAAGCAATGGTAGGATTGCCGCGCAGGATTGACCATGAAGGAAGGAGTCTTCTCATTATGGAAAGGGCAATTGGCCTTAAAATTCGAGCCCGCCCGCTTCAAGGGCAAGTAGGAACCTACCAAGTCCACTATATCTGTGGCGGCAATAACTTGTTCAATGGTCTCTTCAGGGATACGACCCACGGGTTACTTCTAATTCACAATGACCAAATACCAAATACCAAATTTAGTATGAGTTAAAATAATCTTGGACTTAGTGCCTTGTCACTGTTGATTGGTGACGTGCACAGTATGGAGAAAAGTGATGGTATAGCTTTTATGAAAGCTGGTGATGGTAGCTATGTGGTCGGGCTGGGCCCATTCGACGAATTCGAAGTGGCGCCAGATCATGCCACGGCGTTTTACGTCAATGATTTTGCCTTGTCCTGCAAGCGACCATGGAAGGTGCCAAGTCAGCTTATTGAGGTTTCTGATTTGGCGGAGCTCGGGTATTGCGTTGAGAAGCTTAATATAGAGTGGGATGAGCTTGATTCCGAGTGCTTTGCCACTGTCTTTGCTGAGATCAATGAAATGATAGTCAAAGGGGTGATTGAGAAATCAGTGCCAGTCGCGACGGAGCGGGGACAACTCGTTGGTGGCAATGGGGACCAATTGATCGGCTGCATGCAGAATTTAGGTGCGCCATTTTACAGCTATGGATGGAGTTTTGGTGGCAGTGGGTTCTGTGGTGCTACTCCCGAATTGCTTTTTAAGCAGGATGGGAGGTCTCTCAAAACGATGGCCCTAGCCGGAACGGCTAAAGCAGATGAGCGAGTTGTTTTCGCGGTGGATGGCAAAGAAATTAGAGAACATGAGTTTGTTGCGCAGACCATGGTGGCCAAGCTTTCAGATATCGGTACGGTTGAGCGCAGCGAGAGAAATATCTTAGATTTGGGTCGATTAGTTCATTTTCACACTCCAATCGATGTGGAGCTTTTTGCTGATAGAAGTGTGGATGAGTTGATCAAAAGGCTCCACCCAACACCCGCTCTTGGACCATTGCCGCGTACACAGGAAACCATGGCTCTGTTGAAAGCATGGAGAAGTCGCTTAGATTGCCCGCCGTATTTTGGTGCTCCATTTGGCCTTCTCAAAGATGGGTCGTTTACATCCCTGGTAGCCATAAGGGGTGTTCATTGGGAAGGTGATGATATTGCCGTTCCCTCTGGCTGTGGTGTCATTGAAGCATCACGTCTAGTAAATGAATGGCGAGAGCTCAGATTGAAGCGCGAGGCTGTCAGGGCCGTGATGGGCATCTAATCACTCAGCGTGTCAGGAAACTTGGCTTGCCAAACTTGAAGGGCTTCTTTGATCTGCGATGCCTCGCGCGTAGGTGAGAGTTCCCACACTAATGGCAGCTTTGGGTCGACGTGGCGGAGCAATTTGTCGAAGTCCAGTTCGCCCGTGAGCGGTACGCGGTGATCACGGTCTGGCCAGTAGACATCATGCACGTGACATCCGACAAGGTAAGGGGCCATTTTCTCAAGCCATTGATCATGGTTTAGAAGCCCAAGATTATGTTTTAGCTGAACATGCCCAAAGTCATGCCAGTAACCAACCCATGGATTCTCTTTGAAGTGGTCTTGGAGACGCAGCATTTCTGATTCGTTGGGAACATCTTCGAATCTGCTGCGTGACTCCACAGCCAGTGGGATCTTGAGCTCAGCAGCTTTCTCGGCAAGCTGCTCCAGTGCTTCGATCGCTCTTTGGTAATAAAGCGGTGCTATTTTTTCCCGTTTACGAACAAATTTCAGCTTATGCTTGGCGAAGGCGCGCTCAAGCTGTTGTCCGTCCTTGAGCATTCTAGTGAGCTTTTTTGTCCATTTCTTCGAGGGCATTGGAACAGATCCCATATGCATGACGACATACTTGGCATCAAATTCAGCGGCTAGATCTAGAGTGCGCATGGTCATTTCCAGAGCGCGAGCTCTCTCATGAGGGCGATGCGAGCTGAACTCGTAGGCATCTGGAGCATCGATCATGACCTCAACAGGAGAGGGGAAGTAATTGTGTACTCCTGAACAGCGAAATTTCCCCTCTTGGTAGGCTTTTTGAATACCCGGTAATTTACTGATCGTCATACCATGACTGAGCTCAATCGTATTGAAGCCAAGCTCGACTATCTCATCAATCATTTCATCGCCCTCAGAATGGCGTGAATTGTTCCAACAACTTGAAAAAGAGAGCATCGTAGAAATGAGTGCGTGGTGATAGCTTGTAAGAATTAGACCTTAGATCATGGAAGTCGCCAGCTTTTTTTAAGACGTTGGTATTCTTGTTGTGGAAGGATTACGTAGGCGGGTTGCTTATCTGGGTCGATACGTTCAATCAGCTTAGTCAAAGCACGCTCGGGCATGGTAGTGCATCCTGCCGTTGCACGTGCGCCATCATCACGCCAGATATGAAAGAAAATAGCAGAGCCTAGTCCAGGAATGGGTTTGCCACCCAGAATAGAATCGTTGTGACCTATGTAGAGCTTCAGGGAGTGGGCGTGATCATTTTGCCTCATCTGAGCTTGTTGCTGCCATGTTGTTTTTGGTGAGGTGTTCAGAATGAGATGCTGATTGTAATATGGCGATTTTTGATCCTCTACCCAGAGGTCGCCCTCAGTGATTTGGCGATAGGGCAATCTATCCAAGCGTGCAATCTCAGGCGCATATCCATAAGCACCACCAATTTTGAAAATTCCTGCAGGGGCACGTAGGTCACCTTCTTTTTTTATCGGTGCTGATGACTGAGGGTTGGGGTGAAGGCCAGCTCCCCAGGCCAGTCCATTTTTACCAAGGCGCGCCTGCCATGTTTTGATGGCAACCTGCCAATGAGCACTCTTTTTTTCGCTCTTTTTTTCGCTCTTTTTTTCGTAGAGCGTGAGTGAAGCATATGAGGAGTTCCAACCTTTTGATATGCCGACGATGATTTGAGTGCAGTCTGAGGGTATCTGAGCTTGAGCCCATACCATTGAGAGTAAGATGAAAATCAGCGTTTTCATGTTTGCTCTCGGGCAAGTTCTTGGCAGCCTTTGATATCTAATTTGCCCGATGCTAGCATTGGGATCTGTTCAGCAGGAATGAACATTTTAGGGCACCAAAGGCTAGGTAAACCAGTATCCATCAGCTTGTAGCGAAGATCGATGCATTCTTGTTGGTATGTGTCGCTACAGACAGTGGTGAGTAAGGCAATGGCTTCACCTTTTTGCACATCAGGAATGCCAACAACAGCGATGCGACGTTCAGTTTCGTCGTCGAGTCCTAGTAGTTTGATGATGGCGGCTTCAATGGTTTCATGGGGAACCATTTCACCTCCTATTTTTGAGAAGCGAGAAAGCCGGCCCTCGATGAATAAGAAACCGTCTTCATCTACTCGGCCGATATCACCCGTATTAAACCAGCCGTCAGTAATAACAGCATCTGTTTTTTTTCGGTTGTCCAAATAGCCAGGGAATACGTTGGCGCCGCGGAGCCAGATTGTGCCTTGCGTATCGATGGGGCATGGTTCTCCTGTCGCTGGGTGCGTCATCTTGACAGCAATTCCAGGGAGGAATTTGCCAACAGAGCCGCGACGATTGGTGTGAATAACAGGTGCTTCACCTTCACTTGCAGGATCAGGTAAATTGACATTAGTGGCCGGGGCGGTCTCGGTTAACCCGTAGCCTTCCATGGGTAGAATTCCAAATTTCTTATGGAATGATTCAGCCAGAGAATCGGGAAGCTTTTCAGCTCCTGTAATGACATAGTCGAGCGATTGTAATTGGTTGGGTTTAACTCGGCGCATGTAACCTCGCAAAAAAGTAGGCGTGGATAGTAGTAAATTAGCACTGTGCATGCTGATTAGTTCAGCAAGACGTTTTGTCTCGAGAGGGCTCGGATAAGTGATCAGATTAATACCCTCAATACAGGGATACCATAATGTCACGGTGCTGCCAAAAGAATGAAACAAAGGCAGGCAGCCCAGAATTTTGGCCTGGTGTCGTAGCTGTATTTTACAGCCAAATTGGCATACATTGGCTAGCACATTGCGGTGAGTAAGTGGTACTCCTTTGGGTTCTCCAGATGATCCCGAGGTAAATAGTAATACGGCCTCATCGTCTCCCTGAATGTCTGATAAGCCGAGGATCTTGATCAGGATCGGTGTCGGCAGAATTTTACTCAGAATGATCCAGCGGATGATCTTATTTTTGATCGCAGGCAAGACACGTTCGATGAATATAAGGTCGCGGTTAGGTGGCCATGGAAAAGAGGCGGCTTTGCGAACGAAGGGGTCAGCCGTGATGAATTTGTCTACGCCTGACTGACGTATCGATGAGTGAATCGCACTTTGGCTGGAAGTGAAGTTGATGTTGACTGGTATCTTGCCAGCAAAAACAACCGCGAGGTTAGCAATCATGCCCCCCTTGCCTGGCGGCAGTAAAATGCCAACACGTCTTTTTTTAGTTTCTTTTTTGATGACGCCAGCGAGCGCAATCGCCGCTCCGAGCAGCTTATCAAAACTTGTAGTCGTGTCGTCGGTGCCATCGAAAAGGCTGGTAGAGGAACCGTTTTTTTTGATCCCATTAAGAATCGCAACAGGAAGAGACTCATTGAGAAATGCTCGAGCTGAAAACCAGACTTCGTCAGCTGCATGTATTGCCTCTTGCCATGCGGCAACTGAGACTGATTTACTAGGTAATAGCGGGGCAAAAGAAAAAATAGTGCCAGGCAACCTGTTCAGGTTTTCTGGTGAGTATGCCAGCTCCACGGGTTTGGCAACAGCCAGAGGAAGAACAGGAAGGCCCAGTGCACAAAGTTGCTTTATGTTGGCTGCATGGAGATGTCGGCACTCGCCTTCTCGCACGCTGACAAGGCCACTGAGGTAAATGATAAGGCCACCGTCATTTATATTTGTCTCAAGTGTCTTGCCAATAACCTTTGGAGCCTGGTCGTCAGCTGAGAAGGCTACTGCTGTAATGCCGTCTTGTTCTAAATAACTGCGCACTGAGTCGTCGAATACGACGTTCTCTTCGCATAGCCATGTGATCTTTCTGCCTGAAAAAACCTGCTCAAGCAAAAGCATTTGATTGAAATCAAGCCTGCCGGGTATAACGAGGGCTCCCTCTTTGGGGATATTGCTTTCTCCGTGAATTTCAATTGTTTTGCTCATTTGCTGGTAATTGACATGGGAGACGCTGCTTGTTGCGTCTGGTCACATAGGCATTTTACTGTTTGAGATATACAACCATTTCGTTGCCGCGGCTGCAAGCTGGAACCTCTGGGGATGATAGTAATCTACTCTCTCATGATACGCCAATTTACGGAGAGGCTTTCACGATGAATGGAGATCTCCTTGTATCAAATAGAGAGCATTTCCTAGAGCGCGTCTAGAATGCCATTAATAAAGCGGGGCGAGTCGCTAGTGCCAAACTTTTTAGCAATCTCGATGGCCTCGTTGATAGTGACGGCACGTGGAATATCATCCGACATTTGCAGCTCATAAGATGCGAGACGGAGGATAGCACGGTCGACAGGGTCGACTCTTTCAGGAGCATAGTTTTCAATGACTCTAGCAAGGTCGGCGTCTATTTTTTCTTTATGTTCGAGAATTTGACTAACCAGCTCTTGGGTTTCTCTGCGAAATGTGGACAGTTCTGCACTACTTGCGCGGAGATGAGCAAAGTCAACAATCGTTGATTCAGGATCTTCAATCGATGCTAGCCTCTGTGATGATCTAGTGAGGTGAGCAATGGTTGCATTCAATGCCTCAAGTTTTACATTCCAATCAGAATGATCAGATGATTTTACAGACCATGTTGAGCGTGCCAGCATCAAGTCCTGGTTGGCTTCGATCACGTCTTGGATGGCGTGATCGGGTATGGGATTGGTGCTTTTGTTTTGTATGATCGATTGGAGGGTATCAATTTGTTCGCTTAGCTTGTTTTCTTGAGCGAGTAGCTGTTTTAGTGATGCGTATAGCGTTTGTGCCTCTGGACTCGCTTTCAGCTCAGGCTGGATCGCTGAGGCTAGTTGCTCAAACTTAAGTGTGCGGCTATCTCGCCCCTGAGCTACATGAAGGATTGCTTTGGACTTGGCTAGATTGAGCTTGTTGAGACTACTCTCCTGAATCATTTGCCAGAAGGCTTGTTCCATTTCGGCGGCCTCTGGGCCGTTTTCAAGATCAGCTAAATAAAGAAACTGAATTGCAGCTTCCCGGATGTTTCTACGTTTGAGTATGGCCATTACTACTTGTTTGGAAATACGCGACTATTACCGCGCTGAATTTGGCTCATGCTGTCGATCATGGTCACGGCGGCTCTGGCCGCTTCTTTACCTCTGTTGAGTTTGCTGCCAATACACCTTGCATAGGCTTGCTTGGTATCATCACACAAAATAACTTCGTGGATAACAGGGGTGACATGGTAGACTGCAATTTGTTGGAGAGATTGAGTCACACTTTCAGCGACCATGTCGCCATGCGCTGTTTGGCCGCGAATGATTAGCCCCAAAGCAATGATACAGGTTGGTTTTTGCTGTTGCATGACTGATTCCACAAGAACCGGTATTTCGAAAGCTCCTGGCACCCGAACGGTGTTGATCTGGAGATTTGGATTAAGCTCAGCAAGTTCTTGTTGAGTGCTTTCCACCAGCGCGTCGGTAAACTCAGGATTGTATTGCGATGCCACAATCGTGATAGCGCTTTTTTTCTGGCTCAAACTGCGAGGTTTGGGTGGCAATGCCTTAGACATGCTGGTGGATATGCTGGAGAGCTAGTCTGTTGCAAGGTAGAAGTTGGGTAGTTTTTTTAAACGCACCACGATTTGTGTCAGATGCTTACTCCGTTATTGGCTTTGAATTAGTAAGGTTTGCGATGAAATCATTATTCCACAGTAAAATGGGAAGATAAATAAATTGACAAATAAGTGAACAAAAAATTGCTATGATGACGCTTCACCCAATGAGAGCATGGCGATTATATGACTGTGCATTCGACTCCAAAAAACGTAACTAATTAATAATATGGGACTTGATAAAATAACCACCAAATTTCAGGAAGCTTTGCAGGCAGCGCAACAGTTGGCATCGCGTTCTGCGCATGCTGAGTTAAAAAGCATACACGTCTTGATCGCACTGCTGCAGCAAGAGGGAGGCATTGTGGTGCCTATTCTCGAAAAAGCAGGGATCGATGTGACGCGCCTGAAGGCTAAGGCCATGAATGCGCTAAACAATGAACCCGTAATACAAGGCGCGGCATCACAGCCCCAAATGAGTTATGGTTTGCGCTCTAGCTTAGATGTTGCGGATGAGGTGCGTGAGGAAATGAGGGATGACTTTATTAGTGTTGAGCATTTTTTGTTGGCTAATTTGGATTCCAGTTCTCCTGCGGGGAAATTGCTTAAGGAGGCTGGCTTGGATAGGGCGAAAGCTGATTTGGCACTCAAGGAGATTCGAGGTAGCCAAAAAGTGACTGATCAGGACCCTGAAGGTAAATACCAAACCTTGGAAAAATACGGAACAGACCTGACAGCTAAAGCAAGGGAGGGGAAGATCGATCCTGTGATTGGTCGTGACGAAGAAATTCGTCGAATCATGCAGGTGCTATCGAGGCGAACCAAAAATAATCCAGTGCTCATAGGAGAGCCTGGTACAGGTAAGACGGCTATTGTTGAAGGGCTAGCTCGCCGTATCATCAGTGGTGATGTACCCGATTCGATGAAAAATAAGCGCCTAATTACCATGGATCTTGGTGGCATGATCGCGGGTGCCAAGTATAGAGGTGAGTTTGAGGATCGACTCAAAGCCTTTCTGAAAGAGGTGACGGAATCTGAGGGCGAAATTATTCTTTTTATAGACGAGCTGCATACCATTGTTGGAGCTGGTGCCAGTGAGGGGGCTGTAGATGCCTCTAATCTACTTAAGCCGCAGCTTGCTCGTGGTGAGCTACATACCATCGGTGCGACGACACTCGACGAATACAGGAAGTATATTGAGAAAGATGCAGCCCTAGAGCGTCGCTTTCAGCCAGTGCGCTGTGAGGAACCCAGTGTTGATAGCACTATCGCCATTTTGCGCGGTCTAAGAGAACGTTATGAGGTTCATCATGGTGTGCGCATTAAAGACGGTGCGATTGTTGCGGCTGCACAACTATCAGATCGCTACATCACGGATCGTTTTTTGCCTGATAAGGCAGTTGATCTTGTTGATGAGGCAGCTTCGCGTTTGAAAATCGAGCTCGATTCGATGCCGACTGAGATCGACCGGATCGAGCGTCAGGTGATGCAGCTAGAAATGGAACGCCAAGCCCTAGCAAAAGAAAATGATGACGCCAGTGAGGCCAGACTTGCCAAGGTGACAGCGGAAATGGCTGATCTTAAGGAGGAGTCGGCGACGCTGATGGCGCGCTGGAGAAATGAGAAGGATGTAATCGATGTTGTAAGGGAAGCGCAGGAGCGCATTGAAGAGCTTCGAAACGAAGCGGAGCAAGCTCAGCGTCTTGGTAATCTTAACCGGGCATCTGAAATAACGTATGGCAACTTACCCGATGCTGAAAAAGATCTTGCTGATGCGCAGGAGAAGCTTTCCCAACTGCAGGCTGACTCACGCATTCTCAAAGAGGAAGTAACCGAGGAGGACATTGCGCGTGTTATATCCTCATGGACAGGCATTCCCGTAAGTAGACTACAAGAGGGTGAACGACAAAAGCTTGTGAAGATGGAGCAGCGTATCGGAGATAGGGTAATTGGGCAGAGTGATGCGATCATCGCTGTTTCAAATGCTGTGCGCCGTGCCCGTGCTGGC
>JAQXBQ010000011.1 GCA_029252325.1 Akkermansiaceae bacterium
TCGTCGAGGGCATAGGAAATCCAGTTTCGCTTCGACCCTTGACCGTGATAAGTCATGGCTGCCCTGCCGTCCATGGTGATGAAACCCGTTCCACTGAACATGCCGTGGCCCATGGTTTCTGGTCCCAGTACAGTGGGGTGCCACTCCCAGTGCACCATGTCGTCACTGGAAACGTGGGCGAAGACAAAACCGGTACGGTTCTTGTAGATATAGTGCAGGTGATAGCGCCCCTTCCAGAAAAAGGCGGGATTGGGGTCGCCCGGACTTGCTTTACCTGGCCCGGGATGCGCCAGGTGGTAGGTCAGCCAAGTTTTCGGCGGGTTCTTTGGCATCGCTGGCGTTTCGCTGGCCGCCTTCATTACTTCGGCACTACAGATCGAGCTGATGAGAGTGAGGGCGAGGAGTATTTTATTCATGAATTTGGGAATGAATTTGGGGAAAGCAAAGCTATCTCAGGTTTGAAAATGTGACCATCCCAGTATATTGGGATCAAGTAGCTTCTTCATCAGGCTTGTTTTGCCTCTGCTCAAGCCGTCAATGTATATAAACGGTGAGAGTCTCATATTCTATCATTTCTCCCATCCTCATTTTTTAGGAGGGAAGCTGCCGCCGGTGGCGGCTTGAATTTGGAATTCAAGCACGACGGGCTCACCAAGCTTGATATGGGGTCACGCCAAGACGCTAAGGTATCTGTCCATTTTCCGAATATCGATGGTAGGGTCATTTTGACAAAATGACCGCTGGTGGAATGGGGCAAACGTTCGGTCGTTTTGTCAAACCGACCCTACCGGCTTTTCAAGCTGTCGGCATGTCAGGATGCTCAGGTTGCCGACAAGTTAAAAACTTATCCTACATTGACGCCGCTGCGCGGCTATCCTTCATCGCTCATCAGCCACGGAGTGGCTATCTCACGCAAATCCACCTTGGCGATCTTTGCGGCTTGGCGTGATTAAAAAAAGGAACTCTCGCAGAGGAGCAGAGGCGCAGATGCGCCAAGGAATAAATGCATGTAAAACACAGATGACCGATGGCCACAGATATGCTCGACACGGTTGTTCGGTCAGCTATTTGATCATACCATATCTCTGCCGCGGCTCGGCAAGCCACGCGGCAAGCTGTTTTGCCATTGCTTTTGTCCGTTCCGGTTCTTGCTTGATCAGGTTGTTCTGTTCACTGATATCTGCTTCCACATCAAACAGCTCAACGGGTTTACCGTTGAGGGCAAGCAGCTTCCAGCGCCCTTGGCGCACGACTTCGGTGGCATAGGGTTTGGGCTTCGGGTAGCGGCGTTGTAGATTTTGATACAGGTCGAGTTGCCAAAAAACCGTTCCTCGCGCGGAGGTCTGCCCCCTGTCAGAGAGCAGAGGAAGAAGGTCGATGCCGTCGCTGTGGCAGGACTCAGGTACTGGCACGCCCGCTGCGCTGCAGATGGTGCTCAACAAGTCATTCGAGTGCCCAAGCTCCGAGGTCACGGTGTTCGCCTTGATCTTGCCTGGCCAGCGGGCAACAAACGGAACCCGGATGCCCCCCTCATGCAGATCTGTTTTACCTCCTTTTAACGAACCGATATTTGCTTCGTATGCCCCCCCATTGTCACTCAGAAAGATGACGAGGGTGTCGTCTGCGATGCCGAGTTGATCAAGGGTATCCAGGATACGCCCTATCTGATAGTCGCACCGCGCAACCATGGAACGAAAACAGTGCTGGTTTTCACTGATGCCCTCGGCGGCGGTCTGACTCCAATGCGGCTCGGGCGCCGGCTCGTAAGGGGTATGCGGGGTAAGCCACCATAGATTGATGAAAAACGGCTGTTTCTTTTCGTGATGCTTCCTGATCTGCTGTAAGGCCTCTTCCCCAAGAATATCGGTTAAATACATTTTGTAGTAAGGGTCGTCCGGACCCACCTGTTTGTCATCCCGCAGTAGGCAGGTTCCACCTTTGCGATACAGGGTTCGCTTTTTGAGATGGTCACCGCGCAAGGGCTGTTCTTCCCGCTGGCAGAGATAATGGTCGAATCCGTGTTGGTGCGGTCCCGGGGATTGGTCTCTCATTGCAAAATCTTTCAAGCGCAGGCCGCCCAAATGCCATTTGCCGATGTGGACCGTGGCGTAGTCACCACCTTGCAGAAGCTTCGGCAGGGTGACTCCCTCCGGGAGATATTCTCCCCGCGCGCTGCTGAAGTGCTTCCGGATATCAAAACGCAATGGGTATTTTCCTGTCAGGACGGAGGCTCGCGTGGGAGTACAGACCGCCGATGCCGCATAGAACGCGCTCATCATCCTGCCTTCTTTGGCAAGTCGATCGATGTTGGGTGTCGCAACACGATCGTTGCCGAAGCACGAGGGGTCGAGCCACCCCATGTCATCGCACATCATCAGTAGGATGTTGGGACGTTTCGCTGCTCCGGCGGCCTCGGCCGCATGGAGGCTGGGTACAAGTGATCCCAGCAGGAGGGAGAAGAGTATTTTTTTCATGATTATTCTGATGGCTTCTTGTCCGGATCGGGTTGAACATCCCCATGGTAAAACACCCCGATCACCCGGGTCATATTCCCTTTTAAGCCGGGAAAGTTGCCACCGGGGTTGCCGTCTCTGTCCATCATGTTGGCGGTGATGACATATCTACCCAGGTCCGGGATGTAGGCAAT
>JAQXBQ010000033.1 GCA_029252325.1 Akkermansiaceae bacterium
CTAGCAGCTACATTACGAAACCAGCTATGCATTCAGGCATTAGCAAGTGCTTGCGCCTTTAACTTCAAGCCCTATCGTGAGCATTGATCTTTACATCCTGTGGTCATTCCCCTAGCAAGTGCCTCTACCCAACCTACTTTTATGTCAGAAGAATCTCTCCCATCGGACGCCCCTAAAGAGCAGCCCAGCGAAAAGCCTGCTGCTACATCAGATAAGCAAAAAACCAAGCCATCAGAGCAAAAGATGGACACGGCCTCTGACCAATCATCCGAAGCTAAGGTAGATTCAAAGCCTGCCGCTCAATCTGACGAGCGCCCAGCCATCAAGCGCAATGTGAGAGGCTCAAAAAACGCGGCAAAGAAAGTAGTCAAGGAGAACTCAGCTACTGAGGGAAACACAGACAAGGGCAGGGAAGCGAAGGTAGAGGCTGACAAGGACGCTCAAAATAATGCCAAGACTTCAGGCAAACAGGGGCGACGCGGTAGAGGACGACAGGGCAAGTCGCAAACGGATGAACCCAAGGTAAATCTTGATGACAAAAAAGTAGCCAAGCGTGCCTGGAAGATTTTCCTAGGTGAAGTTGGTGAGGAAGGTCTTGCATTGATTGCGGACAAAGATGCGCGTGAGCTTGCTCGGCGTAGTTTGCGAGTAGCGGAAATTTATTCCCGAGAGGAAGCTGCCCTTTATAAAAAGTCGCATTAAGCTTGCGGCTCGATCAAGTTAGGTCTTTCAGACCTGGTTTATTATCTGACACTCAGACCTTGCTGGGTGTTTACTCACTCCAATTGCTTTCAATCTCATCCTGCGTGAGTGCGCGGTATTGACCAAGCTCGAGGCTCTTGTCGAGCTCGATAGAGCCCATACTGAGTCGATGTAATGAAGTCACACGATTGCCAACGGCGTGAAACATGCGCTTAATTTGGTGGTAACGACCTTCATAGATGGTGACTTGGGCCGATTGGCTTGAGAGGATTTTTAATTCAGCGGGTTGGGTGGTCAGGTCTTCATAGGCGAAGTAGATGCCTTGCTGGAAATGTGTAGCGGTTTCCTCAGTGATAGGCTCGGCCGTGGTGACTTGATATACTTTGGCGACCCCTTGTTTAGGCTCGGTGATGCGGCGCGACCACTTGCCATCATTGGTGAGAATAAGGAGCCCAGTGCTAGCGCGATCAAGTCGGCCGGCGATGTGCAGTGCCTCGCTGGAATCGATGAGCTCCATCACCGTAGGGTGTTCATTATCGACAGTAGCGCTCAAGTAGCCTGCCGGTTTATTGAGCATCAAGTAGACTGGGGATTGATTGCGCAAAACAACATCGTCGACGGTGACGTGAGTAAAGTCTCCGATATGAAACTGGCTATCACGCACTTGTTCGCCATCCACACGGACCCTGCCTGCGGCAATGATGCCGCGAACTTCATGTTTACCGTGTGGAGTATGATGATAGAGAAAGCGTGATAATTTCATCAGTTTTCATAGGACGATTAGCCCTGCCCGTTGGTAGCCCACTGAGCTTGTATCTGGCAAAAGAATTATCACGCCGATAAAGAATGAATTGATAAATGAAAGATTTTGGTTTGAGATGTAGGGCCCGCGGTGCCCTAACCCCCGCTAATCAACCAACCAATAAGTCGATGATGAAAAACAGATCAATATTAGCAATGCTCAGTATGGGAGTAATCATGGCAGCGTGTAGTCCATCTAGTGTCAATCATTCGCCGAGTGGTATTAATACTGGTACTGGCTCGAGCTCTGATCGTAATGAGGCGGCGGTATGGAGTAAGGTGCCAGATACCACCAACATCGCCAGTGATATGCGTGAGGTGATGAAGGCGAAAGTAGCAGATCGTGATGTGGTAGCTGTATTGCAATGGCGCCCATACAATGGTCGCAGAGATGCCATGCAGTCTACATGGTATGGCGACATGGGTTCGCCACCTCCGACCTATGTAGTGGAGTCATTGCTTATTTCTGTTGATGGCAGAGGTTTGATGGTGCCCCTCGAGCAAACACGCTATCTTTGTTCTCAGTGGATGAATAATAATCCGCAACTGGGTTTGTATATGGTAGGCTCGAATCTTTGTATTTATATCACGCTGGGAGATGGTTCGGATGCTTGGTGTGCGAGCTACGTCGTCAATCCTGCAACCGGAGCTTTGGTTTCTCACAATGTCGATCGGGCTTCTAAATTTCAGCGAAAAACAAAACTACGTTAGTGTTATTGCGTAAGCCAACAGATTTTGAACAACGAGTCTATAAGGCTGTGCAAGGTGTTCCTGTAGGCCGGGTAGTGACCTATGCGATATTGGCTGATATTCTAGATTGCAGATCGGCTCAAGCAATCGGGCAAGCGCTAAGAAGAAATCCCTTCGCGCCCGCAGTTCCATGTCACCGCGTCATTCGGACCGACTTAAGCTTGGGTGGTTATTTTGGAGCAGTAGCGGGTAAGCAGCTAGAGAAAAAGCGGGCGCTGCTACTTGCCGAGGGCGTGGAATTTGATCAACAAGGCTTGCTCGTTGACAGGCGTAAGCTCTACAGGCCGAATGCAGGTTGTGACCCCAGCATTTAGCGCAAGCCAACAGCAGCGCGGACCCTGTCTAGGACCTTGGTGGACTCAGCGCGAGCTTTTTGGGCCCCGTTGGTGATCACTTCGTTGACATAATCGAGGTTGTTTTCGAGCTCTGCACGTTTGTCTCTGACAGGTGCAAAGAATTCCCAGTAGCTATCGAATACACGCTGCTTAAAGTCGCCATAGCCGAAACCGCCAGCCTCATGGTCGGTGATCATTTGCTGCACTGCGGCTTCATCAGCAAATAACTTATAAAGAGCAATGACGGTGGAATTCGCAGTCGACTTTGGCTCCTCGACCGGTGTCGAGTCGGTAACGATGCGCATGATTGATTTGCGAATGGCTTTTTTACCACCGTCGAGGGGGATGGTATTGTTGTAGCTTTTTGACATTTTCTGACCATCAAGACCCGGAACAACGGCGGTGTGATCTGCGATTTGTGCTTCTGGAATCGTCAGTGTTCCCTCGCCGAAGCGGTCGTTGATTTTTCCAGCGAGATCACGCGTCATTTCAAGATGCTGCTTTTGATCTTTACCCACAGGCACCAGCTCAGCGTCATAAAGGAGAATATCAGCAGCCATGAGAGTTGGATAAGCAAAGAGCGCATGGTTAGGTGATATGCCTTTGGCGACTTTATCTTTATAAGAATGGGCACGCTCGAGTAGGCCCATAGGACAGACGGTGGACAGGATCCAGGCGAGCTCATTGACTTCAGGAATATCTGACTGCCTGAAAATAGTGGCTTTATCGGGATCGAGCCCGCAAGCAAGTAAGTCAATGGCAAGATCTTGTATATTACTCCTCAGGGTATCGGCATTACTCATGCTGGTCATGGCATGATAGTCAGCAATGAAGTAAAACGCTTCGCCTTTATCCTGCAGCTCGACGGCAGGCTGCATGGCGCCAAAGTAGTTGCCAATATGAAGTTTGCCACTTGGCTGGATACCGGTGAGAATGCGCATGTCGTTTTTTTAAGGGGAAAGATTGAAGAATCAAGATTCAACACCACTCGATGGGGAAAAAGATTGCTGTCTGGGGATGATATGTAAAACTTCACCCTAAATTAAGTTTAAAATCAATGTCTCACCTTAAAAGCTCAATATGGAAACGCGTATTCTTTTGGCTCTCCGGAGCTGGTACTGAGACGTTGGAGCAATGCCCGAATTGGGAACAACGCAAGTATGTTGCTTATGGCGCGACGGTACTTGTCCCCTGTGTGTTTGCCTTTATCGCCTGCTCTTATGCGCTATCTACTCTCACGGAGAATAACTGGGTGATTTTCCCCGTGGCCGCTGTCTGGTCATTCATTATCATGGCCATTGATCGGGCGCTGCTGGCAAGCTACCGGCCGTTTCTTTCCCCAATCAAAAAATTTGGTCAATTTGCGCTCCGGTTTGTCGTTGCCGGCCTGATGGGCTTAACCATCGCCCACCCTTTGGTGCTACTCATGTTTCAAGACACGATCAGTGGGGTCATCGAGTTGGATCGCACAGCGCAGATCGAGCAGACGAAGGAGTCGTTTCAAAAAGAGAAGCTGGTCAAGCGTGCGGAGATTCGTCAACAGGAAGCCGCAATTGCTACACAGCGGGAAAAATGGAATGACAGTTTTAGTGCTAAGTTTCTCATCGCGGAGCAAAAACAAAAGAGGGATGAATTCGCGGGGCTCACCGCCGCACAGCAGGCTCGATTAAAAGCCTCGATTGACGAAGCTACCCAAGCATTTACTTCCCGAGTCGAAGCCATCACGGACGAGATGGCAACAGTCACTCCGCAATACACCAAGATCCAGCAAGAGCAGGCGTTTTGGCAGGAGCAGTTTGAAAAAGAAGTGAACGGCGAGCGCAGTGGCCTCCGTGGGCTTGGTCCGCGTGCGCGCAGTATCCGTAACGATCAGTTAGCGTGGCGACGCACAGAAGCGGCACGACTGGGCTCACTTTTGAAAAGCCTTTCTGAGGAAAAAAGTATTTTACTGGCCAGCACTGCCGAATCTAAAGCGACAGCCATCCTTGCGTTTGAGAGAAAAATGGAGGAGGAGCGAGAGATTGCGGCAGCCGAAGACGCAAGAGTGGCATCTCTGCGACGTAAAGTTCAAGCGGACCAAGCGGACCAGTTTGTCGGCCAGCAAAATCAGATCCGTGCAACGATCAAAGAGCAAATCGACTCTATGCTTGTTGAGCTCAAGCGCATGCAGGGGGAGCTTGCGGCTACGGGTGTTGATGAGCGAACAGCTATTGTTGCCATTACCGAAGATGATCGACGCGATGTCCTCACGCAGACGCTTGCGCTTCACCACTTATTTCAGCAGGGAGAAGAGGGGGGTCGATTTGCCTACATTACCTATTGGATTCTCACCGCACTATTCATGCTCGTTGATACGATACCGTTGATGGTAAAGTTTTTTTGCAAGGCTGGGCCGTATGATAAATTATTGGATAGGGAAGAGATACAATACGACAGCGATCATGCAGCGTTTTTAAAGAGCCATCACCGCTACATGAAGGAACTTGGCGAGGGTAGTTTGATTGCCGTGACTAGAAACAAGACACTCGAAAACGCATTGGTTGATGGTGTCGAACACTCAAGGGCTGCTCGAGCATTTCTCGACTCGATGATTGAGCTTGAACGTGCATTTCACGAGAAAATGTTCACTGAACAAGAGAACGCAGGTTATGCAGCTGTAGAAAAAAAGGAAATGCTCGAAGCCATGAAAAAAGGCTTCTATGATGACATGCATAAACGCATGGAGCAGTTTTTTGCTCATTCGCACCCAGAGAAGTTGTAGTAAATGGAGTTGCGGGTAAGAATCAGGATCTAATCGGTTTTTTAGTGACAGGAATTGCCCAAGGCAGTCGAAAGCTTGCCCAAATGTAAATCGGCTCTTGCATCAGTATTTAAGGTTGCTTAAATAAAGTCTGCTTCGAAATCCCCACTCTTTTTTTCCCTTCTCCCTTTTCTGACGATACTCCACCCATGGATGAACTAGACTTTACAGCCGGTGACGACACCGACGACGACGCCCAAGAGCACCAGAATTTGGGCGGCATGTATGCCGATTACTTTCTCGATTACGCTAGCTACGTCATCATGGAGCGTGCAGTGCCGCACTTGGGTGATGGCCTGAAGCCAGTGCAACGCAGAATTCTGCACTCGATGCGCGAGTTAGAGGACGGGCGTTATAATAAGGTGGCGAACGTGGTGGGTAATACCATGAAGTATCACCCTCATGGTGACACATCTATTGGAGATGCCATGGTGCAAATTGGCCAGAAAGAGCTGCTTATTGATACCCAGGGAAACTGGGGAAACATACTGACAGGTGATAAGGCAGCAGCACCTCGATACATTGAGGCGCGGTTAACTCCCTTTGCGCTTGAGGTCGCGTTTAATCCAAAAACTACGGAGTGGTCGCGTAGTTATGACGGTCGTAATAAAGAGCCGGTCACCTTGCCTCTGAAGTTTCCATTGCTCCTTGCCCAAGGTGTGGAAGGCATTGCAGTTGGCCTAGCTTGTAAAATGCTACCGCATAACTTCATCGAACTTCTTGAGGCTAGTATTGAAGCTTTACGCAAACAGCCGTTCGTTCTGCTTCCTGATTTTGCGACTGGGGGCATCATGGATGCCAGCAATTATAATGATGGTCTTCGAGGAGGTAAAATCCGGGTTCGTGCTAAGGTTGAAATCGAAAAGAAGCGGATCTTGCGCATTACCGAAGTGCCTTACGGAGTCACCACTGGTAGCCTAATGGATAACATTGTTGCTGCTAACGAAAAGGGGAAGATTAAGATTACTAAGGTCATAGACAATACCGCGGCAAAAGCGGATATTCTCGTTCACTTGCCAGCTGGGGCAGATCCTGAGATGGCTCGTGATTCACTTTATGCATTTACTGATTGCGAGGTATCTATTTCGCCAAATGCCTGTGTGATTCATGATGGCAAGCCGCGGTTCATGGGCGTTAGCGAGATCCTCAAGCACGGTGCCAAGCAAACCAAGCATCTGCTGAAGATGGAGCTTGAGATTCGCTTGAGCGAGCTCCAAGAAAAATGGCACTTCTCATCCTTAGAGAAAATTTTCATCGAAAATCGTATTTACCGAGACATTGAAGAGTGTGAAACGTGGGAAGCGGTGATTGCGGCTATCGATAAAGGATTAAAGCCCTATACTAAGTTGCTTAAGCGAGAAGTGACCGAGGAAGATATCGTTCGCTTGACCGAGATAAAAATTAAGAGGATCTCGAAGTTTGATAGCTTCAAAGCCGATGAGATTATCAGTAAGCTTGAGGAAGAGATTTCGGCGGTGGAAAAAAACCTTCGCAACCTTACTCGATATGCAGTTGCTTATTATAAAAACCTAATTAAGAAATATGGTAAAGGTCGTGAGCGCCGAACCATCATAGATCAGTTTAACGTAGTTGACCGAGTTCAGGTAGTAGCTGCTACAGAAACTCTCTATGTGAATCGCAAGGATGGCTTTGCTGGTTGGGGCTTGAAGAAGGACGACGCCGTTGAGAAATGTTCTCGTATCGATGATGTCATTGCCTTTGATGGGGAGGGTAAAATGCGAGTCACGAAGATTGCCGATAAGGCTTTCGTGGGTAAACGTATTCAGCATATTGCGGTGTTCCGTAAGGATGAAGAAAAGGTATATTCGATGATCTACAGAGATGGCCGCCAAGGGGCGGTATATGCCAAGCGATTTAAAGTGGGCGGGGTAACTCGAGACAAAGAATACGATCTGACCAAGGGAACAAAAGGCACGCGCGTGCTTTACTTTGCCGTTCACGATAATGATGAGCAAAGTGCTGAAAATACGGTGATTGTACACCTCAAGCCTATTCCACGTCTGCGCAGTCTATCGCGCTTATTTGGCTTTGGTGAACTCGGCCTGAAGGGACGTGCAGTGAAAGGGAATCTCGTAACTAAACACGCTGTGGATCGGGTGGTGCGAGCTCCTAAAGACGGTGCAGACCTTGAATTAGAATAAATTTTTGGCAGAATATAGGCTCTAGGTCTTGACTGATACACTCGAGATGAATATGGTGTTCGCATGAACAATATTACTCGCCTAATACAATCCGCAGCTTCCCAGTCCAAAGACTATGTCCTATCGCTATCTCAGCGAGTCTGGAGCGGGGGCTCTCATCGTTACCAAGCAGAAATTTGCCGGCCTCAATGGCAGCAGTTAGAGCTTCCTCTGTCTCGCACCACAGTGAAAAAGTGGAATCGTTAGTTTGGTAATTATAAGTCAAATTAAACTAACCAACGGGAATCCGCGTTAATAAATGGCAGACTAATAATCTAACCAATCATTGATCTGCCGATTTAATATACTAACGATATAAAAATCTAACGATCTAACAAAAATATATTCGACAGAGTGGGCGGCCCCGAATAAATGTAGTTTTATGTTTATTCCATATAAGGTGCTTCTCTTATCCTGTTCTATGTTGGCCGTCGTCGTGAGTCTGGAGGTTTCAGCATCAGAAAATGAGTGGCTTGTTTATGGCCAGTCTCAACTAATGACCGATGAATATTATGATGGGGATAGCTTCGCTGCCAAACCGATTACTGGATACACTTACCTATTTCGACTATATGGTGTTGATTGCCCAGAGACGGATGATCGTTTTGAATCGCGCCTTGTTGAGCAGGCGAAGGATTTTGGCATCAAACAACAAGACTTGCATAAATGGGGGGAGAAAGCAGCTGAGTTTACTCGTAATTTTTTGAGTAAGCCATTTCGTGTCTATACTCAAAAAATAAAAGCGGGTGGAGCTGCTAAAAAATCACGTTACTACGCTATTGTGATTAATGATCAGGGTGTAAGGCTCGACGAGGCATTGGTAAAGGCTGGCCTTGCAAGAGCGCACGGCATGGGGGCTGAATGGAGCGAACCAATGTGGGAGGGCGAAAAGGCAAACTTTGCACGTCGAATGACATCGCGGCGTTATCTAAGTGGCTTGCGCATGCTGGAAAAAAGGGCAAAACGATCAAGAGTCGGTATCTGGGGCAAGTAGCTGAATGGAATAGGTGGCGAGCTGACTGTGAAAAAGCTGAACTATTTCTTTGTCAGAGTAGGTTATGATACTTCAGCAGGTTAAACGAACGTTTGGTTTAGGTGTTTGATTCATTTGGTTAAGTATGATTAAATAATGTCATGAAGACATTTCGTCTCACCCTTGCACTATTTGGAACCTTGCTCGTGTGTGCGGTGCTTAATTCTTGTTCCTCGCAGTTGCGCGCACAGGAGCGGCATCTGACGCATCGCTTTGACTATGGTAAAACGGCCTACATTAGCCCTAGTGGAAAGGCGGTAGCTCCACCGCGTGCTCCAAGGCGGGTGAAGCGAATGATTGAGGCTGCAAATGCATTAACTGGTAAGCCATATATCTATGGTGGCGGCCACCGTAGCTTCTACGACAGGGGCTATGATTGTTCGGGAGCGGTTTCCTATGTGCTTCATGCCGGGGGGAAATTAGACCGCCCCCTCGTGTCGCAAAACTTTTTTGATTATGGCAAAAAAGGGTATGGCGACTGGGTCACCCTTTATGTGCGCAAAGGTCACGTTTTCATGGTGATTGCTGGTTTGCGTTTTGATACCGGGGGAACATGGAAATCAACGGGGCCTCGTTGGAAGCCCGAGCGCCGTGGAGTGAAAGGCTACTATGTAAGGCACCCCAGTAGGCTCTGATAGTGGAAATCATTCTTGATTATAAGCTGGTATTGCCTACATGTTTCCGCCCAGCACGCTACTGAAGGCGAAATCCGCTTCTCCTTGAACATCAGTATCGGCTTTTAATCCAAATTTCCGCCAAAAGCGGTTTTCCTATGCCCAAGGTATTTATCAAGACATACGGATGACAAATGAACGAACGCGACTCTGAGCAGGTTGCTCGGATGTTTGTGGAAGGTGGTTACACAGTCACGCCCGATGAGAAAGAGGCAGACGCCATCCTGGTAAATACGTGCAGTGTCAGAGACCAAGCCGAACAGAAGGCTCTCGGTAAGATGGGTATTATGGGTAGGCATCGGGTGCGTAAGCCCCACGTTGTCTATGGCTATATGGGTTGCATGGCGCAGAGCCGAGGCGAGGAGCTATTTAAAAATATACCACATCTGGATGTGGTCGTTGGAACGCAGAAATATCACAAGGTTTTTGATTATGTGGACGGCATCCTTAAACAGCGCATGGAAATGCGAATGGACAACCCTTCACTATCCCTTACTGGTGAGAGCGTTTGTGATACCGAGGAAGAGAAAGATAGTCAGAATACGATTCGTGATCATGTTACACAGAAGGATCAGTCGACGGCCTTCGTATCGATCATGCAGGGGTGTAACATGCGCTGTTCGTTTTGCATTGTTCCCGATACACGGGGAAAAGAGCGCGGCCGTCCTATTACTGATATTGTCACAGAGTGTAAGGGCCTGGTTGCCAAGGGAGTTAAGGAAGTCACCTTGCTGGGTCAGATCGTCAATTTGTATGGTCGCACGGAGTTTGATAAAGTTGATGGTAAATCTCCTTTTGTGCAGTTGCTTGAGGCGGTGCATGATGTCGAGGGCTTAGAGCGAATTCGTTTTACTTCTCCGCATCCGATTGGCTACCGCAAAGACCTGGTCGACGCTTTCACATACCTTCCCAAGCTCTGCAGCCATATTCACTTCCCCATGCAATCAGGATCTGATCGTATACTAAAACAAATGCGCCGGCCCTATAAGCATGCTAAATTTGTTGAGATATGTGAAAACATGAAGGCTGCGCGCCCAGATCTTGCTATCACTACCGATATCATTGTTGGCTTTCCCGGGGAGACCGAGGAAGATTTTCAAGCGACGGTGGATACCGTTAAGCATCTTGAATTTGATAATGCCTTTGTCTTTCGTTACTCGAAGAGGCGCAACACACCGGCAGCGGAAATGGAGGGACAGCTCTCAGAGCGAGTCAAAGAAGAGCGCAACCAAGCATTGTTGGCTGTGGTGAATGAGTTATCGGTGAAGAAGAATCAGGCGATGGTAGGTACTCGCCAGCAGGTGCTCTGCACAGGGCTATCCAAAACGAATAAAGAACGCCTCATGGGTCGAACGTCGCAGAACAAGATTGTCATTTTCGATGGAGATGCGGAGCGAATGACTGGTCAGGTCTTTGATGTTCTGATTGAAGAGACGACGGGGTTCTCACTTTACGGCACAGCGATGCTGTCGTAGAAATAAGCCTTCCCACAGGCGCAACAGTTCATAGTATCCATCTCCACCCCTTACAGACTCATTAGATTATCACCATGCACCCATACGAAACAATATCACTAGATACAGTAGGGTATATCCTAGCGATTTGGCTTATTGGCGTGCATTGTTGGATGTTGGCAAAACCTAATGAGAGTAAGAAATTTTTGGTCAAATTACCGCGCAACAGGGTGATTGCACCATGGTTGATGGGGGCTGGAATGTTTTGGTTCTGGTTACTTGTGGCTCCAAGCGGCCTAGGCCCGTTGAGTAAGCTGCAAATGGATTTGGGTGAATTTAATCAGGCAAAAAGCCTACTGCGCATTATTATTCCAGTAGCGGCAGTGGGCATGATTACCCAGGTAAAAGAGTTTCTCGCTGTGCGTGGGCTGGGGCTACTTGCCCTGATGGCGGCAGCGCCACTCATCTACAGCGCATATCTTGAAGCTCCAGTCAGTCGGCTGTTGATCCCTATTTATGCTTATGCGATGATATTTGGTGGTCTTTTTTGGGTTGGGATGCCCTACACTCTGCGTGATTTAATCACCTATGTTACCAAAACAGAGGCTCGTTACCGTGCAGCTGCAATTGCTGGTATCAGCTACGGTATTGCCGTGTTGATGTGTGCAATCATATGGTGGTAAGGAATGGTTAATCACTGTTTGTTGCGTTATTTTGCTTTAACGCGTGGCAAACCAAGTTTGGTTGTTGCACATTAGAATCATTCTAAATTTAGGCTTGATCACTCGAAAATCGGAGCTAATTTGCCGCAGACTGACTTATACAGCCTATTTGCTGTTGATTCGGTTTCTCTCATATCTCTCCAATGAACCACAATATCACAGATTTTGATCACAGCGATGATTCCAAGCTTGAGGGCTTGCGGATGACTCGCCAGCGTCGTGAGGTTTATGATGTATTGATGAGCCTCCGTGATCATCCCACTGCTTCAGAGGTTTATGAGAGAGCGAAAGCCAATATGCCCGGCATATCTCTGGCGACCGTTTATAACTGCCTTGAGGCATTAGTAGATCATGGCGCCGTGCGCCAAGTGCACTTTGAGCGTGAGTCTTCGCGCTATTGTCCAAATTTGACCGCGCATGGTCATTTTCAGGATGAACAATCAGGAACGGTGATCGATGTGCCGCTGAAGAAAGGCGCAAGCCTTGGCGATTTTTTGGATCTTCCAGCCGGCGTGCAAGTCAACAACATCGAAATCAACTTAACTGGCAAAATTTCCAATTAAACAATCCTTATAAATACTATTACATCTAATACCATGAGCTTAGTCATCAAAGACCTACACGCCAATGTTGAGGGTACTCCTATTCTGAAAGGGGTGAATCTTGAAATTCCAAAAGGAGAAGTACATGCCATTATGGGACCAAACGGGTCTGGTAAGTCAACCTTGTCTAAAATCATAGCAGGTCACGACGACTATGAGGTGACCTCAGGTTCTGTGAGCCTTGATGGGCAAGATATCCTTGAACTCGACGTTGACGAGCGCAGCCGCGAAGGAGTTTTCTTAGCCTTTCAGTATCCCGCAGAAGTGCCCGGAGTTTCCAATGCCAACTTCATCCGCGCAGCTTTACAGTCGCGACTTCCAAAGGGGGAGGAAATTGATGCGGTTGCATACTACAAGAATCTCTATTCCAAAATGGACGTATTAGAGATGGATCGCAAGTTTACTGCGCGTGCAGTCAATGAAGGCTTTTCTGGTGGCGAGAAAAAACGCAATGAGATCCTGCAAATGATGATGCTTGATCCCAAATATTGCATTTTGGATGAGACCGATTCAGGCCTTGATATTGATGCTCTCAAGATTGTGGCTAAAGGCGTCAATGCGATGCGCTCACCAGAGCGTGGTTTCTTACTGATTACTCACTACCAGAGACTGCTTGATTACATCCAGCCGGATTATGTGCACGTCATGGCAGATGGTCAGATTGTTAAAACCGGAGGTAAGGAGCTCGCGCTTGAGCTAGAGGAAAGCGGCTATGACTTCCTTAAAGACGGTAACCTTGCAAACGCCTAACCCCATACAACATGAGTGCAGAAGCTACTATCGACCAAGAAACTCAAGCAGCGATCGATGTTGATCGCGCCAAGGGTGACTTCCATTTCCCTGAAAACCACAAGTATGACGCGGGCGTAGGCTTGTCCGCGGATACGATAAACTACATCAGTGATGTAAAAGATGATCCTGATTGGGTGCGTCAATTTCGACTCAAGGCTTACGACACTTTTCTGAGTAAACCGATGCCCACTAATTGGGCCACGGAGGATCTTAATAACATCCATTTTGATGACATCCGCTACTATCTTGCGGATAGCCAAAAACCAATGCGTAATTGGGAAGATGTTCCCGAAGAAGTACTCGAAACATTCGAGCGACTCGGCGTGCCCGAACAAGAACGCGCTTTCCTTGCAGGTGTCGAAGCTCAATATGACTCTGAGACTGCTTATTCGAGCGTCAAAGAGGAGCTGGAAAAAGACGGAGTTATTTTTGTGAATTCAACGGAGGGCCTCAAAGAGCATGAGGAGATTTTCCGCCCTTGGTTTGGTAAGGTCATCCCAACAGGAGATAACAAGTTTTCTGCGCTAAACAGTGCAGTATTTTCTGGCGGCTCATTCATTTACATTCCGAAGGGTCTTAAGGTAAAACACCCTTTGCAGGCGTATTTCCGAATCAACTCAGAAAACTTTGGTCAGTTTGAGCGTACTCTCATCATTGCTGATGAGGGGGCTGAAGTCATGTATATGGAGGGTTGCACAGCTCCCAAATTTGAGACAGCGACGCTGCACTCGGCAGTGGTGGAGCTAGTTGCCATGAAAGGGGCTAAGATTCAGTATGTTACCGTGCAAAACTGGAGCTCGAACGTATTTAACCTGGTTACCAAACGTGGACTTGCCCATGAAGATGCTGAAGTGCGTTGGATTGATTGCAACATCGGCTCACGCCTAACGATGAAATACCCTGGGGTTGTCATGAAGGGCGAGCGTGCACGTGGTGAGGTGATTTCAATCGCTTTGGCAAACAGTGGTCAGCATCAGGATACCGGAGCTAAAATGATTCACGCGGCGGATAATACCTCCTCGAATGTTGTTTCCAAGTCGATCTCTGTTGGCGAGGGTCGCTCAACTTATCGAGGTCAGGTGCACATTCCAAAACATCTCAAAGGGTGTAAAAATAACACCGAGTGCGATGCCTTGATGATCAATGCGAACAGTAAGACAGATACTTACCCTGCGATCACTGTTCGAGGTAATCAACACGTGACTCAGCATGAGGCGAGCGTAAGTCAGGTTAGCCAAGAAATGCTCTTCTACATGCAGCAACGAGGTATTTCAGAAGCCGCGGCAATGAGCTTAGCCGTCAATGGATTCATCAATGATTTGGTAAGCGAATTTCCAATGGAATATAGTGTCGAGCTGAAGCGCTTGATTGAACTCGAGATGGAGGGCTCCGTTGGCTAAGGCTAGCTTCGAAGCAATCACCAATAGCTCTATAATTTTGATTAATTTACGATAATGATGACAACCACCACACCAGCATGGCTTGAAGAAAGCCAGCAACGTGCTCAGGCCGAACATGACGCGCTAGCTATGCCGTCGCGTAAGGACGAGACATGGCGCTTTGGAAATCTGAAGCAGCTAAATTTCGAAGGCTACACACCAGAGGTAAGCAGTGATATTTCTTATAATATACCTGAGCTTCCAGAAGGCGTGATTTGTATGCCGTTCGAGGAGGCTGTGGAAAAGCACGGAGAGCTAGTGCAGCAATACTTTATGCAGCGCGAGGCGAGACTGGGGTCCGCTAAGTTCACAGCTCTCCACAAGGCAAATGTCAAAAGTGGTTTATTTGTTTATGTGCCTGACAACGTAAAAGTTGATCAGCCAATCGAGGTAAGCCACGTCATCGCGGGAGCCAGGCAAATCGCCTTTCCTCACACCTTAATTGTCGCAGGTAAGAATGCAGAGGTCAGTGTGTTAGATCGTTTTGTCAGCGCTAATGAAGTGGATGCTAGTTTGTGCATTGCCGTCAATGACTTGATTGCCGGAGAGGGTTCAAAATTAAGCTATTGTGTGATTCAAGAGCTCAACCTTCAGAGTCGTATGATTCAAGTCAACGCCACGGAAGTCGGTCGCGATGCTCATGCTACTGCGTTTACTCTTAACACCGGTTCCCAGTGGGCACGTAATGAGGCGATAAGTCTGATGACAGGTGAAGGAGCGCACTCTGACATGCTTGCGTGCTCTATTCCCTCGGGAACGCAGCAGTATGATCAGCGTACATACCAGCATCACGCGGCACCCCATACCAACAGTGACTTGCTCTACAAAAATACACTTTATGGCACCTCACGCACAGTATTCTCAGGTTTGATTCTCGTTGATGAAGGCGCTCATTACACAGATGCTTACCAAACGTGCCGTAACTTGATGATGGAGGATACGGCAGAAGCGAATTCCATGCCCGGTCTTGAGATTAATGCGGACCAGGTGAAGTGTTCTCATGGAAGCACGAGTTCGAGTATTAGTGATGAGGAGATTTTTTATCTCCGCGCTCGAGGTATTTCACCTCAAAAAGCTCGCCGCTTGATTGCCAATGGGTTTTCGGTTGAAGCCGTTGATCGCATCGGTAATCAGAGAATCGAAGAGCTGGTCATTGCTGCAATCGACCGCAAGTTCGCCTCCATTTAGGGCGAGAGATGGTGGCTAATACCAAAGCTGCCGAGATATCTCAATTTGCCATATCATTAAATTCCCTAAATTTGTTCATTTTTTATTGAACAATTTTGGCTAATATGTTGG
>JAQXBQ010000034.1 GCA_029252325.1 Akkermansiaceae bacterium
ATTAAAAATCATCGGCAACAACACAATATTGTATGATTTTAGCTTTGATGCCACAACATATACTACCCTAGTCTTCGCCGTATCAGCTCATAAGAGCTGTTCTTACTATGCGTTGTATACAGTGCGGATCTCTCAAGGACAAAGTCATCGACTCGCGGATGTCGAAAGACGGCACCACCACGCGTCGGCGCAGAGTCTGTCTCGCTTGTGACTACCGCTACACCACCTACGAACAGATAGAGCGAACCGAACTCCAAGTGGTAAAACGCGATGGCACACGCGAGTCTCTTAACCGAGAGAAGATATTCAGGGGTCTCGTTAAAGCATGCGAAAAGCGACCCGTTCACATGGACCGTCTCGACCGTGCAGTGGAGGAAATTCTCACCGAATTGCATAAAGATCACCTCTCGGAAGTTCCCTCAAGTAGTATTGGCCCGCGCGTCATGGCCAAGCTGCATGACATCGACCCGGTAGCCTACGTTCGTTACGTATCTGTTTATCGCCAATTTGAAGATGTCGGTGAATTCATCCGGGAAATTCAAGCTCTCGAGCGCCGGTCTTCCAGAGATCCATACCAGCGAAAACTTTTCAAAGAGTAGGCCTAACAGTCACTACTCAAACTTCATCATCAAGATGCGTCCACATCAACCATACTACCAACACCCATGATCTGCCTTGTCGGCAATCGTCCGGTTTTGCAAGTGGGTCGTCACCAAGTGACTGGCTACGATACCGTGTGGCTACGCGAAACCATCATACGTGGTGCAGTCGCTGCGGAGAGAGAAGACTTTCCTTTCATTGATGATCTCATGGAGGGCATCATTCATTATTTGGAGAACAAATGCTCACTACGCGTGCTTACCATCGAAGAACTTCATACCAGAGTGCGCAGAATGCTTGAGCGCATTGGCTGCGACGCTATTGCATGCACACTTCCGCTCATCTCCCCTCCTGTCACCTTATCCTTGACGCGTGCCGCCAAAGAAGCGGGCAATGGCTTTGAACTAGCCTTCTTCAATCAAATACACGACGAGATAGAAGACCTCCGCATCCACGGTGTAGAGGAGCTTAATTTCACCGGCACCCGAGACTGCGTCAAAGTTCTGCGTGGCGTTGAGCGCTGGACCAACCCATGCGAACAGCTGCACGGCGAGATCCTTGACTTCCTGAAAACACACGGTCACTCCACACTTCCTAACCAGCGAGAAATAAGGCTCAACCTAACACAGTAATAGACATGGCCGATAAAACCCTTTTTGAGAAAATTGCTGATCGCGAAATACCAGCAGACATCGTTTATGAAGACGATCAATGCATCTGCTTCAGAGACATCAATCCACAAGCCCCAGTTCATTTACTCATTGTGCCGCGCAAGCCTATCACACGCATTTCTGAAACTACTGACCATGACGCGAACATCCTCGGCCACCTTTTATTAACCGCTAACAAAGTCTCAAAGCAAGAAGGCTTTGCAGAGTCAGGATTCCGAACCGTGATCAACAACGGTAACGACGGCGGCGAAGAAGTCCCCCACCTTCATCTTCACATCCTTGCGGGGCGCAAACTTAATTGGCCGCCCGGTTAACCATCCCCCCTATCTTTTATGAAACTCATATCGTGGAATGTAAACGGCATCCGAGCCGTCATCAAAAAAAACTTCGCTGAGTTCATCAGTGATCACCAACCTGATATTCTTTGTTTACAAGAAACCAAAGCTCGTGCCGAGCAGGTTGACCTACCACTAGAACTTTCTGGCTACAAAACCTTCTGGAGTTCAGCTGAAAAACCGGGCTACTCGGGCACAGCCATCTTCTCCAAGCATGAACCTCTTGCCGTTAGCTATGGTATTGGTATCGAAGAACACGATACCGAAGGTCGCGTCATTACAGCCGAGTTTGATGACTACCACCTGGTAACGGTATACACGCCCAACTCGCAAAACGAGCTGCGTAGACTACCCTATCGCCAACAATGGGACGCCGACTTTCTCCGCTACTGCAAAGAGCTCGAGCTAGACAAACCCGTCATTTTCTGCGGCGATCTCAACGTAGCTCACAAAGAGATCGACCTTGCCCGCCCCAAGCAAAACCGAAACTCAGCAGGCTTCTCTGACGAAGAGCGTGCCAATTTCGATAACATCACAGCTCAAGGCTTCACCGATACGTTCCGCCACTTCTACCCCGACAAAACTGACGCTTACTCATGGTGGAGCTATCGTGCTGGAGCTCGCGGCAAAAACATTGGCTGGCGACTCGATTACTTTTGCGTATCGAATGCATTCATGGGCCGCGTTGAAACAGCAGGAATCCTCTCAGACGTGCTCGGATCCGACCATTGTCCAGTCACCCTCGAAATCTCCTAACAAAGTAACTATACTACTGAGGTGCTCACCACATTCCATTCATACGAGACTGATCAAGCATTTACCAATTGCTGCGACTGCGGTTGCCTCCTGCACGATGCGGATATGTATATCATCAACCAATCATTCGTAGGTGATGAATGCGTCTTCGAGTTTGCTATGTGCCTGCCATGCAGAGAGCAAATAAACGAGCAGCTCTCCGAGGATTCGCGTGTCGCAATGTTTGACTTCATGCATGACAACGCAGACATGGAAGCCCGCATAGAAAAGCTTTCGCACAATTCTGAAACTGAAGCTTACATCGAATCCTGTGTCACGTGCGACAAACATCGCTCAGCAGCGAAAAGCTTCACCCTTGGTGCCATGTTCACAGGTGACCATCTCCTCAAAGGTCCATTCCCGCTGCTTATCTGCGATGACTGCGAAACTCAAATCGCAGCAACTATCTCAGATGAAACCCGCAAATTTTGGGACACCTACATCAAAGATCATTTCCCTGGACCACCGTCTGAAATTGATCTCCCCAAAAAAACAAAGCCCCTATTAATTTAGTTGCTGCAGCTGCAGCATTTTAGCCATGACCTCCGTCCTCGACTCCATAGAAAAAGGCACTACTTACCTCGAAAGCAAAGGTATCGAAGACGCACGCCGTAATATGCAGCTACTCGTCACGCACCAACTTGGTTGCTCCAAAGTCGAGCTCTACATGCAGTTTGATAGGCCCATGACCGAAGACGAGCTCACCCCTCTTCGGGAAAAGCTAAAACGACGCGCCAGTGGTGAACCACTTCAACACATCCTTGGCAGCGTTGAGTTCTACCGGCGCGAATTCAAAACCGACTCGCGAGCATTAATACCGCGTCCTGAGACCGAAGAACTTGTCTCCATCATTCTCAATCAGAGCCTACCAGCAGAATTAAACCTACTCGATGTTGGCACCGGTAGTGGAGTGCTGGGCCTAAGCCTCGCTTCAGAACTTGGTGGCAAGTGTCATTCGGCAACACTCTCCGATATCTCTCATGACGCACTCTCACTTGCTGAGGAAAACACAACACTTCTTGGGCTGGGTCGAATTGAGCTTCTTTGGTCTGATCTCTTCTCAAAACTAGAAGATCGTAAATTTCACCTCATCACCGCCAATCTTCCCTATATCTCTGATTCTGAAGAGGACTCTCTGTCCGGCGAAGTTCAGAGAGATCCTGCACTAGCTCTCTATGGAGGAAAAGATGGGCTGGACATCCTACGTGATTTCATTAAGCAAGCCCCCCGCTACCTGCATCCGGGCGGCATAGTCGCATTAGAAATTGGCTATGATCAAGCTGAGGCAGTAGAAGCCATGCTTGCTGAACATCAATTTATTGACATCAAGACACATCATGACCTCAACGGTGTGGCTCGATTCCCAATCGCCAAAATCCCTGGATCACCACCCCCAATTAACCCACCTGCAGAGGACCCAGACGCTCAATCAGAAGCCCCAGAAACTCAAGCTCTCAGCGCAGATCACCCATAACTCACCGCCCACATGGACAAACTTCTCGTACACGGTGGATCCACCATCAAAGGATCCGTTCACATATCAGGCTCAAAGAATGCCTCACTGCCTATTCTTGCTGCCACACTTCTGACCGATCAGACCTGCATTATTCGCAGGGTTCCCGATGTCTCAGATACTAACTACATGCTTCAAATCCTCACCGCATTGGGAGCTGAAGTTGAGCGCTCTAGCGGCACCGTTCGCATTACTGCAGCCAACATCGACCACAACGCGCCTTACGAAATTGTGCGTAAAATGCGCGCCTCCATTTGTGTTATGGGGCCGTTGCTTGCTCGACTCCACAAGGCCAGTGTCTCACTACCTGGTGGCTGTGTCATTGGTGACCGCCCTGTTGATCTGCACCTCAAAGGTCTGGAAGGCATTGGTGCAGACATCAACATGGAAGGCGGAAACATGATCATGGAAGCTCCTGATGGACTGCACGGCAAGGAAGTCGACCTTCGTGGCAAACATGGCCCAACCGTCCTTGGCACTGACAACCTCATGATGGCCGCAGTTCTCGCCAAAGGAACCACCGTCATCGAATCTGCAGCCTGCGAGCCAGAAGTAGTCGACCTCGCAAATTTCTTAAATAAAATGGGAGCCAAAATCACCGGTGCAGGCACTCGCCGCATCACCATCGAGGGTGTCGAGAAGCTCAATGGTGTCGAGCACACCGTTATTCCAGACCGTATCGAGGCTGGCACGTTTATGGTCGCCGCAGCTATGGCAGGATGCCCTGAAAACGGCGTCACATTACACCGCGTCTGCGAAAAAGACCTGCAACCATCATCAGAGAAGCTCATCGAATCAGGCCACAGCGTCGAGTTCAACGAAGCCGGTACCAGCTGCACCGTTAAGCCGGGCAAAGACCCCAAAGGAGCCAACATTGTCACAGCCCCTTTTCCGGGTTTCCCGACCGATATGCAGGCCCAATTCACCTCACTTTTTGCCGTCACACCGGGAATATCTGTCGTCGAAGACACCATTTTCCCTCAGCGCTTCATGCATTGTGCTGAAATGACTCGTATGGGCGCAGACATCAAAGTTGATAACGGAACAGCCATCATCCAAGGTAATGACAGCATGTCTGGAGCCCCCGTGATGGCGTCTGACCTACGTGCCTCGGCTGCCCTCGTCCTTTCAGGATTGCGTTCTGAGGGAACCACAGAAATCAACCGCCTTTACCATATCGACCGCGGCTACGAAAACATCGACGACAAACTCATCATGCTTGGTGCCAATATTGAGCGAGTCAGGGAATAGTAACTCTTGGCACAGCAACCAGCTGGCACTACGAGCCAAAGCTCGCAAACCCTAAAGAAAACGGGCTATTAGGCTGATTTTAATCTTGACCAATCATGTGCCGTCATTGAGATTCACGCCTTCTCCGGTGCATCACATGCACACTATAATGGGAGAATTGTATCCGAATAGATAATCTCCCCTTTTACATAAATCATTCCTATGGCTAAGAAAAAAGCAGCGGCAAAAAAAACTTCCAAAAAAGCAGTTAAAAAACCAGCTAAGAAGCTTACTAAAAAAGCGGTGAAAAAACCTGCTAAGAAAGCCCCCAAAAAAGCAGCTAAAAAAGCGGTGAAAAAACCTGCTGAGAAGGCCCCCAAAAAAGCAGCTAAAAAAATAGCCAAAAAGGCCACCAAGAAAGTAGTCAAAAAAGTCGCCAAGAAAGCAGTCAAAAAAGTCGCCAAGAAAGCTCCTAAAGCAGCCAACAAGACGACAAGCAAAAAAGAAGCTCCAGCGGCCAAAAAGAGCAGCCCCAAAAAAGCGGCCAAAAAAGCATCTAAAAAAGCGCCCAAGAGCAGAATCGACACTCCTGAAATTCAGGAAAAGATTCGTGAACTTATCAAACTTGCGAAAGAGCAAGAGTATCTCACTTACGATGACGTCAACGAAGTTCTCCCGAACGACCTAGTCGACCCTGGTGATGTAGAAGCCATCCTTGACCGTCTTCGCAAGATGGAATTCGACATCATTGATGCTTCCGAAGTTGATTCCTATCGCGACCGCAAGAAAGAGGGCGATGCCGTCAATGCCACCAAAGCTGATCAGAAACTCGACATCCTTGATGATCCAGTAAGGATGTATCTCAAGCAGATGGGACAAGTCCCCCTTCTGACTCGCGAGCAAGAAGTAGAGATTTCCAAGCGGATCGAAGATGCTGAAATTGCAGCTAACACAGAACTACACAAGTTCGGTTACGTAGCGACTTGCTACCTCGACCTTGCCGACAGACTCACACGAGGCAAAGAGCGCTTCGACCGTGTCATTCAAGATAAGAAGATTGAGAGCCGCGAGCGCTACATGCGTGCCCTCCCTAAGCTTTGCGAACAAGTTCGCAACCTTCACGAGGACAACGACCAGATATTCCGCAAGCTGCAGGCCAAAAACCCCCGCGGCAAGAAAAAGCTGACCGAAAGTTTTGACAAAAACCTCGTCTCCATTGCTCGTCTCTACAATCGTTTCTACTACAAACAGAAGGTTGTTGAAGACTTCAATACTGAGGTAGAAAACAACCAGAAAAAAATCTGGAAGTATGACCGCAAGCTCAAGGCCAAGCCCGGCGACAAAGAGTTTGAAACAAAGATTCGCGAATTGCAGCAACTCGCGTGGCATAAAGTCGATGATTTCACAGAATGCCGCAAGAACCTGCGCAAACGCACACGCGAGGCTTATCAAGCAAAGACAGAAATGGTCGAGGCTAACTTACGTCTCGTCATCTCCATCGCCAAGAAATACACGAACCGTGGACTTTCCTTCCTAGACCTCATTCAAGAAGGCAACATGGGACTCATGAAGGCTGTGGAGAAGTTCGAATATCGCCGCGGTTATAAATTCTCCACCTACGCAACATGGTGGATTCGCCAAGCAATCACTCGCTCTATCGCTGACCAGGCACGGACAATCCGTATCCCAGTCCACATGATCGAGACCATCAACAAACTGATGCGCGTTCAGAAACAGCTCGTTCAGGAATATGGTCGTGAGCCAAGCCCTGATGAGATTGCCGAGGAGATCCACCTCCCCGTAGAGCGTGTCCGCGCTGTGCTGAAGATGGCTCAGCAGCCAATTTCTCTGCAAGCTCCTGTTGGTGATTCAGATGACACATCATTTGGTGACTTCATTGAGGACAAAGCAGCTGAAAACCCCATGGAGGAAGCTGGCTTTGCAATGCTCAAAGAAAAGATCGGTGACGTGCTCGATACCTTAACCGAACGTGAGCGTGAAGTCCTCGAACAGCGCTTCGGCCTCAAGGACGGATACTCCCGCACCCTTGAAGAAGTTGGCCGCCAATTTCAGGTCACCCGTGAGCGTATTCGCCAGATCGAAGCCAAAGCACTTCGTAAAATGCGACACCCCACCCGTATTCGCAAACTCGAAGGCTTCATCGAGCTGCCCAACCTGCCTTAATTACTAAGCAAGTAAAGACGCAGTTAGAACAGCATCAACAGCTACTTTTTACCAACAGGCGCCCCATTCGGGTCGCCTGTTTTGTTTATCACCCAAAAACATCACCCATACGGGTTACCCTCAAGTGCACTGGATGGTATTTGTGTCAATTACTTGAAATATCGGCAATTAACGATAGCGTATTAATTACATTTAATATGAATTATCTTACCCGCATTACCTTTCTCGTATT
>JAQXBQ010000053.1 GCA_029252325.1 Akkermansiaceae bacterium
TTTTAGAGATTCGTAAGGTCTCCATGGATCCATTCAGCGGCTCCTGAGCGCTACCCAAGCAATAACAAATGAGCGAATCGGAACACACCACTAGGCAGCTTTTTAAGATTTCAGAGGAACGTGCGAGGATAGCAAATTGTCAACAAGCGGCTATTTTCGGTGCCATTTTCATGATGGTAGGCGTTGGTTTAGATGTTGTTGTTTACTACGATAGCGTCTCAACACTTCTTGTTAATCGCATAGTGACAGCAGCGCTGCTGATTGCTTTTGCGGTATTGTCGGGATTTATTAAAAGTAATCTACTTGCAAGATTAGTGGTTCATACAGTCGCGATGTTGCCCATCGCCTCTATATCTTACATGATTTTCTTAACGGAAGGGGCTGGGTCGCCTTATTACGCAGGTTTAAATTTAGTGCTGGTTGGAGCGACCCTATTGCTGCGCTGGAATACATTCGATAGTGCAATCAATGCTATGCTTTGCCTGTTCATGTATACTTGGGCTGTTTTTAGTCATTCTAAGGGGCTTAGTTGGAATAGCGCATTTATACCGAGCTATTTTATTTTTGTGACTGGTGCGATTACTACGACTGCGACGTATTTTTACAACCATAGCCGGTTTAGGGAGTTTTGTCTTTCTAAGGAGGTTGCTGCCTCCAATAAAAAATTGCGGCAGATTAACCGAAAGCTAGAGGAAAATAATACAGAATTGGAGGCTGCGAACCTTAAATTGAAGGAGCAAGGTAGTTTGCTCGTTCAGAGTGAAAAGCTTTCATCTCTTGGCCGCATGAGTGCTGGTATCGTGCACGAGGTAAACAACCCGCTTAATTACAGCAAGATTGCGTTGCATACATTAAAAACGTTCGAATCGGCTATCAGCGAAGATGAGCGGGAAGATTACATGGAGGTTGTTTCAGATGCAGAGGAGGGACTTGTCCGAGTAATTGGCATCATTACCGACTTGAGGTCATTTGCCCGAGGTGACACAGCTGCTATGGATCATCTTAATGTGACGTCCTTTGTCGAAAGTGCCCGGAAATTAGCGAGTTCAACACTCGCAGAGATTGAATTGAAAATCGATATTGATCCGTCTGCAGAAATCGAGGGGAATGAGAGGCAGCTATGCCAACTTTTGATAAACTTTCTTCAGAACTCAGCCAGAGCTATCGAGGTTAAGCAGGCTAAATCGGGATCATTTCAAGGCAAGGTTAGCTTGACTACAGAGTCGAATAATAAACGAGTCACTCTGATTTTGCGTGATAATGGCTGCGGTATTTCAGCAGAGGACATCGACCATATGTTCGAGCCCTTTTTTACAAAAAACGATGTTGGCGAGGGCATGGGGCTTGGCTTGAGTATTTGTCATCGCATACTCGATCAGCATAATGCTAAAATTGAAGTGAAATCTAAAGTGGATGAATTCACGGAGTTTAGAATTCATTTCAATAAATGATCGAAACGCATGCCTATTTACGAAAAAAATCGAGTGCTAAAGTACTTGGTTTCTTGCTTAAAATAACTTAACAAATTACATATTAAAAATTTATGGATCATTCTAATAACGATAAATTAGTGCTCTTCGTCGACGATGAGGAGAAAACTCGAAAGTATTTCTGTCGCTTATTCGGTGACAAATTCAATATCCTCACAGCGGTGGATGGAATGCAAGCGCTGGAGGTATTCAAAGAGAATGTTGAGCAAATTGCAGTCGTCGTAACGGATCAGCGCATGCCTAATATGACCGGCTCTCAATTGCTTGAGAAAGTCAATGAACTCAAGCCGTCATGTATTCGCATACTTTCCACTGCATACGCTGACATTGATACCGCGATCGAAGCAGTCAATAAAGGAGGCCTTTATCAATATATCACTAAACCATGGGAGGTAAATGATTTGGAAGCTGCTATCATGCGTGCTCTCGAACTCTATAGTTTGCAGCAGGAGCGTGATGCTCTACTGCGCCAAAAATTGTCTAGCGTTGAAATGCTCGCATCATCTGATCGAGTTCTATCTATCGCAACAATGGCCGTCTTTAGTCATGAAGAGCTAAGTCATGTAGGCGAGGCTCTCAGGGCTCTCGTTGAGCTTGCTGAAATTGGAGCCAAGGATGATGTCAAGGAGCTTGGTCTTGATCCAAGTATTAATTGGAGAGAGCTCTACCGCAGGCATTTGTTATTCTTGCGTAGTATACGTGAAGGCCTAACAAGCGATAGCCTGAAGGGTAATGTGCTGGACTACGGGCAGAGTGTTTCTGTAGGTGATGTGGTGACCCCAATTACCGAGGAATTGGGTTGTTTCCAATGGATAGGTGAGGAAAAATCTGAGAACGGCTGGCCAGGTTCAGTCGAAGCGGTTCAGTCAGAATTGAGGCCGTTCCTGAAGGCGATCACTGATGTGATGCGAGATGCTGGAGTCATCCTTATTTCACAGACTCAGGGAGGCATTGAATTTACGCTGTCCTCGCGTTTGCTCGCCAAGAATCTTGAGCCATTACGCACGGCCACAAAAGAAGCTCCATCAGATGCGAGCATTGCTATGTGCGCCGCATTCTTCCGGATGGCACATTCTGGTGCAAGCTTCGAAGTTGTGCCGGAGTCTAATCGTGAGATGGTTCGCCTTCGGGTGCTCTTTGATCTTACGAAGCGTGTTGATATCACCGAAAGTGGATGGGACTCATTAGTCGTAGCCCTCACAGGTAACGATATCTTCTGGTCACGCTACGGGGCCTAATTCCGCTTGATATAGAGCAAAGAAGAAAGGCCGTTTAGTCTGGCCTAACGTTGGTTGTGTTTCGGAGGTGGGTGTTATACCTAGAAGCCTCCATAGCCATATGCTTGACTGCCGCGCCCTTGTTGGGCGCCAGTTGTGTCACCTTCTTTTCTTAATTCCGAAGCTGTTATAATGTCCTGCTCCATTTGACGCTGGAGAACTGGGTCTGGGGCACAAGAAGATATTAATAGTAGGGTAGCTGGGACTGCGACAAAAAGAATAGCGAGAGTGGGGCGTTGATTTGAGCGGGTCGTGTTTTTCATGGCGAAGATCATTATGGTGTTTCGCATGTTTTATTTCAAGCTACTAATTTTCCACGCGCCTGCGTCATAAGTCGGCGATGTTTTCTGTTTAGTGTTGCCTAAATGGGGTGCTCGTATCATACCCCGTCACATGGCAAATGCTAATATGGATCGCTTAAGAAGATTAGGTGTCTTAATTCCAGTTTTTTCGCTGCGTCGAGAGCGTGATTTAGGTATTGGCGATACCAGAGCGTTGCACGAAATGGTTGATTGGGCCGTGTCACATAAAGTAGGATTTCTACAGCTGTTGCCAATCAACGAGGCGGGCTCAGACCATAGCCCCTACAACGCCATTAGTTCGGTCGCCCTGGACCCACTCTTGATCTCCCTTGAGGATATTCCTGAAATCAGTGTGTCAGACATTGAATCAGTCGCGGCTAAACAGAACCTACATTCAGACCCAGATCATCTTGTTGACTATGAGGAGGTGAGTAGTGCCAAGTGGGGCTTGCTCGCGAAGGGCTTTGATGATTTTTGGGCCGAAGAAGAAGCTGATACCGTATTTGATGCTTTCTGTGTTGAGGAAGCAGAGTGGTTAGTTCCTTACTGTAAGTTCAGGTGGTTGATGGAACTTGCTGGAACGGAGGAGTGGGAACTTTGGCCAGAGGAGTATAACACTCCAGAGGCTGCAGAATTGTATCTGGCATCGATGCCAGTAGAGGAGGTTGAGCGCAATCTTACCTTTTACGCATGGGCGCAGTGGCATGCATTTTCGCAGTGGCGTAAATTGAGAGAATATGCACACCAGCATGATGTCAAATTGATGGGCGATATACCCATTGGTATATCCTACAGTAGTGCTGATGTGTTTTTTGAACCACAGTGGTTTGATCTCACTTTGTCGGGTGGGTCGCCGCCCGAAACAGTCTTTAAAGATGATGCGTTTGCATGTCAGTGGGGGCAGAACTGGGGGATCCCTATTTATCGTTGGGATGTTTTGGAAAAAAATGATTTTTCATGGTGGCGTCGCCGTATTGAAAAACTAACTGATATTTTTCATATTTTCAGAATTGATCATATTCTTGGTTTTTATCGCATCTATAGTTTTCCTTGGCGGCCAAGACGTAACGAAGAATTTATTGGCTTGGGTGAGAAACAGGCCAGAGACATTACTGGGGGGCCTCTCCCTGGGTTTTTCCCATGTTCAGATGATACCGAGGAAAACAGAGCTGCAAACCTTGCCGATGGAGATAAGTATCTTAGGATTATTCAGGACGCTGCCGGTGATGGGGAAGTGGTCGGCGAGGATTTAGGCTGTGTGCCAGATTATGTCAGGCCTAACATGGAAAGTTTGGGCATAGCAGGTTTTAAAGTGTGTCATTGGGAAGTCAGGGGGCATGGCGAAACTGTGTCAGGGGAAGATTATCCAGAATGTGCATTCGCTACGTATGCTACGCATGATCATGATTCTATTCCTGCAATGTGGAATAGCTTGAAGGGAATGTTGGGCGGTCTCGATCACGAGGGGGCAATACGAGGTTTGGAATTGCTAAGTGATTTCGCGGGCTTGCCTAAGGGCTCAAGTGCCGATTGTTATGCTGATTATGGCCCAGTTGTAAAATGGGCATTGTTTGACCGTTTGTTAAAGTCGAATGCTGATTATGCATCTGTGATGATTACAGACATTATTGATAGCACTGAACGTATCAACATACCTGGAACGGTAGGTGGCAAAAATTGGCGCTACCGCCTACCATGGAAAATATCTGATATGCCGAAGTCTTTGCTGCACGATTGCTCACGCTTGAAAGAGCTAATTCACCTTTCTGGACGAGGCTAGATCCACAGCGTGCTCAAGAATAATATGGCTGAGGTGTTGTT
>JAQXBQ010000082.1 GCA_029252325.1 Akkermansiaceae bacterium
AGACGATGTTTGGTTTGTCCGTCGCTTCCGAGGACACTGTGAGTAATAATGTTAGGAAAATGGTGGTGATTACTTTCATCGAATCACGGTGGTTACTTTTTGTTTGTCTCATGAATTCATTGTTAGATTTGTGTTATTCACCTCTTGGGCGGGCGTTTTGTTTGATCTCTGTCTTGAGATCCTTGTATGCCTTGTGCAGGCGGGTGCAAACTTCGGGATGCTGATCGGCAAGGTTGACTTTCTCAAATGGGTCTGCGGAGAGATCGTAGAGCTGAACGGCAGCCTTGCTGCGGGGATCGTCTTTAGAGAGGTTCCCCTTGTGATCGCTCGCAGCATTGAAGGGGTAGTATTTCCACTGGCCGCTGCGGACACATCCATTCCGGTAGAGAAGAACATAGCTCTCGTATGGTGTTTTTGCTCCGGGGAGTGCCTTCATCAAGGGGAGGATATCTTTGCCGTCGATTTTGCGATCACTTGGTAGCTGGGCACCTATGATACCGGCAACGGTTGGCAGAATATCCAGGGTGGTTGCCAGCTCATCGCATGTTTTGCCTGAAGGGATGGATTGGGGCCAACGCATGATGCAGGGGACGCGGATGCCGCCCTCGTAGGGGGTCCCTTTCTGTCCGCGCAGGCCAGCGGTGGAGCCGTATTGGGGTCCATTATCACTGGAAAAGATAACCAGCGTGTTTTCATCAAGCCCGAGCTCCTTCAAGGTCCGGAGGATCTGACCCGCCGACCAGTCGATCTCTTCGAGCACCTTGGCGTAGATGGCTTCTTTACCTTTTTTGCCTCCCTTTGAGCTGGGTTCAAAGGCCTCGGAAACCGCCAGAGGCTTGTGCGGCATGGTGTGGGGCAGATAGACGAAGAAGGGCTCGTTTTGATGCTCACGGATAAATTGGATCGCTTCCTCGGTGTAGCGTTTGGTGATTGTCTTCTGATCAGCGGGGAATTCAATGACCTTGCGGTTGCGCATCAGTGGCACCTCATTGCGCTTCCAAACCGCCTTGCTGTCGTCGAGCTTTGCCTTGGTCCATCCCTGGCGCAGGAGCATGTTTTCTGAGCGGGCCAGTTTGGGGTCAAATTTCATGTCGTTGCTGTAGGGAATGCCGTAGTAGTAATCAAACCCCTGGTCGACCGGGAGATAGCCTGGCCTGTGACCAAGATGCCACTTGCCAATGCACGCCGTCGCGTAGCCCTCTGCCTTGAGCAGCTCGGCGATGGTGGTCTCCGAGGGGTGGAATCCGCCAGTCCCCGTGTGCCAGAAAACCGTCGGCATGCCGACACGCTGATAGTGGCATCCGGTCAAGAGTGCGGCACGGGAGCCAGTGCACTGCGCGCAGTTCACGTAGAAATTGGTAAACTTAATACCCTCCGTGGCGATACGATCGAGCTCCGGAGTCTTGCCGTTCTCAAGCCCGTAGCAGCCGACATCACCCCAGCCCTGATCATCGGTGAAAATCAGGACGATGTTAGGTTTCCCGGCGTCAGCGAGTGCTGCCGTTGTGAGCAAGGCAAGTGTCGCGGCAAGTCGCAGGCTTTTGATCGTCATGCTGCTAATTGGCACTCTCACTTTTTCTTCCTTGCTTTGGGTTTATTCACCTTGATACCGGGAAGCTTGGTGATCGTTGGTATGTTTTTTTGAATGGGTTTCTCTTTCAACAACGCTGCGGTTTCTTGCAGGATGGCGATCGCTTCCGGCTGGACCACACCCTTGCCATCAGGCCCGACATTGAGCAGGAGATTGCCGCCTTTTTCGTTGATATCCTTCAGCTTGTTGTAAACCGTTTGGGCATCCTTCCAGGCTTGATCGTGTTTCTTGTAGCCCCATGATTTATTCATGGTGTAGCAACCTTCCCAGTGCTTGGGGAAGCTATCCTTGAAGTGGTGCTGCTCTTGGGTGACGAAGTCTAACTCGTACCCATTGCGCTTGGCCACCCGGTTGTTGACGATCACCTGCGGGCTGGCCTCGCGGATGGCACGGTGGAGTTCTAGGCCATCTTGCATCGTCCACCAGGGCGCCCAGTCACCATCGAACCAGAGCATGGCAGGATCATATTTCTTGAGCAGCTCAAGGACTTGGTTTTTTTGATAATCGACGTATTCCTGCTTCCGGTCATCCACGATCAGAGTATTTCCCGGCCGACCCTTTTTACCAAGTTCTGAGGGGCGCTTCTGGGTGGGGTGGTTCCAGTCAATGATACTGTAGTAGAGGCCGAACCGAATGCCGTGCTTCTTGCAAGCCTGGCTGAGTTCTTCGAGGATGTCGCGCCCCTTGAAGGGGGTGTTGGCGACATCGAAATCGGTGTATTGGCTGTCCCAGAGGCAGAACCCCTCATGGTGCTTGGCCGTGATCACCAGATAGGTCATCCCGGCCTCCTTGGCGGTACGGACGATGAAATCCGCATCGAAATCGACCGGATTGAAGTTCTTGGCAAGCCTGGCGTACTCGTCCCGGTCTATGTTGGCGTTGCCCTGGATCCACTCGGCATAATGCTTTATCTGTTTGCCTTTCCATACTCCACCTACTTGGGAATACAGACCGAAGTGGATAAACATGCCATACTTCGCCTCGGCGAACCATTCCATCCGGGCATTATAGGCCTGGAGCGATTCTTTCTCAGAAGTTTCAGCCTGGACGAATGCAGACGGCAGAGCTGCCAGCAGTACGAGTATTATGTTGCGGGTGTTCATATGTTTTTATTGGTTGATCGTTACTTTGGTGATGTTTCTCTCGCTATCTTTGTTCACAGCTGCGGGCTAACGGGTGGATTGGCCCTTTTCAATTTCAGCCAATCGTTGCTCCATTTGCCGCACGCGCTGCGGATGTTTGTCCTGTAGATTTTTCTTCTGGGCCAGGTCCGCGGAGAGATCGAACAACAAGGCGGGGGCATCGAGTGGGTCGCCTTGCCAATGCTTCTGAAACCACTCGGGCTCGGGCGTGTTTCCGCCTTTACGCAAGTAAGCCCAGTCTCCTTGCCTCAGTCCCAGCTTGCCCTTGGAGGAATGGTAGACCAGCTCCGTACGCACCGGTTTATCCGAGCGTAGTGAGGGCAGAATATCCAGGCTGTCTTCGGCGACACCCTCTTCCAGAGGCACGCCGACGATACCCGCCATGGTAGCAAACAGATCGGTTTGCGATACGATGGAGTCGATCCGCCGACCACCATCAATACCTCCTTTTGGCCAGGTGGCGATAAAGGGAACGCGGTGTCCGCCTTCAAGTAAATCCCGCTTCAAGCCGCGCACGCTACCGGAGGGATTGTGCTGATGGGTTTGAATCAACTCCCGCATGAAGGGTGCCGGGCCGTTGTCGCTGGAGACAATCAAGAGCGTATCCTGATAAACTCCCGCGGCCTTCAGGGCCGCCACAATCTGGCCGACTGCCTCATCCGTTTGGGCAATGTAATCGCCATATGGGCCTGCTTGAGTGGTGTCCTGGAATTCTGCCAGCGGCACGATGGGCGTGTGCGGAGAAGTGGTGGAGAAGAACAGAAAGAAGGGCTCGCTGCCCTTGCTCTGTTCGTGGATATAGTCAGCGGCCTTGGCGGTAATGGTGGGCATCACTTTTTCCAGCCTCCAGCCCTCTTCACCAGGGCCTGTGCCGTGGAAATAGCCTCCCTTTCTTAAAACCTGCTTGTTGAGCGGTCTGGCATCAATGTCGATTGGATCACAAGTCAGCCGGTCGTTTTCAATGAAGGCATAGGGCGGGAAGTTCGGCACGTCATCGCCAAAATAGTAATCAAACCCGGCACCCAGGGGTCCTCCTGTGATCGGCTTGGACCAGTCAAAGTGCTCGCAGCGTGCAGTACTCGTACTGCCACCGATAACGGACTCAGGTGGTTTCTCGTCGCCCTTCCATGGCCACTCAAAGCCGAGGTGCCACTTGCCAATACATGCGGTTGCATAGCCCTTGGCCTTGAGCATTTTGGGCAGGGTGACGCGGTCCTCCAAGATGACGGATTCTTTCCAGGGGTTCAGGCGCCCCGCGCGCACGGGCTTCCTGCGCCAGGCGTAACGCCCCGTGAGCATGGCGTAGCGGCTGGGGCTGCACACGGTACTGGGGGAGTGCGCATCCGTGGCCCAGACACCGGCCTCAGCCAGCGCGTCCATGTGCGGTGTTTTGACTTTTGATTCCGCATTGAGGAACGATACATCGCCGTAGCCGAGGTCATCGG
>JAQXBQ010000088.1 GCA_029252325.1 Akkermansiaceae bacterium
CCCACTTACAATGAGTATCTTGGATGCTTACCTTAGCCTTATCAGTATTACTGAGCAGGTGCAAAAATCGAGCTAGCGATAGGAAACGGGTAAGGACTTAGCCAGCTGATCCAAAAGCTTTTGGTGAGCCTGGTCGACCTCTTTGGCCTTCAATGTCCGCTCTGGTGAACGGTAGTGAAAGCTGTAAGCGATAGATTTTTTGTCAGCTGGCAGCTTGGCTCCACTGGAGTCCTGAAACACATCAAAACACGCAGAGGATACCAAGAGTTGCTCATTGTGCTTCTTGATCACCTTCTCGATCTCAGCATTGGCCATTTCAACTGGCGCCTCCATGGCGGCATCGCGACTAGAGCCGGGAAATTGGGGAAGCTCATCAACCTGCTTAACCCCACTACTTAGCTGCTGGCACTTTTTAAGATCAAGCTCCACGAGGTAAATAGGTGTATCGCTTCCAAGGTCTCTGCACTTGGAAGGGCTAAGTTGAGCAAATACGCCCACAGGTTTACCCTCGCATTGAACATCAGCTGCGATAATAAAACCATCTCGCTCGCGCTGGGCAAATTGAATATCCTTGTTGGGTAACAATGCCACGATCGCGGCTTTAACATCGAAGGCGTCGATGCGGCCTTGGCAGCCGGCTTTTACTGACCACGTCGCTGGGCGACGCTCACCACCCAATAGAATAGCGAGCGAATCAGATTCCAGATCACTCGCTTTACCGCCACCTGCATTGCGGAATTGGCGTCCTATCTCAAAAAAGCGAAGCGACTTGGCTCCCTGACGAATATTACGTGCTGCGGTTGCTACAAGCCCAGGCGTCAACGATGGGCGCATCACTGCATGATCCTCACTTAAAGGAAGAGCGACTCGAATGAGATCCCCATCTTGCAGAGGACGTAATGGCAGTGCCGTATCCATCTGAGCCACTGTGAGGTCAGTCGAACTCTCGGCTATCAGCTTGATCGTCTGCGTTTCATAAAATCCAATAGCAGACAACTCCTTACGCAATGACATCTGATAATCATAGGTCGCATCGACGTCACTCTCCTGGGCAAAGCTAGCCGCAAAACGAGAGGGAACATTGCTAAGCCCATGCACACGGGCAATTTCCTCCACTAAATCAATATGACGGTGAAGATCCAAGCGATAGCTTGGCACGCTCCACAAATTACCCTCGCGCTTCTCGAGACCCAATCGCGTCAGAATATCTTCAGCCGAGCTCAAACTGATCGACCCCCCCATCAGTTGATCCAATTTAGAAGCGTCTAGCTCAACGTCTCCGGTTAGCTCTGGGGCATGCCCTGCGATTGCGGTAGATCCTTCAATGCTACCGCCGGCGAGCTCCACAATAAGGCGAGCTGCAAATGCAGACGCTTTTAAAACCCCTTGTGCATCACTACCACGTTCAAAACGATACGAGGAATCTGAACTCAGAATAAGGCGGCGCGAGCTACGACGAATTTTAGACGGAGTAAAATACGCTGACTCTAAGATAACATCGGTAGTGGCATTACTCACCCCACTATCCAATCCACCCATGACACCACCTAGGGCGAGCGCCTTACCAGATGCATCAGAGATCACTACATCTTCTTCGTTGAGAGTGTAGTCAGCCTCATCCAAGGCTTTGAAAATTTCACCATCGGTGGCCATGCGGACATCAAGCGCGCCGTCGACCTTAGCGGCATCGAAAGCGTGCAAAGGGTGACCCAGCTCATGCAGCGCGTAATTAGTGATATCGACCACGTTATTGATGGGGCGGAGGCCGATCGCCTCGAGCTTTGTCTTCAGCCAAGCAGGAGAATCTGCAACTCGGACTCCAGAAATTTTCACTGCAGTGTAAAGCGGGCAAGACTCAGCAGCAGAGAGCTTAACGAGAGCATCATTGGTTTCTGTATCCGGCTCAGCAAGGTCAAGTGCCTTGCGCTCAATACCAGCCAAAGCTGCTAGCTCACGCGCCATGCCGGTATGCGATAATAAGTCTGGCCTATTGGGAGTTACCTCCACCTCAATGATGGTATCCGTCTCAAAGAGCTGTTGCAGTGGCTTTCCGATTTCAAGATCCTGCGAGAGAATCATTAGTCCATCATCTGCTGAAGCCAGCCCAATTTCATCTGGACCACATAGCATTCCCTTAGATTCGACACCACGAAGCTTTCCATCTTTGATGACAAAGCCACCACCGAGATCAGCCCCAGGAAGTGCGCACGGAACCTTATCGCCTACTGAGTAGTTCTGAGCTCCACAAACAATCTGGCGCAGCTCTCCCTCACCAGCATCCACCATGCAGACTTTTAGTTTATCAGCATCAGGGTGCTTCTCGGCAGATTTGACTTGGGCAACTACCACCTTATCCGTCGGCACCCCTTTTTGCGATATCCCCTCAACCTCAACGCCAGCAAAGGTGAGCAGGTCATCCATATCCTGAATAGACATGTGATCGAGGTCGAGATGGTCTTTGAGCCAGTTAAGGGAAACGTTCATTTTATCGGTGATCGGTTATCTTGAGTCCGCAAACTCTGTAGCGCGTGGGTTTGACCATAGAATGAGATGTTTTTACAGTCTTTTTTATCGATGAAAAAACCCCAAAGGCTTTTAAGCACCTTGGGGTTTGAAATGATTCGTTGTAGATGAAATCTACTTTCGATACTTACGCTTCAGATTGAGCTTCGCCATAGATTGGGCGAGCATTGCCTGCAGATGGGCAACTTCCTCAGCGTCGTGATCATGTTTGAGGCCGTGTAGCGCGTCTTCGGCACTCTTCACAGCAGCTTCTACAGCTGCCTCATCAATCTCGTTCTCACCAAGAGCGGTATCTGTAAGAACACTGACCTTCTCTTGAGTCACTTCAGCGAAGCCACTGCCCACAGCCAGCTCGTGAACCTCACCATCCTTGCGATAGCGTAGCTCACCTGCTTTTAGTGAAGTTACCAATGCTGCGTGCATCTCAAGCACACCCATCTCACCATCTTCACCCGGAAGATAAACATCTTCTACGGTGTCGGAGAAAATTTTCTTCTCAGGAGTAACGATTTCGAGGTGAAGCGACATGATAAATTAGAAGTAAAAACTAATGGAGTAACTCTCTAGCCGAGATCTACAGTGTCAAGACCACCCTTCATGTAGAAGTTAGACTCAGGAACACTGTCGTGCTTACCTTCAAGGATTTCATCGAAACCTTTCACGGTGTCATCGATAGAAACATACTCACCCTTGGTGCCGGTGAAGATCTCAGCCACGTGGAACGGCTGAGACAGGAAGCGCTGAATCTTACGTGCACGGAACACGATCAGCTTGTCCTCATCAGAGAGTTCGTCCATTCCAAGAATGGCGATGATGTCCTGAAGATCCTTATAACGCTGAAGCACGTTTTGAACACCACGAGCAACGCGGTAGTGCTCTTCGCCAACGATCTCGGGAGCGAGAGCATTGGATACAGATGAAAGTGGGTCCACAGCAGGGTAGATACCCAGCTCAGCAAGGGAACGCTCAAGCACAACGGTGGAGTCGAGGTGGGCGAAGGTGTTAGCTGGAGCAGGGTCAGTCAAGTCATCCGCAGGAACGTAAACGGCCTGGAAGGAAGTAATTGATCCTTTTTTGGTAGAAGTAATACGCTCCTGAAGGTTCGCCATCTCCTCTGCGAGAGTTGGCTGATAACCCACAGCAGACGGGGTCCGGCCAAGAAGGGCTGAAACCTCAGCACCGGCTTGTGAGAAACGGAACACGTTATCGACAAAGAGCAACACGTCTTGGTTTTCCTCATCACGGAAATACTCAGCCATAGCAAGAGCTGAGAGTGCCACGCGAAGACGCGCACCCGGAGGCTCGTTCATCTGACCGTATACGAGGGCCACCTTTGATTTGGAAAGATCGTCTTGATTGATGACGCCAGCTTCTGACATCTCCTCATAAAGGTCGTTACCCTCACGAGTCCGCTCACCGACACCAGCAAATACGGAATAACCACCGTGACCTTTAGCGATGTTGTTGATGAGCTCCATGATAACCACGGTCTTACCAACACCAGCACCACCAAATGCACCCACTTTACCACCTTTGGTGAATGGGCAAATGAGGTCGATCACTTTAATACCTGTTTCAAGGATTTCAGCAGAAGTTGCTTGATCGACTAGCTCAGGAGCCGGACGGTGAATTGGATACTTCTTCTCGTGTGGCACTTCGCCACGCTCGTCAACCGCATCACCGGTAACATTGAAAATACGACCAAGAATACCTGCTCCGACAGGAACGGAAATAGGTGCGCCAGTGTCAGTGATATCTACACCACGCTTGAGACCGTCTGAGGTGCTCATAGCAACGGCACGAACCCAGCCGTCACCAAGGTGCTGCTGAACTTCGAGGACGAGCTTCGTGTCTTCTCCGTAGAGATTGTAGCTAACTTCGAGGGCGTTATAGATGGCTGGCAGGTTGTCTGCCTTGGAGAAATCAGCGTCGATAACGGCGCCGATGACTTGAACGATGGTTCCTTTATTGGACATGGTGTTTAGTTTTCAGTTAGAAATTTTAAATGTTTGAGTAGGTCTATAATAGTCGATCTGCGACTATTCCATTGCTTTTTGAGCGGTCGTGATTTCAAGAAGCTCCGAGGTAATAGCTGCCTGGCGAGCTTTGTTGTATTCCAGTGTGAGGTCCTTGACCATTTGCTCGGCATTGTCTGTGGCAGACTTCATCGCCACCATACGCGAGGAGTGCTCAGAAGCGACTGACTCAACTAGCATTTGGTAAATCTGGAAATTCACATACAGCGGCAGCAAGGTGTCGAGCACAGCTTCTGGGCTTGGCTCAAAAATGTAATCATTGGCAAGCGCTGCATCTTTATCGGTTTCTTGGATAGCATCCTTACCAACACCCTCATAGGCACGCTTTTCAGCTAAGGTGTCCGTCTCAATTGTAAGCAGCTGAGTTACCCAAGGATCTTGACGCAGTGTGCTGACAAAGTTGGTGAAGGCAACATGAACGCTGTTGTATTCACCACTGAGGAATTTTTCAGTGAGAAATTTGCCGATTGGACGGGCGTCTGAAAACGGCAACGGGTCTTCGATTTCAAAATCTGCAATGAGTGTCTCGCCGCTCTTGGCAAGTGCGGTGCGCAGCTTGCGCCCAACGGTCACAAAGTGTGTATTTTCATCGGACTCTTCGCGAACCTTCTTAATCAGGTTAGTGTTGAGCCCTCCGCAAAGACCCTTGTTTGTGCTGATAACGAGCATCAACTTCTTGCCACCCTCACGCTTTTGCAAGAGAGGATGCGCATCTTCATCGACATTCTCTTTGAGATTAGCCAACACCTTGTTGAGCTCATCAGCGTAGTCACGACCAGCAAGCGCTTGGTCCTGCGCCTTTTTCATCTTAGCAGCAGCAACAAGTTGCATCGCCTTGGTGATTTGAGATGTGCTTTTGACCGACTTAATACGTCGGCGAATGTCGCGAAGGTTGGCCATGGTATGGAGGGCGAGTGTCGGGAATCAGATAGGAGAATAGAGCGAGATTACTTCCAAGAAGCTTTGAAGTCTGTGAGTGCTTGGGTAAGTCCCTCAGTCACATCATCAGTAAGTGCTTTCTTATCAGCGATCAGCTGCAGCAGCTCTGCCTTGCGACTGTCAAGATACTCTTCGAGAGCATCTTGGCATTCTTTCACGCGGTTTACTTCGACATCATCGAAGTAACCGTTCTGCATTGACCAGAGCACAGCCACCTCAAGCTCAAGGGACTTAGGGCTATATTGGTTTTGCTTGAAGAGCTCAACAATACGCTGACCACGGTCAATCTTGCCTTGTGTAGCTTCATCAAGATCGGAACCAAAGGCCGCGAATGCTTGCAATTCACGGAACTGAGCGAGATCGAGTTTCGTAGTTCCAGAAACTTTCTTAATCGCCTTGGTCTGCGCTGCAGATCCAACACGAGAAACAGAGAGACCCACCGATATCGCAGGGCGGATACCTTGGTAGAAGAGATCAGTCTCGAGGAAAATCTGACCATCTGTAATTGAAATTACGTTAGTGGGGATATAAGCGGATACGTCACCAGCTTGAGTCTCAATGATAGGCAATGCTGTCATTGATCCGCCACCTGCTTCCTCGGAGAGACGTGCTGAACGCTCAAGAAGTCTGGAGTGCAGGTAAAAAACGTCACCGGGGAATGCTTCACGACCCGATGGGCGGCCAAGAATCAATGATACCTGACGGTAAGCTACGGCGTGCTTAGAAAGGTCATCAAAAACGATCAGCACATCCTTGCCTTGATCCATGAGATACTCACCGATCGCACAACCGGTGTAAGGTGCCAAATACTGGTTCGCTGCAGAGTCAGAGGCTGAGGCTGCAACAATGCAAGTGTTTTCCATTGCTCCAGCAGCTTCGAGAGTTTGCACGGTCCGGGCAATATTGGAGCGCTTCTGGCCGACAGCCACATAGATACAGTAGAGCGGCTTGTGATCTGCAAGACGACCTTCAGCAGCCGCTTTGTTTTGCTGAGCCTGAGCGATGATTGTGTCAACCGCGATGGTGGTCTTACCCGTTGAGCGGTCACCAATAATAAGCTCACGCTGACCACGACCGATAGGAATCATCGCATCAACGGACATGATACCCGTCTGCACAGGAACAGAAACTGACTTTCGCTTAATAATACCTGGTGCAATTTTTTCAACAGGATACTGGTCTGCAGCTTCGATGTCGCCTTTGCCATCGAGTGGGCGTCCAAGGTTGTCTACAACACGACCAAGCATGTTTTCACCAACGGGAACTGACAATAGCTTGCCTGTGGTTTTACATTCGTCACCCTCTTTAATGTGAAGTGAGTCACCGAGTAGAACAACTCCGACTTCAGCCTCTTCGAGGTTGAGAGCCAGTCCGACGAGGCCGCCGGGAAATTCGATCATCTCGTTGAGTGCCACATCACTGAGGCCTTCGACCTTGGCGACACCGTCACCAATTGTGCGGACTGTGCCGACATTGCTTTTTTGCACTGACGATGATACGTCGGCAATTTCTTTTTCAAGTTCCTGGAGGATACTGCTCATAGCTGTGTTAGTTTGAAGTTAAAAATGTTTGGGATAAAGATTAGTTAAAAGGCGTCAGCAAGACGCTCGAGACGGGACTGGACACTGCCATCCCAGACGTCGTTTCCGACGCGAATTTTGACACCACCGAGAAGCTCAGTATTGGTGCTGTATTCAAATGAAAGACCACCACCGTATTGCTTGTTGAGATTATCCTCAATGCGCTTGCGGCTGTCACTATCTAGTTCTGTTGCGCTTTCGATCGAAGCCTGTCTGCTTTTCTCGTCAAGACGAACGAGGTTGAGCAGCGTGTGCAAGATTGCTTGGTAATCACGGGGCTTACTCTCAGCAATTTTTTTGAATGCTACGCGGATCTTAGCCTCATCAACACGACCTTCTGGCGCACAGAGACGGTAAATCCGGCGGGCGGCGCTGGCTGCATCTTTCGAGACTTTCACGGTATCAGTTGTCGGTTAGAATAATGGGCTTCAAAAAGACGATTTAGCTCTCAACACTTGTCAAAGCTTCTTCGTTGATGCGCTTTTGGTCATCTTCGTTAAGAATTTTGCCAGTAACATTGGCTGTCGTTGCGGTGACGAGTCGACCAAACTCCTTTTTAAGTTCAGCTACCATTGTGTTTCGCTCAGCAGTGGCCGCCTCTTCAGCTTTGGCCAAAATTGCTTGGGCGGAAGCGACTGCCTCTTGGGCCTTCTTCTCAGAAAGTGATGCGGCGCTTTCCTTGGCCTCATTGATGAGGCGGGCGGCATCTGCGTTGGCCTTATCGATCGCCTTTTGGGCGCTTTGCTCAGAGTCAGCGAGCTGCTGCTCGATGCGTTTCAGCTTGTCCTCGCCCTCAGCGATACGCTTACGGCGCTGCTCAAGCATTTCCTGAATAGGGCCGAAAGCAAACTTCTTCAATACAAAGAGCACGATGGCGAAGTTCACGAGCTGCGCGATGAAAAACGGCCAGTTTACGCCAAAGGTCTCAAGGAAGCCGCCTGAGGCTGCCTCGGTTCCGGCTGCTGCGAGTATGGAGATCATTGTAAGAAAGAGTTAATTAAAAGTAGATATCAGGTGCCGCTGACAGTGCCACACGACACCTGATAAGAATTTGGATTAGATCCGCTAATACTGATTTGATTAGTACTGGACAGCGAATGCTGCGAGGATGAAGAGACCCTCAATAAGTGCTGCAAGAATAATGGAGATAACCAGAATAGGAGTTGCTGCGCCAGGGTTACGACCTGTGGCTTCAGCAGACTTTGATCCGAGGATTCCGATTCCGATTCCGCCACCGAGAGCGGCGAGACCTACTGCAATTGCTTTAAGTGATAATGTTGCCATTGTATTGTTTGGTTTATTTAGTGTTGTTTCTCGAAAGCCCCCACGGGTTGCCTATGGTCAGACGTTCAAAAGTGTTTAATGTCAAAAGTGTTTAATGTTCCTCGCTGTGGCTGCACATGAGTTTCAGGAATACTGCACAAAGCAGTGTAAAGACAAGAGCTTGCACGAGGCCAACGAGAAGCTCCATAAAGTAGAATGGTAGAGCTGGCAGGAAGGCTAGCTTCTCTGGAACCAGTGCCATCAAACCCTCAAGAGTCTGCTCACCTCCGTAGATGTTACCAAAGAGACGGAAACTAAGAGCAACCGGACGGATGAAAATAGATACAACCTCTAAAATACCCACGAGGAAGAACATGACAATCATACCGACCTTCATGAAGCCGGTGAATGTGCCCTGCGGGGCGAAGATATGAGCAAAGAAGTTCTTCACGCCAATCTCAGTGAATGACCAGTAGAGCCAGAGTAAGAAGAAGGTAATCGACATCGCTGCGGTCATGTTCAAGTCGGCGTTACCACCGCGAAGAAGACCCTTGAAATGACCATGGTCGTCAGTGACCCCCATCGTGCCCACGCCTGGAATGAGCCCAAGGTAGTTAACAACAAGAATCAACAGGAATGTCGCTCCAAAGAACCAAAAGGTCCGTTTGACGAGGTGCTCGCCAAGAATGTTACCAAAGAAATCGTAAAGGCTCTCAACAATCCACTCAGCAAAGTTTTGCAACCCATTTGGGATGAGCGCCATCTTCTTGGTAGCTGCTCGGCAAAACACCACAATGATAGCTGCAGCAAGCCAGACCATAATCATGGAGTTTGAGATCCAAGAAAAACCAGACCCCTCGGAAAATGGCGATTCTGGATACAGCGGCAATTGATGGCCACCGGCAGCAAAGGCTGACCCCGACAGTAAAAGAAGGAGAACTGGAATGTAAATGCGCACTGAGAATAGCTGAGCCATAGAAATGGTTTAAATGGGTGTCTGTATTTAACCGGGCGGAGGGGACATATCTTGCAGACCATTGCTCTGCAAGTCTATTTGTGAAATTTTTCACAAACTAATCCTAAAGACTCGCAAGTGCCTGCACCGCAAGCAGATACAACGCGGTCATTTATGGGAAAATTCTAAGCCTATCACCATCAACGCCAAAATCCGCAAACTTCTTAAAGTGGCCTGACCCCAGAGCCTGTTCAATAAGGTCTTCTGCAGAGATGCATGGCCTCCCCGAATGCCGTTTCAACTCAAAACAAATCGTATTATCAACCTCTCCAACACCGTGATAAGCACGGTAAACAACCTCCGTACAGGCCATGCGATCCGATAATCGAAAATCGAACATAAAATCATAGAGCTTCCCTTCGTGCGTGAGCCCGCGTGATAATGCTTCAATCAGATACGCCGCTTCTAATTGAGGGCGCAACACCATGAATGCATCCACATTCAAGGTCTCCTCAATGGGCCGCAGAAATACGCCGTCTTTTTTAGCCTCAAGAAAATGGCAATCTCCCTCCATGATACCCGCTGAGTCAGGGAGTCGCAGACCTAATTCTCCGCGCTCATCAGCATCACCTATGTAAAGCGCGGCATGAGGCCAGTAACCTGGCAAAAACAGATTACTCATCGCGTCATCATGTCGTGTGATCAAGACATCACCCGCACGCAGTATCGGCCTCAAGCTGGCCAAAACATTAGCATCAACGCGCTTGCCCTCGCCAGTAGCCTTGACGAATGGCTGCTTAATTTCTGATACTGCTCGCCCACTAAGCTTCAGCAATTGGAACATTACCTTCTTATATCCGGAGACGTGGCGACGCTTCAAAGAATAAAGGCGATACAGTATTTTACGACTAAAGTGGCCCCGCCTGCTAAAATTGATGGCATTAATCTCTCTATCGAAAAGCAGCATCAAATCCTTCATTAGCGGATCTTCAACCAATGCGCCGATATCTTCATGATTTAGTTTGTAAAATCTCAGGGCTGAGCTGAAGCGCCACATACTGCGGTGAGAGCCTAGGCTTTTATAAATCATCGCAAAGCTTTTTGCAGGAATGCCATATCGAGGCTCGGGCTCATCGAGCTTTTTTCTGACAACGGAACGTTTAGCCGCCAAATCAACGATAAAAGACGCCGCCCGCCTAAGCATCGCCGCAGCCAAAAAGCCCACAACAAATGCTCGCATCCTAAGGCCCCAGACTCGCTCACCCTGAACATCCTCGTTCATCCGATCCAAGCGATCCATGACTCCCTGCATTTCGATCACAACCTCAACGAGCGTCTGGCGTAATGACAAGTACCTGACAAAAACATCACGCAACCGCTCGTCCTCATCTGGCAGGAAATAACCCCGCCCTTGGGCCGCCGCAGCGTCCATCAACTCCGGCTGAATGTCAGATTCCAGAGGCATCGATGCGGCTACCGACCTAACAAAATAGGCAGAGCGCATGATCGCCACACTAACGCATTCACCACCACTATTCATCAAGATCTTCTCGCACAATACAAGCACCCCGTCAATGCCCCATCGAGCACAACGAAACAACTAACAGTTTCTAACAGCCCACTAACCCCATTAAATATGGATTCCTGTATTCCGCACAAGGCATACCGATCAACCCCAACCACCCCTCAAGTCAAGCAATCCCTAGGGGAAATTCGCAATTATTTAACTTTACAGAATCAAATCATAAGTTCATAAGAAGGGCGTTATGAATAAATCCGAACTCGTCGAAGCCGTTCAAAAATCCCTAGGGAATGATGCAACTAAACGTTGCGCAGAAGATGCACTTGCAGCTGTCCTTGGCAGCATTGCTACTGGTGTAAAGAAAGATGGAAAAGTCCAACTCATTGGATTTGGTACTTTCGCAGTCAAGAAGCGCGCAGCCCGTCAGGGTCGCAACCCAAAGACTGGTGAAGCAATGCAAATTAAAGCCTCCAAAACCGTTGGCTTCAAGTGCTCTTCCAGCCTGAAAGGTTCCCTGTAAATATTAACCTGAATTTAGGCAGTATACATATTCTGCCTTAAGTTCAAACAATCTAGCCCGTGTCACTAAGGTGACACGGGTATTTTTTTCCCCTCACATCAGAACAAACACTGCAATAAGTGAGCCCACTAAGCAGATACATTTTGATGTTTCGCCAGAGAACATTCAGCCGTAGAATACATCTATGCTACTGCAGTTAATGGGGCGTCCAGTGATCTGGCTCAACGACTACCTCGGCCAGCTCATCGGACTTGTCTCCGATATTGCTGAGTCGCTGCTCCGAGGCAAGCTCAGGTGGCGCCAGTTTTTTGACCAAATTGTCGAAATCGGCTTCAATTCCCAACCGGTAGTTCTGATTACAGGTGCTTTTGTGGGAGCTGTTCTAGCTGCACAGGGCTTATTTCAACTCAGCGGCTTACAAATGGAGTCGATGGGAGGAGCTCTCGTCAGCGTCGGCATGCTCAGAGAGCTTGGGCCAGTGCTCACCGGCATCATGCTATCTGGTCGTGTTGGTGCATCGATGGCTGCGGAAATAGGGACTATGAAAGTCACCGAGCAAATCGACGCGCTCAGATCCATGAGCGTCAATCCTATCGATTACTTGGTCACTCCTCGCTTTTTGGCGATGCTCGTATCTGTTCCGCTGCTCATCACGGAAGCTGCAGCACTCGGCATAGGTGCCGCATGGATCGTAGGTACAAAGACATTTGGTGTATCAGAAGCATGGTGGAGTTACCACACAATGATGCACACCGAGCTTGGTGATATTTACATCGCCCTGATCAAAGGCATGGTCTTCGGGATTCTGATTGTGATCATTTCATGCCACCAGGGCCTGATAGCCAATCAAGGTGCTGTGGGAGTTGGCAGAGGAACCACACGTGCGATGGTCTATTCATCCCTCGCCATTCTTATTACTAACTTTTTCCTCACCATGCTCATGAACATTTTTCTGCCACTGGGTATCGGCAGCTGATACCTGACCACTGGGAAATTTGACAAATACCCCACTACAGGGAATAATTAAGACGTTAAAACATCATACCTATCTATGAAGATTTCACTACGCATTTTATTACTGGCACTCGCAAGTATCGCCGGCGCCACTTTCATGATCCAAGCTCAAACACAGCAACCTATGGCAACAGCAGACCAAGCTCCCGAACAACCGCAGCAGCCCGTTATCAAAACTGATGCCGAATGGCGCAAGCAACTCACCCCCGAACAATACCGTATCGCACGCAAATCTGGCACCGAGAGACCTAACGGTGAAGTCTACCAAACATTCAAAAAACAGGGAGCAGGAACCTATTATTGTGTGGGCTGTAATGCCGAGCTTTTTTCGTCCAATGAAAAATTTGATTCCCATTGTGGTTGGCCATCATTTTACGATCCTTCAAAGGCAAAAAACGTCAAATCAATCATAGATCCAGACGGCTCACGCATAGAAGTTCGCTGCGCTGTCTGTGACGCTCATCTTGGACACGTATTTAAAGGAGAGGGATTCAGCACCCCCACCGACAAGCGCTACTGCATCAATGGTGCCATTTTAAAATTCGTGCCCGAAGAGCTCAAAAAATCGGACTAACTGCGCTTACTCAGACCGTGTATACAGCTCCTTGGAAGCCACCGCTGCTGACTTGAAGCTGTGTGTATTGGTGCAATTTTTACATGAAAGGTTCTAGACCTTGCACGCAAAACAAGACTAGAATGATTACCCATCGCAATTAACCTTTATCATGTCTGACCAAGCCAACACCCAAGAATTAGCCGAATCCTACCTCCGAGAGCTCGTAGATAACAATCAAGAGGATTGGGAAAGCAGAAAGAAGTTGGCTCAGATCCTCTACAATGAAGGGAAAACGAAAGAGGCTGCTGAAATTGTATGGAACGCCCCTGAAATACCCTCCATTGATCTCGAACTTGGTTTCGCTGCCAAGATCCTTGGCAAAGGCGCTCCCAAAAAAGCAATTCGTCTGTTGAGCAGTATTCAAGAGCTCAACAAAGGAAAAGCCGTGCAAAATTTAGCAATCGCCAACGCGCTCATGCACTACGGCATGGTTATGCAGGCTGCCCGCTTCTATGGTGCCGCTTTCGCCGATGATCCAAGCCTTGTTAATGCTGATCTAGAACACTTTCTGTTGTGGGTTGATGATAAAGAAAAAATCTGGGGCGATTTCGAAAAAGACAAACCCAACCTTGCTGAACTGCCATGGATGAAGCGTGATGCCAAAGAAGCAGAGAACCTTAAAATGGCAATGCAAGGACACACCACTCCCATCAAAATACCCAATTTGGCAGAGGTGACCGCAGAATCCGTGGTGAACGCCATGTATTCTCAAGCATCACAACTCAATGTGCAGTCAACACCACCGCCAGCGGTTACCATCCCAATGGATCGCGTGAATCCCAAAGATGTGATTGTCGACTCCCAGCGAGGTGCTAGCGAACCCGCCTCCGCACAAGCAACAGGAGGAAGCTCAGGACAGGCTCTACCGCCCAGCCCCACATTAAAGACACCCAAACCTCTCGCTGAATCAAAACCCTTGGCCGCACCCAAGCCCCTCGCTGCACCCAAGCCCC
>JAQXBQ010000098.1 GCA_029252325.1 Akkermansiaceae bacterium
GCTGCCATCAATGCCCCTGTGCAAGGTTCTGCTGCAGATATGATCAAAATGGCCATGATCAAAGTCGACCATTTACTCAGCCAGGAAAAATCAAAAACAAAACTTATTCTCCAGGTCCACGATGAACTTCTATTTGACCTACATCTCAGCGAGCAGCAGACACTCCCAGCTAAAATTGTAAACCAGATGGAGACCGCGATGGCCCTGCCTCATGACATCCCATGCAAGGTAGATACCGGCACCGGCTCGAACTGGTTGCAAGCACACTAGCGATGCTCATAATAGAACTACCGTAAGAACTGATTACTGGGCAAAAACCCAGCTTGGTTAGCTGAATCTAAACCACCTCTTTGCGCTGCACCTCAATTTCCCCGAGGATACTCTCCTGCCTGATTCTAAACTGATTCATCTTCATTAGCTCAAGCACAGCGAGGAAAGTAACGATCACCTCTGTCTTCGATGTTGCTTCGGCAAACAATGACGAGAACTGCACCGAGCCTCCGGGACTCATCGCGCCCAGCAAGTATTCAATCTTGTCAGCCACCGTATAACGATCATCGACAATATCACCGAGATCTGTCGATTCCTCGAAGCGTTTCAGTACGTTTTGAAACGCACGGATGAGGTCAAAAATATTGACATCCGGTAGCGGCTCATCCTCATCAGCTGGCGGTGCTACCTTCTCTGGCACATGAGCAAAAAGATCTTCCTGCTCAGTCTCCTTACGAGACAGAAAACCAGCCGCATCTTTGAACTTCTTATACTCGATTAGCTGGCGAATCAGTTCCCAACGCGGATCATCTTCCTCCATGTCTTCCTCCGGAGGTTGAACAGACTTGGGCAACAATGTTCTGCTTTTGATATACATCAAATTCGCCGCCATCACGATAAATTCAGAGGCCAAATCAATGTTCAGCATCTTAAAAGTATCGATATAGTTGAGATACTGCTTCGTGATTCGCTCAATAGAAATGGTGTGGATATCGACCTCATCTTTTTTGATCAGGTACAACAAAAGGTCGAGGGGCCCCTCAAAAATATCCAGCCTAACTTTGTAATCTGCGCTTTCCACCTGTTCCAACGGATAAGGCATAGCTCAGCAGCATGCGAGCAAAATATCAGCCTATCCAGTGGTTCAAAACCGCTCAAAGCATCACAAAATCAGCCTATCAGTAACAGCCATGCTGCCTACGAGGGCGATGATAACCGTGACGACGATGATTATCATTATCCTTACCAGAGGAGTATGCGATAGCGCCAATGAGCACAGCCCCCACAACCGCAGCAGCTGGATCAACTGTCTGAATAGGCCTGCCGCTCCTATCATAGGAGGTGACACAACTAGATAACATCATTGCTGACACTACCGCCACCACTATCGACTTAAGCCATGATTTCTTGTGTTTCATGCCTAGTAGACGTGATCAGAAGAATCTTTATTCACATAGAAACAAAAAAACCTAGCGATTGCGCCTGAACGACAACTTGACCTCTAGCATCAACCCCTATATATATGACAGACACAATGTTTTGATACCTACTGCTACACCTAGGCTATACACGATGAATATTTACTCCATGTTCCGACTAAGTATGGTCACCATGCTAGCCATTAGCTGTGCCATATCCTGTTCGCACGATTCGGATTATGGAAGCAAAAGCGGGCTAAAGAAGAAATACAGACCCGTTGTCAGGCAAATTGGCAAACCCAGCCCTAGTGCAAAAAAAATTGTCGCGTTTGCGGAACAAAATATCGGCAAAAAAGTCGGTGACGGCCAGTGCTGGGGCCTAGCTAATCTCGCCTACCGCCACGCCGGCATAAGACACCGAGGCGGATACGTATGGGGCCGACGTATCCACTGGCAGACTGAAGGTGTCCGTCCAGGTGATATCATTCAGTTTAAAAACGCACGCTATCCTTACGCCTACACCGACGAGAATCATACCGCAATCATTCTCAAGGTTGTCGGCAAAAGCAGTGTCAAAGTAGCCCATCAAAACTGGAACCACATCTACCGCGTCACCACAACCACGATCCCGCTTATTTATCTTCGTGCTGGATCACAAACAGTCTATCGCTACGAACCCTAGCCCCTAGCAAGAAGCTAGCTACTTCACCTCAAGAGTCCCCTCGGTCACACCCAGCTTCTCCATCACATCCAAATCCTGCCAAAGGTGATGGCCTGATGTTTCACCCGATAAAAGCTGCTGGTAGGCTTGTAGCGTTTGGCGTGCCTCAGCATTCTTCTCGTCGAGAAAATCAACGCGGAACCTGCGCAAGCCAGTGCCACGCATTTGGTTATAAAACCGAGCCCCTGTCTGGGCGAGTCCATTGAACAGTGTATTACGGCAGCCTACATCAGCTTTCAAAGTGTGTAATTGGCCAACTCGATCCTTAAGCTCAACGTGATGCTTTTCACAGGGCTTACCACAATCCAAAATACTCGTACCCTCGCTCATGAAGGTGCAAAACACACAGTGCTCCATGTGAAACATCGGCATGTGCTGATGCAATGTGAGCTCAAACCAATCCGAGGGCGCGGCCAACAAAAGATCTAGCACCTGATTAATATTGAGATCATAGGAAACCGTTAGATGATCAAGCCTCCCCTCCTCCTTGAGAATACGCGCTGTGATTGGATTCGCACAGTTTAGGGAAAAATCACCGGTTTTATAGAGGTCAGTGCGATCTTTAAAATGAGCGATCCCACCTAAGTTGCGGATCAACACACCGTCAGGTTCGGCACGTTCGACGACCTTGAAAAATCCAGCCTCACCTGATTTCTGGATTCTAGGCGTGGCTAGGTGCACTCGGGCACCATGACTTTGCCTGACCAGAGCCACCGCATCTTTACCTCGCCTAACATCTTCAAAATCGACATAAACGTTGCTCACCCCCACTTCAAGTGCCGCCTCGATCTGCTCCATGGATCGGCACAGGGCAGACAACTCGCGCTGATGACACTCGTCTGGTTCACGAACAGGCAATAGATCTTTCAGCTCACCAGCAGAAGATACTCGTAACGGAGACTCAGGCTTATGTATCTCCAATGCCTCCACCAGCGCACGCCGAAGCCGATTCACTGCTGATACCGGCATCATCACAGCACCTATGAGTTGGTTGTCCAGTGCCCCGAGCTGCCATGATGTCTCACCCAGTCGACCTAGCTGCTTTTCAAGAAATTGAGTGGTGAAAGGCTTTGTTTGCGCCGGCTCGAGCATCTCAGATGATGAGACAGAAACCCCCCTGCTAGTGAGCACCATAGGACCTTCAGCACTTCCTGAGACAGTCATCTGCAGGCTCTCGCGCACAGGTCTTAGCTTGGCATTTTTCCAGCTAGCCTTGAGTGCATTATTGAGTTTTGGGTCATCGGTTTTCCAAACCTTCTGCCCGACTTGGATACGTTTCCAGTCCAAGCCACTCTGATCGCGATGGAATAACAGGCGCTTGCCTTTGACCTCCCATATACGCGCACCTTGCTCTTGGTCACGATTTTCACCAGCATCAAAAACGACTCCATCACCAGCTTTCACGTGATTATCCGAAGATAGCTCAACCTCAACCCAGCCACGTTCGGCGGCTATGACTTCACCAATGTAAACACCGCGTTTCTTACCAAATTTACCGTGCGTCAATCGCGGGTGATTGGTGCCCTCCAGCCACCCCGTTGACAAGCCCCGGGAAAAAGTCATTTCCATTGTGTAGCGATCCTCTTGCGTGATCGGGCTCTCTGTATTTGCCACTGCAGCATCAATCGCCTTGCGATACACCTTCGTGATAGCGGCAACATACTCAGGTGATTTCAAACGACCTTCGATCTTATAGGAGACAACACCCTGCTTCACCAGATCTGGAATCAAATCAACTGCTGCAAGATCCTGAGGACTGAGCAGATACCGCACCTCCTCCATGTCACGCTCAACACCATCAATGACGAGGGTATACGGCATCCGGCAAGCTTGGGCACACTCGCCACGGTTCGCCGACCTTTGACCAAGACTCTCGCTTGTTAAGCACTGCCCAGAATAAGCGACACAGAGAGCGCCGTGAACAAAGACTTCCAGCGGCACACATTCGGCAGGGTTAAATTTCCCAATCTCCTTCAAGGATAACTCTCTAGCCAACACCGCTCGATCCAGTTGGTAAAGCTGATCTGCAAATTGAAGCCCCTCGGGCGAAGTGATTGTCATTTGCGTCGACGCATGAATTTCGAGCTGAGGAGCAACGTGGCGCGCCAAACGAGCAAGCCCCAAATCTTGCACAATAATGGCATCGACACCACTGGCATCGAGTAAACGAAGCTGCTGCTCCGCCGCCCCCATCTCACCCGTGAAAATAAGCGTATTCATGGTAACGAAGCCACGAACACCATGCTTGTGCAGGAACTCCATCAACTCAGGGAGATCCTCCTCAGTAAAATTATCAGCACGCAGACGGGCATTAAATTTGGGCAGCCCAAAGAAAATAGCATCTGCACCATTGGCCACCGCCGCACGGGCACAATCCCAATTACCCGCAGGAGCTAATAACTCAGGCTGGCGATTTTCTAATATCGATGAGCTTGTGGACACGCGCGTGAGCATCGCTTGAAATCAGCAAATGTCCATCCATGAAAACAATGAAATCCGCTTGCTCTCTGCAGCAAAATACATTGCCATGAAAAAGTAAGAACTGCTCACTGAGTAATGGCGGAACATGCACTAACGAAAGATGGCCTAGGCGAGGCTGCAGTCGATCGCATCATTGATGCGCTCGACTCTGCTGGAGCATGCTTTTGCCAGGATAGCTTCAGGCGGGATGCCCTTTCGTCACTCGATCAGCTCGAGCTCAAAGATCGCGTCAGACACCTGATCACCGTTATGAGCGTGCATCTACCATCGTCTTTTCCGGAGACCGCACGCATCCTTGACGAAATCAAAGAACATTGGCCAGAGCCTGATCAAGACCACCAATATTATTTCGCTGCGTGGCCCGTCGTCGATTACATTGCCAAATTTGGGTTAAACCACCCAAAGATCTCCTTACCATTGTTGCGCAAGCTAACCCCTCTTTTTACCGCTGAGTTTGCCATCCGGTCTTTTTTAGAAGTTCATCCAGAGGAGGCCTACAACCAAATGCTCATCTGGTGCTTGGACAGCGACGAACACGTTCGTAGACTGGCATCTGAAGGAATGAGACCTCGATTGCCGTGGGGTAAACAGCTACCACAATACATCGCAAACCCAGCGCCTGTCATCTCCTTGCTTGAAAACCTCAAAGACGACCCCTCTGATTACGTAAGACGTTCGGTTGCCAACAACTTGAATGACATTTCCAAGGACCACCCCAAACTGGTCATCGCAACATGTAAATCGTGGCAAGCCGAGAGAGTAACCGCACGAGAGTGGATCATACGGCACGCAACCAGAACCCTAGTCAAAGAGGGTCACCCTGAGGTCTTTTCTCTACTGGGTTTCACTCGCAAACCACAACTAAGCGTGGAGGCCCCGATCCTCTCTCACAAGCACCTCATGCTGGGAGAACCCCTCGGTATGGCAGTCAATATCACCTCTTGTGCCACCGAAAAGCAATACCTCGTCTTCGACTATGCGGTTCACTACGTTAAAGCGAATGGACAAAGCTCGGCGAAGGTCTTTAAATGGAAAAACCTACGTCTCAAGCCCGGACAATCGATCACCTTGGAAAAATCGCACCCCTTCAAGAAGGTTACCACCCGGCGCCATTACCAAGGGATTCACAAGATCGAATTGCTCATCAACGGCAAGCATGCCGCCGAATCATCATTTGAGCTTCACATTCCATGAGCTGCCAAACTTCAAACTTGAAACTTGTAACTCCGTGGTTACAACAATGATATGAATTGCCACGGCCCAAAAATGAAAATGGACCCAGCCCTCCACACCGAGCGCAAGCCCGATTGGATCAAGGTACGTTTACCCAATGACCCCAAATTTTGGTCGACGAAATCTTTAGTCAGCGACCTCAATCTGGTCACCGTTTGTGAAGAAGCCCAATGCCCAAATCGCTGGGAATGCTGGAGCCACGGAACAGCGACCTTCATGATCGCTGGTGAAAAGTGCACCCGTGCATGTGGATTCTGTGCTGTTAAGACTGCTCGCCCGGATGCCCTCGAGGCAGACGAGCCTCAACGCGTTGCCGAAGCCTGCAAGCGCATGGATCTATCACACGTCGTCATCACTGCGGTAGCACGAGACGACTTACGCGACGGAGGTGCTGAGCACTTCCGTAATGTGATCGAGGCAGTTCGTAGCCACAACCCAGGTATCATTATCGAAGTTCTGACCCCAGACTTCAACGACAAGGACTTCGCCCTCGAGCTCTGCATGAGTGCTCGCCCACACATCTTCAACCACAACATCGAGACCGTTGAGCGACTCACTGCGCTAGTCCGAAGCCGTGCCAAGTATCAACGCTCACTCAGCGTGCTCAAAAAAGCCAAGGCCATCGCTGGGGGCAAGGTAGTCACCAAGAGTGGACTAATGCTCGGACTCGGGGAAAAAGAGAACGAAATCATCCAAGCCATGGACGACTTGCGAGCGCATGACGTTACCGTCCTTACCATGGGACAATATCTTCGCCCCTCTCCTCGACACCTTCCAGTGGTCAATTACATCAAGCCTGAGAAATTCGACGAATACAAGGAGATCGCACTAGCCAAAGGGTTTCGCCACGTTGCCAGTGGCCCGCTCGTGAGGAGCTCCTACCATGCAGCCGATTTTCGCCCTGAGCTCGACTTGATCGAAGATATCGAAAAGGAAGCAGCGGCAAGCAAGGCAACCTAGCTATCAGTGCCCGCCACCCTCGGCGAAGCGCTTGATCCGCTGCCTTGACTTATCACTCAAGGCTTCAGTCGTATCAAGATACTGACCTGCCGCCTCTTTGTCTTGGCGCATCCAAGCCGTGGCTGTAATGCCAATCGCACGCCGACGCATGCCCTCATCACCTATCGTCTCTGCCAGCCTGATATTCTGGGCAATATCGCCTGCCTGATTAGCAATGACGAAAGATGAGGCTGCGCTATCACGAACCTTACCCTCCTCCTGCTCGTTGACAAAATCCAATGCGGCTACTGGGTCCTTGCTGGCCCATGAGGACATCACACTACCAATACTTTGAGCCTGAGAAGATTCATTACCATTTTCCATCACCCACTCGGCTGAGGCCTTGGGGTCGTCACGCCCCCACTTACGGGCAATACTGCGCATGGTGTCATTGGGATCATTACCCTCGGACAGACTTCCTATCTCAGCAGCAGCCGCTGCAGCATCAGCATCCGCCAATCCCCGCAACGCGCCTGCCGTAGCCGCCTCTTGCTGGTCGGATGGCAAACCGGCGATCCAAGACTTAGTTGCATTCCAGTCCTTGCCACCCCACTCTCGAGCAATGGTATTCTGGGCACTTTCTCGTGCTTTATCATCAGTAATTGAGCCCAGCATACCTGCTGCCCTAGCTGGATCATCAGTGGCCGCCTGCCTGAAAATCCCCTTCATAGCATCACTTTGGTCACTTGCTTCGAGTGATTTTGCCCAAGTCATTGCCCCCTCGCTATCCTGACGTGCCCACTCCATTGCGATGACCGAGGCTGCAGAGCCTCCTCCGCGTCCTCGCCCTCCCATCATCGAGCCCATGCGAAAATCACTCGCATTGGCTGCGTAGTAATCAGCAGCTTCCTGAGGGCGCTTTGAAGCCCAGCTTTGAACGACTGTTTTTTTCACAAAGACACCAGTGAAGCCCATCGTCTTGGTGTAGGCCATCGCCGCTGTTGGATCCTCTTCTCCCCAGCGTGCAAATAGCAGATAGCCAACCATAATGCGCTCGCTCCATGGTAGTTCCTCTAGCTTTTCTGCTTCTTCTTTAAATTCCGAAGGGCCCAACCCGGCATAGTAGTCCATTAACGACCGCAACCTGTTGTTCTGGCCGGGTAAGGACATGGCATCAGCTGCGCTGTCTACTCTCGGTCCACGTTTGCCCTTGTCTGCGTCAGATGGCTCAGCAGACCTCGCAGATGAATAAGACAATGACGACTCATTATTACGACGAGCTGAACGCGCCTCATCATCTGCAGCATTATCGGCACTTGGCGTTGATTTTTTACCTACCATAAATCCACCTGCCCCGCCGATGACAAGGGCTCCAACTAGTCCGATAATACCTGCTTTCATAATGTTGTAATCAAATCGTTTAAATCACCTTCTCCCCCATAAAACACCTAAACGGTCTCTGGGTTGCGAAAGTTTTTCATCAATCTTGGGAAGCTAAACTTCCCATTCAGATTTCATTATATTATAGCTTTGCCTTCTTGCAACCATGATCAAACATTCTGTCTCCCGCTGGTGCTTTGGCTCCACTCCACTCGATGAGCTTTGTCAGAAATGCCTCTCAATGGGCATCACAGGCATCGACTTGCTCAAGCTCGATGAAATCCCCACCGCACAAAGCCAAGGGCTCGAATGCTCCATTACCGCAGCTCACCCTGATGAAAACGACATCGGTGAAATTGAGAAAGGATTTAACAAACCATCATTTCACCCAGCCCTACACGCCATTTATCGTGACCTCATTCCCGCAGCATCAGCCCTGGGCGTGAAGCAGGTCATCTGCTTCTCAGGCAATCGAGAGGGCATTGATGACGAGCAGGGCCTTGCACACTGTGCAGCTGGCATCGCTCCACTCATCCCACTGGCAAAGCAACACGGCATCACCCTTGTCATGGAACTGCTCAATTCAAAAATAGACCACCCAGATTACCAGTGTGATCACACAGCATGGGGTGCCGCACTTTGTCAACGAATTGGCTCACCTCATTTCAAACTACTCTACGATATCTACCACATGCAAATCATGGAGGGTGATGTGATACGAACTATCCAAACCTATCACCAACACATCAGCCACTATCATACTGCAGGGGTTCCCGGTAGGCATGAGTTTGACGAGACCCAAGAGCTCAACTACTCAGCGATTGCTCAGGCAATAAAAGCGACAGGCTTTGATGGCTTCATAGGTCAGGAATATATACCCACCTCAGATGATCCGTTTCAATTTCTCGCCAGGGCCGTCAAAGATTGTAGTGCCTAGACTCAGGTAAAAACAGCTAATCACACAATCAAGCCACCGAGCACCGCTGCCATAATGACCAGCAACCACACTGGCAGCCATTTAAAATAAATAGCCAATGCCAGCAGAAAAATCCAGATACCATCTAGCAAGCCTCCGACATTCGCGCTAGTTAGCATCCCCAACAACGCCGCGGCTAGTAGCCCAACCACCGTCGCATTGGCTCCCCGTACACCAGCTCGTGCCCAGGCAAATTCTTTGAGTCGATTCCAGACTGGCAGCCCAGCTGCTAGCAGCAACATCCCCGGCAGAAAAATAGCCACAATACCGACAGCTCCACCGACCCACGCATTGCCAAAAACCCCAATAGCAGCTCCCAAAAAACCACCAAAAGTAAAAAGCGGCCCGGGCACTGCTTGAGCAGCACCGTAACCCGCCAAAAACGTATCCTTGGTAACCATGCCAGTGTCGACCGTGCTCGACTCAAGCAATGGCAGGACAACATGCCCGCCACCAAAGACCAGTGCTCCGGCACGAAACAGGCCACCCGTTGCTTGCGCGTCTCGACCACCTTGGACGAGTAATGGCACAATAATCATTGCCGCCATCACTAAGCTGATGACCACCAGTCCTCGCAGCGGCAGACCTTCCTTCTTTGCCTGATGCACATGCCGCGATTGCTCAGCTTGAGACCCAGCCTCTTCCTTGTGAAATACCACGCCCCCCAAAACCCCACCCATGAGAATGACCACAGGCTGAATCCACAGCTCAGGCAGCACCCTAAGAACGACCAAGGCCACGATCGCTAAAATCATTTCAGGCCAACGTGGGCATAAACCTTTACGCATACCTAACAAAGCAACCGCCACAACAGCAATCGCAGCTAGTTTTAGCCCGTGCAGCCAGCCGACACCAAACCAATCTTGAATACTGCCCATGCCCACTGCGAAAGCAATCATCGCCAACGCCGATGGCAAGGTGAACCCAAACCAAGCTGCAAGGCCTCCCAGCCAACCAGCTCGCTCGTAACCTATGGCCGCGCCAAGCTGGCTACTCGCCGGCCCCGGTAAAAACTGGGTCAATGCCAAGAGCTCAGCAAAGCGCTTTTCGCTCAACCACTTGCCACGCTCCACATAGGTTTCTCTGAAGTAACCAAGGTGCGCGACAGGGCCGCCAAAAGACGTTAAGCCTAACTTCAAAGACACCAAAAAACATTCCAACATTCCTCGCTGCATGCCGCAGTCTAAATTTTACTACCAAAAATCCAAAGACCAAATTCTTGTCATTTTCGTCATCAACCACTATCAAATGCTCATGCTCAGTTCTCCACTTGGTCGTCTTCGCATCATCAGCATAGTCGAAGCTTTATCCTATCTCATATTGCTAGGTATTGCCATGCCCCTGAAATACATCTGGGGTGAGCCTCAAGCTGTAAAAATAGTGGGTATGCTTCATGGCGTCCTCTTTTGTATTTTCTGTGCCGCACTGCTGGATACAATGCTTAAGCAAAAATGGAATATCGTGCCGCCATTCTGGATCTTCATGGCATCGTTAGTGCCCTTTGCCCCTATCTGGGTTGAGATGTGGCTCAAAAAGCAAATGACCGCTAGCAAGTAGCTAGCCATGCATAAAAAACCGGCGGTATGCAATGCACACCGCCGGCTGTAAATATATCGGACCGTGAGGTCGTTTGAATCCTTGCTCGATTAACGAGAGTAGAGTTCCACAACGAGCTGAACGTTGACCTGGTGGTCGAAGTCATCGTTTTCTGGAACACGGGTAATGCTACCCTTCATGTCTGCACGATCGAGTGTGAGCCAGTCCTTAAGTGGAACAGCTTGAGTCAGATCCATGTAACGGAGACCGAGCTGCTGTGAGCTTGGCTTGTCCTGCACGGTAATTACGTCACCAGGCTTACATTGGTAGCTTGGGACATCAACACGCTTACCGTTGACCTCAATGTGTCCGTGGTTGACCATCTGGCGTGACGCGGAGCGGGTGTTACCCAGACCGAGACGGTAGCAGACGTTGTCGAGACGGAGCTCAAGGAGTTGGCAGAGAACTTCACCAGTCACCCCACGGCGACGGCTTGCCTCTGCATAGTATAGGCGGAATTGCTTCTCAAGCACGCCGAACTGGAAACGAAGCTTTTGCTTCTCTCCGAGAGCGACTGCGTAGTCTGACTTCTTGCGGCGACCTGCGCGGACACCATGCTGCCCAGGAGGGAATGCACGACGTTCGAGGGCTTTAGAAGGACCGAATAGGGCGACGCCGAAACGGCGACTGATTTTATCTTTGGGGCCAGTGTAACGAGCCATGATATGAAATAAGTTAAAGAGTTAGTAGATGATGAATAATTACACGCGACGTGCTTTCTTTGGACGGCAGCCGTTGTGCGGTATCGGTGTAACATCCCTAATAGCGGAAATGTTGACCCCGAGGCCTTGAACGGCACGAACTGCAGACTCACGGCCGGAACCAGGTCCCTTGACGCGAACTTCTGCTTCCTTCAAGCCGTGGCTCATTGCTTGGCGGCAGGCATCTTGGCAAACCACTTGAGCAGCGTATGCTGTGCTCTTACGTGATCCCTTGAAGCCCATCTTGCCAGCACTTGACCAACCAATTGCATTGCCGTTGACGTCCGTGACGCTCACCAATGTGTTGTTGAAAGTAGCGGTAATGTGCACAATACCCGTTTGAACATTCTTGCTCTTCTTGGCCTTGTGAATACGAATTTGCTCTTCTTCACCACCAGCAATCTCAGCGAAAATGTCACGCTTCTTTTCTGGTGCCTTGGGTGCATCTTCAGCAGATGCTTCTCCAGCTGCTCCAGCTTCTGTGGCAGGTGTCTCAGCAGGCGCTTCAGCTGCAGGCGCTTCTGGCGCTTTAGCTTCCTCAGCAACTGGTGTTTCAGCTGCATCGTCTTTGATTTCTTCTTCAGACATAATAATAAATTTTCTGTTTTAGTGGGTTACTTAGCTACTCCAACTGTGCGCTTCTTACCTTTGCGGGTTCGTGCGTTGGTGCTTGTGCGTTGGCCACGCACAGGAAGTCCCACCTTGTGGCGAATTCCGCGGTAGCAGTTAATAGCCTGCAAGCGCTTCATGGCTGCTTGCTTTTCACGACGAAGATCACCCTCAATGAGGATACCTTCTGATGTGATGACTTGAGCAATCTTTACGAGTTGCTCTTCAGTAAGCTGGCCGGTGCGGATGTCAGAATCCACTCCTGCTTGCTCGAGAATGCGTTTTGCCGTTGATGGGCCAACGCCATAGATGTAGGGAAGAGAAGCTTCGATGCGCTTCTCATTCGGAATTTCAATACCGAAAATACGTGCCATATCCTTATGAGGTGGTGTGTTTTATAATGTTGGTAGGTGTGCTCATAACGCTGATTTACTCTCACTAGAGGATAAATCAAAACCGGTATAATAGTCCGTCTGGACAGTCCTGCACACCGCGCGGGATGGGGTAGATACCAGAGAATGATCATCTGGCAAGCCAGAATTGACAAATTCACCACTAAAATAAGGGCATCAAGAACCGAAGAAACCCACAGCCAGATGCCAAGACCTACGTATTAAAGATCATTTGACCCTCTCCAGGTAGCAAGAAATCGCCTCATTGGGACTCGCCATCAGCGGCGACCTCCATCAGCATACCCCGCATGCGGTTTTCACGAAACGTTATCATCCTCACAATCTGGCCCATTCTTTTACTGATGAGCAGACAAGCAGAGTGGGTCTGCACCCCTGTCCTACCCAGCCTATGCGCTTTGACCTTGGTATTTGTATTCCGCTCGGCACTTCTGGGCCTTGCGGGAGGAGCATTGGCTGGAGCCGTCATACTCGCCCCCTCGGCATGGGGATCGCCTCTTTTTCTGCTCAATGACCTACTGCTCCCTGCCCTGCAAAGCCGTTGGAACCTCTGCGTGCTGATGTTCACGCTTATCATGGGTGGATTTGTCGGACTACTCAATGGCGGCGGCGGCATCTCAACCCTCGTCAATCGACTCACTGCTGGAGCCAAACACGGATCTAAGAGGATGGAATGGGTCACATATGCCCTCGGCTTCGGATGTTTTTTTGACGGCCTCGCCAACAGCATGTTGGTTGGCAGCACCATGCGGCCGGTCTATGATCGCACCGGCAGCCCCAGAAGTCGCTTGGCCTATATTGTTGATTCCACGAGTAGCCCCGTAGCTTGTCTAGCTCTACTTTCAACTTGGATCGCCTACCAACTATCGATGATCAAAGAAGGCCTGAACGCGGCGCAAATCGAGGCGAACCCCTACTCTATGTTCCTGAGCTCCTTACCAGGAAATTATTACTGCTGGTTCACTCTAATACTGGTGGCTATTGTGATCCACCGCCGCTGGAACATCATTTCGACAGCTTCCAAGAGATCTGACCCCAATGATGACATCCCAGCCGCGACAGGCGTCGAGCTGGCAAAAAGTGCTCAACAACAAGGCGCAGGACTGCACACGGTGTGGCTTCCGCTACTCTTCATGCTGATCATGCTGCCCACCAGTCTGTGGTGGAGCGGCTCTCAAGCTCTGCATGGGGGAAGCGGGGCATCGGATGCTCAATGGTTCGATACCTTTGCCGCCGCCGACACCGCACTGATGCTTGTGTTCACAGGTCTCAGCACCTGCTTAGTCGCAGCTCTAGTTTATCCGCGCAGCGCACCGGTCTCCTATGGCAAAGCCTTTATGGGCGGAATGGAGCGCATGCTCGCTCCCGCACTCATATTGGTTGCCGCATGGGCACTGAGCTCGAGCCTCAAGCAGCTTGATGCAGGCGTCTGGATCGGGCAGTTACTCTCAGGAACCGTCCCCGACTGGTTTCTGCCAGGGCTTATTTTTCTGGCTGCTGCAAGTATCTCCTTTCTCACTGGCACCAGCTGGGGAACCATGGGAATCGTCATCCCTTTGGTCATCCCCTTGGCAGCATCGATAGGCAGCCCAGATGCAGCAGTCCACAGCACGGTTCCTTCTATGATCCCCTCAGTCATTGCAGCCGCATTCAGTGGCGCCGTCTTTGGAGACCACTGCTCACCAATCAGCGACACCACCATTGTCTCCTCACTAGCGTCGGGCATTGAGCCCTTTGAGCACGTGAGGACTCAGATGCCCTATGCTCTGATTGCCGCCGGCTTCGCTCTGTGTCCAGGCTTCATCCTAGCAGGCGTGACCGAGCAGCTATGGCCTGGTCTTATTGCTGGACTAGTCGGGCTCGTCTTGCTGTGGTTTCTGCTTGGCAAATACAACGGAAAACACGGTGAAGACCCGAAGGAGTAAGACCTGAGTATTGATGTCTCAACCGATAGAATAGAGCCAAAGGCAGAGAGAGAAATCTGCTACCCACGAATAAGGCCGACCCTACTTGTCGAGGCGCTGCAGCGTGATATTGCGGAAGTCCACCTTCATCGGCACGCCTGCGTGTAGTTGCAGACCGATTTTGCCACTGAGTAACTTGCCGGGGTCATTGTCGACCAAGTCAATCGCCACCTTGCCATTGAGCTTTTGGATGATGTGGTTGCCCTTGCAGATAACTTCATAAGTGTTCCAGTCACTGATATCGACAGCCTCAGGTTTCTCCTGAGAAATAACATTCTTCTTACCACCCTCATCAATCACCATCTTCTGGCCCCGCGTAATAATAATACCACGCTTGCCCATACGCTCACCATAGATCATCGCCGTGAAGGGGGCTTTAGGGTGAATATCACACTGGTAGCCTGCCATCGCAAAAGGATTCCCCTTCACCAGTGAGCTACGAAACATCACACCCGAATTGTTATCCACACAGCGTGCTTCGAAGCTGAGATGAAAATCACCGACATCCTCGCCCTGATAGACGAGGAAGGTATTGCCATTAGCCTTGTGCTCGTGCGTGGTGCCGTGAATGACGCCATCCTTCACCGACCAGAACTTGGCATCCCCACTCCAACCCGTTAGATCCTTACCATTGAAGAGTGACTCACTGACCTTGTCGGCAACAACCTGCCCGGCTTCATGTTTGTGCCCATGTTTATGTTTATGCCCATGTGATCCTGCATGGTGATCAGCAAAAATAGGAGTCAGCAGGAACAAGCCCACCGAAATAGCAAATGTGATTTTTTTTTTTTGTTTAATACAGGAAGTTTAAAGCCAACCTTTCATCAGGTTTCTGAAAATGGCTAACCTACAGCGCAGCCTTCTCGCTGGCAAGGATATCTTCTATCGTCTGGCGTGGGCGAATCACCCTTGCCTCAGCACCTTCGACAAGAATCTCAACAGGCAGGCCGCGTGAGTTGTAGTTAGACGCCATGACAAAACCGTAAGCACCAGCACTCAAGAGTGCGATCGCTTCACCAGGGACAAAATCAGGCAACTCCCGGCTCTGACAGAAGAAGTCCCCTGTCTCACACACAGGCCCGACCACGTCCACCGAGCTACTTGATCCTGTCGGCTCGTTGAGCGGCACGATTTCGTGGTGGCCTTCGTAAAGTGCCGGGCGGATAAGGTCATTCATACCGGCATCAACGATACGGAAAGTCTTCGCACTGCCCTTTTTCTCATAGAGGCAACGAGTCAACAGCACACCGGCATTGCCGACAATGTAGCGACCTGGCTCGAGCAAAATCTTGAGTCCGCTTTCCTTGAGAACAGGCATGACCCCCTCGGCATATTGCTCAATCGTCAGCGGCTTGTGTTCCTCCTCCTGAGCAGCCCACCAGTCCGGCTTGCCAGATTCAAGTGCAGGATCATAGACAATACCAACCCCACCACCGATGGAGAAAAACTCAATGCCATAGGCCTCCTTGAGGCGAACGGCAAGCGGAGTCACCTTCTCAACCGCCTCAATGAGCGGCTGCAAAGAAGTCAGCTGCGAGCCGATGTGCATTTGCAGGCCACGCAACGAAATATTCACCAGCTTAGAGGCGCGCTCATAAGCAGCATCGATCACTTCGAAGTCCACCCCGAACTTATTCTCTGACTTGCCCGTGGAGATATACTTGTGTGTTTTGGCATCAACATTCGGATTCACTCGGAACGCCACGGGAGCCACCTTGCCCATCTCACCCGCCACTTGGTCAATGAAGACGACCTCTTCCTCGCTCTCTGCATTGAAACAATAGATTTGCTTCTCAATTGCATATTCAATCTCCTCGCGGGTTTTACCGACACCAGCGAAGGTGCACTTACCTGGATCACCACCCGCCTCAATCACACGGCGAAGCTCACCACCGGAGACAATATCAAAACCGCTACCCTCATCGACGAGCAGCTTCAGCACAGACAGATTGGAGTTTGCCTTGACGGCATACTCGATACCGTGATCCAGCCCAGCTAAGGCCTGATCAAGTCTGCGGTAGTGATCACGGATCGTCGTCGCGCTGTATACATAAGCAGGAGTGCCATGCTCATCAGCGAGCCCAGCCAGATCAACATCCTCACAGTGGAGAGAACCATTCTGATAATGAAAAGAGTGCATGCCTTCCTTTGTACTAGAGAAGCAAGCTTTGCAAGCGCGGAGCGCACTATGCGCTTGTCATCAAGACAAGTAAATCGCCTTCACCAAATCTAAACTCTTGTCTTTAGGCAACGAACACAGCTCCATCTGATTCATCACATAACAAAAGGATAGACCATTCTCGGGATCACCAAAGGCGAGGCTCCCCCCAGCACCAGGGTGACCAAAGGCACGTCGAGACAGGCCATAATGATGACGTGTTTTACGGCCAAAGCTATCCAAGGGATCAAGCTGGAAGCCACATGAGAAGGCCGTCGGCGTGCACAGGATCTTGTCATCCCCGCTACTGCGGGTGCACTCCATCCACTCACGCACCTGTGGGCTGAAAAAATCAATCGCCCCACAAGCGGCTTGGTAAAACTTCGCCACCGCAGTCGCCGTGCCGACCCCGCCCATCGCTGGAAAGCCAGCCTGCCACGCGCGTGGCTCGTTCATCTCACGCACAGACTGCATACCTCGTGGCGAGGCAAAGGCCCGCTTCACCAGCGAGTCAGCAGTAGCAAGCTCCTTATAAAATGCACTACCCACATCTGCCTGGCTCTGCTTCCCCGGATAAAGCGACGCCACCCGGTGAAACTCACTCTCAGGCAAGCCAATCCACGCCTCAAGCCCGAGCGGCTCGGCAATTTTCTCCCGCCATATCTGCCCTAAGGTGTTTCCCGTTATGCGCCGCACCAGCTCATCCAAAATAAAGCCCATCACCCGCGGATGGTATCCGTGGCCACCTGAACCACCGTCATCAAGATACAGGGGCCAATTCGCTTGCTGCTTTGCCACCGCTGCGATCACCTTATCATGATCCCAGGTCGTTGCTGCCGTATCTAGCGCCGCCAGCCCTAGCCGATGTGACATCAGCTGGGCAAAGTTCCCCTGCTCGATCGGAAATTGGTCCCAGACAGCCCGCACCTTATCATCTGGGTTAAGCCCATGTTCCTCGAGAACCATCAGCATCGTCGCCGCTGCCAGCCCCTTAGTACATGAGTAAAAAGGCACCAGAGTCTCCGCCGTCCACGCCCGCTCCTGCTCTCGTTCACACCACCCCCGGTGCAACGACAGAACCTTCTCACCCCGCTTCCAGACACTAACCGAAGCACCGAGCTCCCCACGCTCAGCAAAGTTTTTTTCGAAGACACGCTCCAGCTCGGCAACATTCACAGCCGCTTGATAACTTGTTTTTTCAAAGTTGAAAGTTTTTTACAGCATACTTAAAAAGAGGATGTCGCATCAAAGCTCCCGCTAAAGTGGAGGCAACCCGCTGCACCACAGCTTTAGTTCAAGTTCTCATTGAAGAGGTTGACTCGCAGCGCAATGCATTCCAAATTACTTGCTCCTCATATTTCTCCAAATGTCCCACGCCCCACCAACCAGCTCCCACTCCCCCCAGTGTTCTCGTGTCGCAGAACCTGGCGAATTTATGCCCACGGATTACTTCCGCCGACATAGTGCAAATGAGATCTTTGGCAATGACCACCCCCTGGAGATCGACCTCGGTTGCGGTGATGGTTCCTTCCTCATTGAAATGGCCAAGCACTACCAAGAGCGCAACTTCCTCGGGGTGGAGCGCCTGCTCGGCCGGGTCCGTGGCGTTTGTAAACGCATTAATGA
>JAQXBQ010000128.1 GCA_029252325.1 Akkermansiaceae bacterium
AATTTTGGCACAACCACTAATAACAAGAAAACCAAAATACCGACCGCGATGAACATCACGATCGAAGGGTACACCATCGCGGTAGTGAGCTTGCTCTTTAGTTTTGCTGCTTTCTCAGCATATTCAGCAAGACGTACAAGCACGACTTCCATCACACCACCGAGCTCACCAGCCTTGACCATATTGACAAATAGCTTGTTAAAAATCTGGGGGTGCTGAGCAAGACTTTCTGAGAATGTCGCACCTGATTGAACTGACTCTGAGAGCGCTGAAATAGTCGCTTTCATCACAGGATCAGGCTCCTGCTTTTCTAGGGTATTAAGGCCTCGTAATAGTGGTAGGCCTGCTTCGATCAAGGTCGCCAGCTGGCGAGTAAAGATCATTAAAACCTCAGCCTTTACCTTGCCACCAGCCTTTGCTCTGACTTTTTTCTTACCCCGCGTTTTGCCTTTGCCTCCCTCCGCTAAAGTTCCTTTACCCTCTTGGACAACTTGAGTGGGGTAGAGCCCCTGCGATCGAAGCTGCTGAATTGCATCTGATTCAGTGGTTGCCTGAACGCTTCCAGTAGTTTGTTCGCCTTTAGCATCGAGAGCTAGATATAGAAAATTCGCCATAATTGTTGTGCTGCAATAAGAGCCTTCCCCTATTCTGCATAATACAATTGCATTTGGAAATACTAAAATTCGCAGAGTTTAATACTGCCTATGGATAACGCATCACCCAATCATCCCCCACCAACATGCGATTTCCCGCAATCCTCTGGTTTTTAGGTGTACTTAAGCACCTCCTCAATAGTGGTGTTGCCCTCGTAAATATTGCGCAATCCGTCTTCACGCAGAGTATTCATACCCAACTCAATCGCTTTTTGTTTAATGACTACGGTAGGGGCTCGATCGGTAACGAGCTCCCGGATAGGGTCTGACATATCGAGCAACTCAAACAAACCTCGACGCCCCTTGTAGCCTGATTGATCACAGACGTCACAGCCTCTACCCGTGTAGAATTCCTTATCACCTAATTCGTGTGAGGAAACACCAAGCTGATTCAACAAAGCCTCATTTGGCTCATAAGAGGCACGACAATCTTTACAAATAGTACGAAGTAGCCGCTGGGCTAGAATCCCCTCAAGCGAAGCCGCTACCAAGAATGGTTCCGTTCCCATATCGATAAGTCGAGTCACCGCGCCCGGGGCATCATTGGTGTGTAAAGTGCTAAGAACAAGGTGCCCAGTTAGTGAAGCTTGAATCGCAATTTGAGCGGTCTCGACGTCACGAATTTCTCCCACCAAAATACGGTCAGGGTCTTGTCGAAGAAACGCTCGAAGTATTTTTGAGAAGGTCAAACCAATCGACTCATAGACTGGAACCTGAACGATTCCATCGACATCATATTCAACTGGATCCTCGGCAGTCAGCAGCTTTGAGTCCATGGTATTAATCTCCTTGAGGGCCGCATACAGTGTTGTTGTTTTGCCTGCTCCAGTCGGACCTGTGCATACAAAAATACCGTTAGGCTTGCGCACCGTTTTGTTGATATAATCAAAAATTGCCGGCGGCATCCCAAGCATATCTAAACTTAAATTAATATTACTACGGTCTAGCACCCGAAGCACGATACTTTCCCCGTGCTGGGTGGGAAGCGAGGAGACACGCATGTCGACCTGCTTTTCGCCAACGTGTTTCACAATACGCCCATCCTGCGGAATCCGCTTTTCAGCGATATTCATGTTAGACATCACCTTAAGGCGCGAGATAATCGGTAGCGCAAGGTGCGACGGTGGCGGCGCCATCTCGTACAATGCCCCGTCTACCCGGTAACGTATTTTAAAATCCTGATCGAAAGGTTCAAAATGAATATCCGAGGCCCCCTCATTGATCGCTTGATATAATACCAGGTCAACATAGCGGATAATTGGCGCCGAGTTTGCCTCTGCTTCGGCATTCTTTCCTGACGCATCGCTGCCATCATCTGCACTTGCGTTGAGCTGATTTAGGATCTCATCCAAGGCCTGGCCTTCTCCGCCATAAGCCTCGTTGATTTTCTTTTCAACGATATGACTGGGCGCAACAGCAAGGATGATCTCTTTGCCTAGCGCAAAACGTAAATCTTCCAGCACCTGCGGGTTGAGCGGGTCGACTAGGCAAACGGTAAGTCCCTGACTATCTATATTCACAGGGAAAGCTCCGTGCAGACGAGCCATGCCTCCGGGGATAATAGCCAGTAGTTCTGGAGGCGCATTAAAGTGGATGAGGTCACTAACAATGCCAACACCCAACTCATTCGCAATGATGGGCCATACATCCTCTTCTTTCTGGATCACCTCATAGTCCGTTAAAATCTCAGGTACATCCTTACCACTGTTTTCGACCTCCATGAGGATATCATCAGCGAGGTATTGATCAACCAAGCCTCGGTTCATAAAGATGTCGATAAGTTGTGAGTGGTCCATGGAAGCTGGTTAGTGTTGCGGATTAGATCGTGAGTGCATTTTTTTGCGGGGGCCTTATGCGAGCTCTAGAATGCTACATTTAATTAATCATTGTCGGATGTCGTTACACGGAGAATTTCATCAGGGGCAGTGATCCCCGCCAGAACCTTGCGAATACCGTCTTCGCGAAGTGTGCGCATGCCCAATTCACGTGCCCTGCGTCTCAGCTGTGGTGAAGTCAAATCCTCATTGATGAGATGTCGCACCTCATCATCGATTTTGAATAACTCAAAAATTCCCATGCGGCCTCGGTAACCTAGATTACGACACATTTCACACCCCTTAGGACTCATGATATTACTCTCCGCAACCTGGCGTAAGTCGAGATTCAAGGTCTGCATTTCCCTCTCCGTCAGCGTAGCCGGCAATTTACAATTAGGGCAAAGTTTTCTTACTAGTCGTTGAGCAATGATCGCCCTCACAGCGGATGCTATCAAAAATCGCTTCACACCTATATCAACCAAACGCGCAACAGCTCCCGGCGCATCATTAGTATGTAGAGTGGAAAACACAAGGTGGCCCGTCAACGCTGCTTGAATTGCAATACCCGCCGTTTCCTCGTCTCGAATCTCTCCTAACATGATCACATTGGGAGCCTGACGCATCATAGCACGAAGTGCCGCTGCAAAGGTCATGCCAATATCTGTTTTCACCATCACCTGATTGATGCCGGGAAGTTCATACTCTACGGGGTCTTCAACCGTGATGATTTTGCGATCTGGTTTGTTGATGGTATTGAGGCAGCCATACAAGGTGGTCGTTTTTCCCGAGCCTGTTGGACCGGTTACTAAGATAATGCCGTCTGGCATGCGAATTAGCTCATTAATCTCATCCTGATCATCAGAGAAAAAACCAAGCTCTGGCAAACCAAGCATCAGCGCGCTTTTGTCTAAAATACGCATCACGATACTCTCGCCATGATTACTCGGCACAGAAGACACACGTAGGTCAACCTCCTTGCCTGCAACGCGTATCTGAATGCGGCCATCCTGTGGCAGACGTTTCTCAGCTATACTCATGGTGCCACTCATCACCTTAATCCGCGCGACGATGGCAGGGTGTAGCTTTTTCGGGTGATTGTCTGCTTCAATGAGTTTGCCGTCGATACGGTAACGCAAGCGCAGAGAAGTTTCCATTGGCTCGATATGGATATCACTCGCACTTAACTTAAATGCCTCGAGCAGCATGGTTGAAACCAACCTAATGACAGGCGCATCATCTTCCGACGCATCTTCCGCGCCTTCCTGAGTCACCACTGTAAATTCTGACTCCACTTCATCCTCAACAACTTCGCCCCCGTAGTTTTGCCTGATGGTTAAGTCGATCGCTGAGGCTGTTGCACAAACAGGGTTGATCTCACGTTTGATGATATGTGGCAGACCATCCAAAACCTCGAAATCAAGGGGATCGGCAACTGCTACCGTGAGAGTAGTGCCGTCATCGAAGACAGGAACCGCCCGAAATCTTTTTGCAATATCATCAGGCATTTGCTCAAAAACATCAGGCGCAATCGGCGTGTGCTCGAGATCAATGAAATGCATGCTCGCACTTTGTGCCGAAACTCGAGCCACCTGCTCTTCGGTAAGATGTTGGCTGGTGATAAAGCGCTCAACAACACTCTCTCGGTCGTCTAATTCACTTCTTACCCCTTCAATTTCTTCCAAAGTAATCAGCCCTGCCTCTGTAAGCAGTTCAAGGAGATAGTCTTCGTTGGAGTACACAGTGCGTCGTGGCGTTGAGGGTCAGGTAGAAGTAGCAGCGGTAAGGGTGATAACGATGAGCTACACGAGAAGTGTTTTAAATATACTCTTAGCTATGCACTCACACGTCAAGTCGCCATGTATCTTTTTTCAAGCTTCCAGATGCTGAAAAATTGGCTGCAATTGGCATGGTCATTCACCTTTTTTCTCTATTCAATCGTTTATCACTCAATGACTCCTCTAACTTACTTTACTTTAGTACTAGCACTAGGAATCGCCGCACAGTGGCTTGCCTGGAAATGTAAACTTCCATCCATTCTAGTATTGCTAGCATTTGGTTTCGGCTTGGGGCAATTTGCAGGCGCAACCATCGATGATTATTTAGTGGGTGACAACGTGTTGCTATCAGCCGTCGGCCTCTGTGTGGCCATCATTCTTTTTGAAGGAGGTTTGACGCTCAAATTTTCAGACCTTAAAGAAAGCGGCACCCCTGTGATCCGGCTATGCACTCTTGGCGTTGTCATTAGCTTTGTGCTCAGTTACGCCGCAATGAAACATGTGCTGGGCTTTGATTGGCGTATCGCCTCCCTACTGGGTGCTATACTCGTGGTGACAGGCCCCACCGTGATTGCTCCACTACTCCGGCACATTAAGCCGTCGCGTAAAATTGGCAATGTTGTCAAATGGGAGGGCATCGTAATTGACCCTATTGGCGCAATTTTAGCTGTGCTCGTTTTTCAAGTTGCCATTGCTGGCAATGTCGATGCCGCTCGCGATGAAATCCTGCGTGCCATAGGCCTGACATTACTTGTCGGAGTCGTCTTAGCATTGCTGCTGGCAAAAATTATCGAGCTGATGCTCAAATTTCACCTCATACCAGATTACCTCCACTCTGTTTTTCTGCTGGCGGTTACAGCTACCGCATTTGCTGTATCGAATGCCATTCAAGCCGAGTCTGGACTACTTACTTGCACCGTCTTGGGTATTGCCTTAGCGAATCAAAAATCAGTATCCGTAAAACACATCCTCGAGTTTAAGGAAAACTTAAGAGTCTTGATCATTTCCGTACTCTTCATTGTTCTTTCAGGTCGCGTCGCGCTCGACGCGCTCAAGGAAGCCCTCATCCCTGGCTTATGCTTACTGACAATGCTTATTGTAGTCGTTCGCCCTCTTGCTGTATTTGGTGCCAATCTTTTCTCTCGGCAAGTTACTTTTAAGGAGCAGATTTTCTTATCGTTAATGGCTCCGCGAGGCATCGTCGCTGCTGCTGTCACCGCCATCTTTTCATTAGAATTTGCTCACGCTATCGAGAAGGGTCGCATGGGAAAAGAAATCGAGCACCTCTCTCATCAAATGGTACCTCTGGTCTTTATTGTTATCGTCGGCACAGTGGCCTTTTATGGCATTCTATCAGCACCCATTGCCCGGCGGCTAGGCCTCGCGACTGAAAATCCGCGAGGCGTCCTTTTTGCCGGCGCTGGACAATGGGTTCGCCTCATTGCCAAGGCACTGAAAGATGACGGTCACGATGTGCTTTTACTCGATACCAATTATAATAATATTGCCCGGGCTAAACTGGAGGGCCTTCCTGCTGTGCGTGCAAATATTCTCTCCGAATATGTCGAAGACGAACTTGAATTAACGGGCTTGGGGCAACTCATTACAACCACTCCAAACGACGAAGTTAATTCACTAGCAGCTCATCACTTTATTCATGTCTTTGGCAGCGAAAACGTTTGGCAAGTGGCGCCCATCGATGATGATGATCACCATCATACAGCAGTAGCCTCTCACATGCGGGGACGCATCTGTTTCCCCTCAAGACCACAATTTAAAATGCTTGAGCGTTTTGTTGCCGAGGGTGCCGTTATTAAAAAAACAACCATCACCGAGCAATTTACTTTGGATGATTTTAAGGAGATGTATGGCGAAGAGCATATTCTATTATTCAGGGTGACCGAAGACAAAGGCTTAGAGGTTGCATATGATAAAATGCGAACCCCATCATCAGGAACGACCATCTACGCAATGATTAAGGCGCAAGACGCCTAGCCCTCAGACCCATCGATTCCACAGCACACCCACCCGCCACGCATGTACGATCAACTCGAAGCTAAACTACATGACTTATTCTGGGCTTCAGAAGGCCCAAGTGCCGAGCTCAAGCTTATTGAAGGATTTCTAAAAGAATATTCAGGAACAGCTTTAGAATTAGGTTGTGGCTCAGGACGGCTACTTGCTCCGTTATTACAACATGGTTTTTTAATAGAGGGCTTGGACAACTCAAAAGACATGCTCCAGCTGTGCCGAGAAAACACCCAAGCATTTGAGCCAGTTTTACATCAGGCAAGTATTGAGAAATTCAGCACAGGCTCTCTTTACAATGCGATAACCGTCCCCGCTTTCACGCTCCAACTGATTGATCCTGATCAGATATTGGCGGCGCTCACCAACATCGAGCAACATCTTCATCCAGGTGGCGGTCTCTACCTAACCATTTTTATTCCATGGGCAGAAATTACTGGCGAGTTACAAGAGAATGAGTGGTTTCTTGATCAAGAAATTACGATGGCTGATCACAAGATCGCGCGTTGCCATACGCGCTTTCACATTAAGCGTATCGCCCAGGTTCTTGAGAGAGAACACCGCTATGAAATCTTAGATAGTAAAAAAAATAAGGTGCTAGAAGGAAGCCGAAGTACACAAAAACTCACATGGCTTTGGCTTCGTGAAATGAACCTGCTTCTTAACCAAGCGGGGTTTTCTACAGAACGAGTCATCGGCGACTTCACAGCCAACACTACATGCAACGACAACAGCCAAGTTATCACACTCATCGCATCTAAGAGGGCTGAGTAAACTCGGCAACGGGTCTATTATTGAGAATGAGTCTCATGGGTTTTGCTATTTCTTATTGATACCGTGTTAGCTATCATGTGCATGTGAACCATGACGAATGATCATAGCGAAAATTCATGGCCCCTTTTACTCGGGAGTGCCATTCTTTGCGGACTTGCCACTCTAGCTGGCATCATCACCCAACGCTATCCAGATATGGCCAATATCACCCTTGGCTTGTATCTGATCGCTTACATGACCGGTGGCTGGGATGCCGCATTAGATACCCTAGATAAACTCAGAAAATTACGACTAGATATCCACTTCTTGATGGTTTGTGTCGCGGTCGGCGCTGCCTTTATCGGTGCATGGTGGGAGGGTGCTGCCTTGTTGTTTTTATTTTCACTAAGTGGCGCGTTAGAGGCTATGGCTATGGCACGAACAGAGCGAGAGATTCGCTCTCTATTCGATGATGCACCCAAACAAGCTCTACTCATTGGGACAAATGATACTGTTGAGGAAGTAGCAGTTTCCGCCTTACGTCTGGGCGATCAAATTCGGATTTTACCTGGCGAACAATTTCCGACCGACAGCGTGGTTATTGCGGGAGAAAGTTCAGCCGACGAGTCATCTATAACAGGCGAAGCCAATCCAGTTAAAAAACGCAAGGGTGATCATGTCTACGGAGGAACAATTAACACCTGGGGCAAACTGGATGCTCGCGTTCAAAAAGTCGCAGGTGACAGCGCACATGCACGCATCATTTCACTTATCAATGAGGCTCAAAAATCAAAAGCGCCATCCCAGCGCTTCACTGATCGATTTGGTACAGCCTACACCATTGGAATTCTGGCCCTGTCCCTAGTGATGTTTTTATTCTGGCACTATCGTATGCAACTTCCCGCATTTATATCTGATAGTGAAAACAAATCAGCGTTCTATCGTGCTATGACACTTTTGGTTGTCTGCTCACCATGCGCTCTCGTCATTTCTATACCCAGTGCTATTCTTGCCGGTATTGCCAGTGGCGCTCGTCGTGGAGTGTTATTCCGAGGAGGTATTGCTGTAGAAAATTTAGCTGATATTTCACGCCTAGCGATGGATAAAACAGGCACCATAACGAAAGGTGAACTCAAGCTCATTAATATAGAAACTAGCAACCAAGACAGCGAGCAAACCTTACTTAATCTGGCGGCCTCGCTATCACTTAACTCAACTCACCCACTCTCGAGGGCTATATTGGCCGAACACGGTAAACGAGATGGTAATAAAATAAGTATCACTGATTTTGTCTCCATTCCAGGTCAAGGACTCAAAGCCCGCCATGATGATCACTGCGTGATACTTGGACGTCGTGAATTAATCTTAGATCACGAACCCTCTAATAAATGGCTTAAGCAACTACCACTTCCGGAAGCTGGGTTGACTGAAGTGATTGTTCATCATAGGGAACTAACAGGCAGGTTGCTGCTGAGAGATACCCCACGACCAGAGGCAAAGGCATTAATCAGCAAACTCAATCAGGACGGCATTAAAACCTCGATGCTGACAGGTGACAGAGCTGAATCTGCTCAAATCATTGCTGACGAGGTTGGTCTTCATGATTTCCGTCACGGGCTTCACCCAGAAGATAAAGTCGCACTCATTCAAAACTGGCGTAATCGCGGCGACAAGGTTGCCATGGCTGGTGATGGAATCAATGATGCTCCCAGCCTTGCTGCCGCTGATGTGTCTATCGGCATGGGATTACGCGGCAGTGATGCGGTTTTGGAGCAAGCCGATGTAGTCCTCACCCATGATAACCTAGAAAGCCTGCTCGAGGCCTATCACATCAGCAGATACTGCCGCAGAATCATTCGCCAAAACCTAAGCATCTCGCTTGGTGTTGTTGTCCTTCTAGGCCTCGCTGCCCTGGGTAGTTGGATTCCTCTCACCATCGGAGTTTTGGGCCACGAGGGCTCTACCATCGTCGTTGTCGTCAATAGTCTCCGTATTTTGTTCTTTGCGCCACGCACATAAAAAATCGCCCTATCAATGGCAATCATACTGCTTTGAGGTCCCTAGTTGTTGAGAGAATCACAAAGCATTTCTAGAATATCGCCGCTTTTTCTGCCTTGTTGGCGCAATGTTGCCAGACTCAAATCTGCATCCCTTTTGGCTAATCGCTTGCCCGCTTTATCCACAATCAACCGATGGTGATGATATACAGGTGCGGCCATATTCAGGAGGTGCTGCAACAATCGGTGCACATGAGTCGATGATAACAAGTCTTCACCCCTTGTCACATCGGTCACCTCTTGAAAATCATCATCAGTCACCACGGCGAGGTGATATGAAGTAGCGATATCCTTGCGCGCCAGAACAACATCGCCCAATAAAAGAGGGTCAACATCAATTAATCCCTTCATTTTATCCTCAAACATCAATGGCCCGGCTAGCTCTGAAGCCAGGCGCACATTTAGCCTCAAACAATGAGCAGCCCCCTTACCAATGCGGTCAGCTCTCTCAGTCGGGCTTAAGTCTCTACATGTCCCTGGATAGATCGCCTCTTCCCCTGCGTCGTGAGGAGCATGAGCAATCGACTTCAGTTCTTGTTGAATTTCACGTCGCGTGCAGAAACAAGGATAAACCACATCTAAGGATTTCAGCTTGTTGAGTGACTCGATGTAAGCTGGCAATCGATCTGTTTGCTTAATCGCTACCCCGTCCCAATGGATTCCAAGCCATGCGAGATCTTGTTCGATCGCCAGGTAGTATCGGGATCTGACTCGGGTGACATCAATGTCTTCAAAACGAAGTAAAAACCTACCACTATTCTCCATTGCTAGTTCATATGCAAATATCGCTGCATAGGCATGACCTAAATGAAGGTGTCCCGTTGGAGATGGAGCAAAGCGAGTAATCATCAGCTAGGTTTTTAGAGGCCTGTCATAAAATGCCAATGCACAATCTTCAGTTATTTGAATGTTTTTAATGCAAAAAACTTGCAATAGCACGTATTTTGCATTAAACCATTTTCCCCGTCATGAAATACCACGTTTTATTTCTCACTCTTTGGCTTTGCTCCGTCATGTCAGTAGCTACCGCACAGGCTGAACTTAAAGTAGCAAGCCTGCACCCATTTATCACCGATGTTGCAAGACAGGTGGCAGGTCAACACGCTCATGTGGTGCAATTGATTGATCCACATGCGAACCCTCATGACTTTGAGCCTACTCCTAAAGCTTTGATCAAGGTCAAAGATGCTCAGCTTTACTTAGCTAGTGGTAAAAATCTAGAAATCTACTTAGACAAACTCAGGAGCACATTGGGAAACCATGCCAAGGTTGTTGAGGTAGGCAAAACCATCTCATCTCAGAAAATAAGTGGCCGCGACAGCCATTACGTTTGTTGCCCTAATCATACTTACGGTGCTATTGACCCCCACTGGTGGCATCGCGTCAGTAATATGCAGAAGGCTGCGCGAGTCATTGCAAAAGAATTCGCAGCTACTGATCCAGCCAATGCCGCTGCCTACAAAGCCAATGCTGCCGCTTACACGAAACGCCTTGCAACACTGAACACATGGATCAAGCGAGAAGTGAGCCGTATTCCACGCAAAGATCGTATTCTTAGCACCGCACACGCTGCATTTGGATATTTCTGTAAGGAATATGGTTTCAAATCACTACCCATCAAAGGCCTGACTGCTCATCAAAAAACCAGTGCTTCGTATCAAGCCAAAGCTATCCAAGAAATCAGAAAACATCGTGTGAAGGCTGTTTTTCCAGAACTACGCGCCAATCCAAAATCACTGCAGATCATCGCCCAAGAAACTGGAATCAAAATCGGTGGCACACTAGTGGC
>JAQXBQ010000181.1 GCA_029252325.1 Akkermansiaceae bacterium
GACAAGCAGCCTCGTCACCATCAGCGAGAGTGACTCAGTGGCACACAGCCTCCAAACGATGACCCAAAAACGTGTCCGTCACCTTCCCGTTCTCGATAATGGCGAGCTCGTCGGCATCGTCACCATCGGCGACCTCGTCAAATGGACCATCTCCGCACAAGACGCACTCATCGTGCAGCTTGAAGGCTACATTCAAGGAGCTTATCCTGGATAGTTAGTGGTTAAAAATCAGCGCGCCAAGCAACACCAAACAATTCATAGTAATACCAACTATGGGTTGTTGTGATTTATCTCTCAGGATAGCAGTTCGACTCTCTGAGCTTAAATAACCACCCCAATTTCCGCCCTTGAATTATTCAGATTCGCTCCTATCCTGCGCGCTCCATGAGCGACCAGCCAGCCACGCCCGAATCCACTCCCCAGTCCACCGAATCAGAACTTATCGCCGTCAGGCGTGAGAAGCTGGGTAAAATCCGTGATCTAGGAATAGATCCCTACGGAGCAAAGTTTGATACCACCACCACTCCGGGCAAGCTCAAGGCTAACTTTGCTGACAACCAAGCCGTCACCATCGCGGGCCGACTGCTCGCCATCCGGGACATGGGCAAATCCGTGTTTGCCACCATTGGTGACGTTGAGGGCCGCATTCAGATCTACCTCAACAAAAAAGGCGTCAGCGAGACCGACTGGGAACTCTACCAACTCCTCGATCTTGGTGATTGGGTTGGCGTCGAGGGGGAAAGCTTCACCACAGGCAAAGGCGAACCATCTGTGAAGGTAAACAAGCTGACCGTTCTCAGCAAGTCCTTGCGCCCTATGCCTGATAAGTGGCACGGTGTCGCTGACCGGGAGACCAAATACCGCAAGCGTCACCTTGACTTGATGAGTAACGAGCACTCCGCCGAGGTTTTCATCACCCGCTCCAGGATGATCGCTGAAATTCGCAGCTTCCTCCACGAACGCGATTATCTCGAAGTAGAGACCCCCATGCTCCAGAGTGTCGCCGGTGGCGCTGCCGCCCGCCCGTTCGAGACCTATCACAATGCTCTGGGCATGGATCTCACCCTGCGAATCGCCCCAGAGCTATTCCTCAAGCGCCTACTTGTCGGCGGCTTCACCAAGGTCTTCGAACTCAATCGCAACTTCCGCAACGAAGGCATCTCCCGCCGTCACAACCCAGAGTTCACCATGCTCGAGGCCTACGCCGCGTTTGGTGATTTTGAAACTATGGCTGACATGGTCGAAGAAATGACCTGCCACCTGGCGGAGAAATTCTGTGGTGGACTTGAAATTGAGCACAAAGACGAAGAGGGCAACATCGTTCGTACCATCAACCTGCAACGCCCATGGAAAAGAGCGAACTACCACGACCTCATCAAAGAAGTTGCTGGTGATGACTTTTTCGACATCAGCCCAGAGGCTCGCCGTGCCAAATGCGATCAGCTTGGTGTTCAGATTTCAGAGAAGATGGAGGACTATGAAGTCGTTCAACAGGTCTTTGAGAAAAAAGTCGAAGAGCACACCTTCGACCCTTGCTTCGTCACTCGTGTTGCCTCTGAGCTCATCCCTCTGGCGAAAGTCACTCCGGGCGGAAAAACCGTCGAGGTCTATGAGCTCATTATTAACGGCCAAGAAATCTCACCTGGCTACTCTGAGCTAAATGATCCCGACCTTCAACGTGAACGCCTCGAACACCAAGCAGGAGGTGAAGAGGAGCAGGAAATCGATCACGACTTTGTCGAAACCCTCGAAAACGGCATGCCCCCAGCTGGAGGCATCGGCATCGGTATCGACCGATTAATTATGATGCTCACAGGAGCCTCCACCATTCGCGATGTCGTCCTTTTCCCGCTGCTTAAGAAAAAAGACTGAGCGCGACCAATCACCCCCACTACCACGAAATTTCCCCTTGCACCTGCGCAATCCCGCGCTAAGTAACACGCGTCTGCAGGATGTTCGCATCCTCATTCACTATTCAACATTCTAAATTCACTATTCAATATGTCCGTACTTGTAGGAAAACCAGCACCGTCCTTCAGCTCTAAAGCTGTTCAAGGAGAAAACATCATCGAAAATTTCAGCCTCGATCAATATATCGGCGATAAATACGTTGTTCTCTTCTTCTACCCCAAGGACTTCACATTCGTCTGCCCGACAGAACTTCACCGCTTCCAAGAAGAAATCGAGGAGTTCAAAAAACGTGGCGTTCAAGTTGTCGGCTGCTCAACAGACACCGAATTCTCACACTGGGCTTGGCTTCAGACACCCAAGAACAAAGGCGGTATTCATGGAGTAAGCTACCCCATCATTGCCGACACCAATAAAACTATTTCCAACGACTACGATGTACTCGCTGGAGAATATGTACACGACGACGATGGCAACCTCTCCGTCGAAGGCGAAATGGTAGCCTACCGTGGTCTCTTCCTCATCGACAAAGAAGGAATCGTCCAACACCAAATTGTCAACAACATGCCGCTCGGTCGCTCCATCAAGGAATGCATACGAGTTATCGACGCACTCCAACACTTCGAAGCACACGGCGAAGTTTGCCCCATGGATTGGCAAAAAGGCGATGACGCCATGGCAGCAACCCACGAGGGTGTCTCTGGATACCTATCCAAGTAAGCAAGAACGCATTACTTTTCTTATCCAGCCCGCCCACTCAATCGAGTTGGCGGGCTTTTTTTGCCACTTTGAACGATGGGGTTAAAATCAAGAGTTATTGCGGGCAGGAGGTTTTTGGGGCTTACGAGCAACACCGCACTTGCAGAAAGTGCCGAGAGGATGTAACCGATGGGCATGAAAATCCTCAGCCACAAGGATGCCTCCTACTCTCGTTTCGTCAAAAAACTCGATCGCCGTTCAACACCGGGTAGCTCGGGTCAAAAAATTGAAGGCATTGTTGCCTCGATTATTGCCGATGTTCAAAAGCGTGGTAACGCTGCTGTCATAGAATACACCCAGAAATTTGACGGCCTAAAGCTGAACGCAACATCAATGCTCGTCACTCAGGCTGAAATCGACGAAGCCTACACGCTGGTTGACGAAGACATCAAAAAAGCCGTCGCTATTAGCAAACGCAACGTTCATGCCTTTGCTAAACGCAGCATGCGCAAAGACTGGAAGGCCAAGAACACCGAAGGTGTTGAGGTTGGTGAGCGATTCACTCACTATGACCGCGTCGGCGTTTATGTTCCTGGGGGTAAGGCGCCACTGGTATCTACAGCTCTGATGACCGCCGCCTTTGGCCAAGCCGCTGGAGTGCCCGAAATTCTGGCAGCTACACCGGCAGGGCCCGACGGCAAGCTTAACCCAGCCCTGCTTTACGCCCTTGTCGAGAGTGGCGCTACCGAGATCATCAAAGTCGGCGGCGCCCAAGCCATAGCCGCCATGGCACTCGGAACAAAAACCATCAAGCCCGTGGAAAAAATCTTCGGTCCGGGTAACGTCTTTGTTGTTGAGGCAAAGCGCCAGCTCGTTGGAGCTGTCAGCATCGACCTCCTGCCTGGGCCCAGCGAAGTTCTTATCGTCGCCGACAAATCCGCCAACGCCAAATTTATTGCTGCAGACATGCTTGCACAGGCAGAGCACGGCGGTGACAGCGTGGTTGGATTTGCCACCAACTCCAAGCGACTACTAGCCCAAGTAGAAAAGGAAATTCAAAAACAGGCAGCTACTCTATCACGCGAGAAATACCTCCGCGACGTCCTCAAAAAAGGCACCTTCTGTCTACTCACTAAGAACCTCCAAGAGGCGGTGGACATCTGCAATGCCTTCGCGCCTGAGCACCTCTCACTCGTCGTCGAAAACGAAGATGCCTGGCTAGATAAAATCCGAACCGCAGGGGCCATCTATGTTGGTGCCTTGGCAGCTGTCGCGGTGGGTGATTTCCTCGCCGGCCCCAGCCACACCCTGCCCACAGGTGGCTCTGGTAAATCCTTCTCCGGTCTGCGTGCCGATCAGTTCCAACGTCGCGCCAGCATTGTGCGCATGGATCAAAAAGCGCTCAAAAAATCCCTACCAACGGTGGAAACCTTCGCCCGTGTCGAGGGGCTCGATGCCCACGGCCGCTCCGTGAGTATTCGCTTGGAATAGTGAGGCTCAGGCTACCCTTCGATTTTAGGATGTGTTTTTTGTCTGAAAAATGTAATATTATTAGCAAAACAGAGGTATAATGGCATAGTATGTAGTCTATGCGTTTAAGTAGATGTAGCACGTAGATCATCACCTATGAATCACCTATGAATCTTGCATCCCATGTTCATCTGACAGGGCTTTTATCCCTGAGTATTGTCACACTCTTAGGACTGAGTCCGTCTGGTGCTGAGGAGAAGCTATCCTTCAACAAGCACATTCGCCCTATCTTCATTAACAAGTGCACGAAGTGCCATGGTGGCGTCAAGGCAGATGGAGACCTCTCCTTGATCTACCGTGCTGAGGCTCTTGGCAAAGGCAGATCTGGAAATACTCTCATCGTCCCTGGTAAACCTGAAGAGTCTGAGCTTTTCCAACGCATCATCACCGATGACATCGATGATAAAATGCCATTGCAAACAGGGCCCCACGCTGAGGAACCGCTGAATTCAGAACAAATTGCCACAATCAAAAAGTGGATCGAGCAAGGAGCCGAGTGGGAAGAACACTGGGCATATTTGGCACCAACCATCTCCCCTCCTCAGCAGCTCAAAAACCAAACTTGGCAGCGCACCGGCATAGACCCCTACGCGCTAGCAGTCATAGAGAAAAACAATCTCACCCCCACCGCAGAAGCACCCAAGTCACAGTGGCTTCGCCGTGTCTCACTAGACATCACGGGACTGCCCCCTACCCTAGCAGAGCTGGATGCATTTGAAAAAGACAACTCCCCTCAAGCCTACGAGAAAGTGGTGGATCGCCTGCTAGCATCGCCTCGCTACGGTGAACGCTGGGCCGCAATGTGGATGGACCTCGCCCGCTACGCAGACTCTCAGGGCTACGAAAAAGATAAAGGCCGCACCATCTGGCCCTACCGTGATTACCTTATTGATGCCTTCAACAAAGACAAACCATACGACATCTTTCTTCAGGAACAAATCGCAGGTGACCTCATCCCAGACGCTTCCGCAGAGCACCTCATTGCCTCCGCGTTCCACAGAAACTCGCAGACTAATACCGAGGGAGGAACCAACGACGAAGAATTCCGAGTGGTTTCAGTCATCGACCGCATCAGCACCACCTGGACTGTCACACAGGGTTTCACCTTCAGCTGTGTTCAGTGCCACGATCACCCCTATGAGCCTATCCCACATGAGAATTTCTACCAATTCATGGCCTTTTTTAATTCCACAGAAGATCATGATCTCGATAGCGATGAACCCCACTTCATCCATGCTGACCAGCCCGCACAGCGCGAGCCAGCTGCCGCACTCTACCACCAGATCAAGCAGCTAAAACTCACCCTCAACCAACCAGGCAAAGACCTCATGCGGAAGCTCCCTGCCACCGACTGGAAACTCCCCGCATACAGCAGCATGAGATCCAGCCATGGAAAACTAGAAAACAAAAAAAATATCCTCACCCATAGCGGACAAACAGCCATTCACACCAGCCACTTCCTGAACACCCAAGCAGAAAATTTCACCGCTATCCGCGTCACCATCCACCCCGACAATGATGACCCAAAGAAATTCCCCTTCAAAGGTTCAGTGCTCTCCCAACTCATCGCCCAAAAAATCACCCCAGACGGAAAAGCGCATGACATCCCACTCAGCTACGTCTTTGCGAATGACCCAATAGGCTTCTATGATCCACAACACACTCTCAGAGCTAATAGCCAAGGCATAGGAGGCTACCCTAAGCTTCATAAGAAACGGGAAGCCATCATCATCACTAAGGCTCCAGTCACCTTTAAGCCCGGAGAGCACCTACGCCTCACCCTCCACCAGAAGGCCTCCGTTACCGGAAATCAACCAGCCCACCTACGCCACTACCAGCTCCATTTTAGCAACAGCCCAGCATGGCACCAGCTCCTGAACGCACCCGCACACAAACAAAATCTAGCCGCCTATAATCAGGCTCAGAAGAATTACACTGCCATCAAAGGAACCAAGATCCCCATCATGCAGCAGCTCAAACCAGAAGCCGCGCGCACCACCCGCATGTTCCTCCGTGGAGACTGGCAGAGCAAGGGCGAAGTCATGAAACCAGCAGTGCCAACCGTGCTCAACCCCGCCAACCTCAGCGGCAACAACCGCCTAGAAATGGCGAACTGGATCTCCAGCCCCACCAATCCCCTCACCGCACGCGTCTTTACGAACAGGATCTTCTCAGAGCTCTTCGGCAGAGGCATCGTGGAGACACTTGGAGACTTCGGCAGCACAGGACTAGCCCCCACGAATCAACCGCTGCTAGACTACCTAGCCGTCACCTTCCAGACCCAGCACAAGTGGTCGCTCAAGGCACTGCTTAAAGAACTCACCCTCAGCGCAACCTACCGCCAAGACCACAGCACCACAGCAGAACGAGTAGCAACAGACCCTAGAAACTACCTCCTAGCACGTGGGCCACGCACCCGTCTCAGCGCAGAAATGATACGTGACAATGCCCTCTCCGTAGCCGGCCTACTCAGCGCCAAGATGCACGGACCATCCGTCATGCCACCCCAGCCAGACGGCATCTGGGCCGGTGGATACGGTGGAGGAAAATGGGTGACAGCCAAAGGCGAAGACCGCTATCGCAGAGGCCTCTATACCTACTGGAGACGCACCGTTCCCTACCCGTCCTCCATCACCTTTGACGCCTCCTCACGTGAAGTCTGCCTGCCCCAGCGCATTGCTACCAACACCCCCCTGCACGCGCTCACCACCCTCAATGACCCCGTTTACTATGAGGCCTCACAAGCCCTAGCCAAGCGCATGAAAACTCATGATTCAGATCTTAAAAAGCAACTCACCTACGGCTATCAATTAACTACCCAGCAATCACCTACACCACTCGCCATGGAGCAGCTCACCACACTCCATCAGAAGCTCCTCAGCCAGAGTAATGATAAAGACACCACCATGGCACTCATTGCCAATGCCATTCTCAATCTGGACGCCGCACTCACGAAGTAACATCTACCCTGTCTCCACACCATGAATTTACAAAATCAGCTCCTGCATGACAAACTCTTGCACCAGACCAGGCGACAATTCATCACGAAGTGCTCTACCGGCCTAGGCGCAGCATTTATGTCATCAGTATTGGGCAAGAATGCCTTAGCTTCTGCTGGCAGCCATGATGACCCGATGAGTGAGGCCATGCAGGGAGTCACCCACTTCGCCCCAAAGGCAAAGCGAGTTATCTTCCTCCACATGGCAGGCGCCCCCTCTAATCTAGACCTATTCGACTATAAGCCGGAGCTTACTAAGCTCGACGGCAAGCCCACCCCCAGAGAAATACTAGAAGGCGCAAACTTCCCCTTCCTCCAGGGCATCCCAGACCTCATGGGATCACGTTTCCCATTCCACCAGGCCGGAGAAAGCGGACAATGGATGACAAACGTCATGCCACACTTTGAAAAAGTCGTCGATGAAGTCTGCTTCATCCGCTCCATGCACTCTAATCAATTCAACCACGCCCCCGCCCAGCTCCTCCTCCACACGGGCAATGCCAACCTAGGAAACCCATCCATAGGCTCATGGGTCACCTACGGGCTAGGTACAGAAAACGAGAACCTCCCAGGCTTCATCGCACTCCTCTCTGGTGGCAAAGGACCCTCCGCAGGTAAGTCCGCCTGGGGATCTGGCTTCATTCCCTCCGTTTACCAAGGCGTCCAGTGCCGCTCCAAGGGCGACCCCGTTCTCTTCCTCTCAAACCCTAATAAAGTCTCCACAGACATGCGCCGCTCTACCATAGACGCCATCACCAAGATCAATGAGCAAGCACACCAGCAGCATCATGATCCAGAGACACTCACCCGCATTTCTCAGTATGAAATGGCATTCAAAATGCAGATCCATGCCAACGCAGCATTCGACATCAAGACTGAACCCGAACACATCAAAGAACTCTACGGAGCTGAACCTGGCAAGGAATCCTTCGCCAACAACTGCCTACTCGCACGCCGCCTAGCAGAGCGCGGAGTCCGCTACATCCAGCTATTCGACTGGGGATGGGACACCCATGGAGGCAAGAACAACGACATCGATAAAAAATTCGTCAATAAATGTAAAGAAATCGACAAGCCCATCTACGCCCTCCTCACAGACCTCAAGCAGCGCGGCCTCCTGGAAGACACCCTCGTCGTCTGGGGATCGGAATTCGGCAGAACCCCCATGAAGGAAAACCGCAGCGGTAACGTAGTCCAAAAAGAAGTAGGCAGAGATCATAATCCTGCAGGTTACACTATCTGGCTAGCCGGCGCAGGCGTCAAGCGTGGGCACAGCTACGGAGCTACAGACCCCATCGGATACCGTGCCACAGAGAACCCAGTCTCCACACAGGACCTTCAGTCCACCATCCTCCATCTCATGGGCATGAAACACAACAAGCTTACCTTTCCCTTCCAGGGGCTCGACCAGACACTTCCCGGTGTCACCATACCAGCCCACGTCGTCAAGGATATCCTAGCTTGATCTCGGGAGCAAGGGGGCTGATTACCTGAAGGAGATCTTAACTCCTCTTGGTTTCCATGCCTTGGCAATCTGCTCTTCCAACTGTTCGTAACTGCGCCCATTGAGTAGGGCATCTACCGCCTCTTGCCCGCGCTTCCCCTTCTTCAGAGCCTTGAGGAAAGCCACTGCGTTGGTTCTGTCGTCCTCCATGTGGAATATGTAATAGGTCATCAGCAGACCCAGGCCATAATTGAAATTTGCGTCTTGGGTAAAACTTTCATAAGATTGAAGCATATATTTCTCTAGATCAGGTGCTTCAAACTTTTCCCCCAAGGCACGCCCACCACGCCCTTTCTCTCCATAGGCTGTTACATAATCTCTGATCTCATCCAAGATACTTCCCGCCATGAATTTACCCGATCGGTATGGGGTTACCGCGACATATTCAGCCAGGCCTTCGGAAAACCAGCCCCTAGATCCAGGTGAGGATATATATTCTATATCAGTAAGCTGGTGGGCAATCTCATGTGTAAGCGTCTTGTTCGACTTATCGTAGTCATAGCGGTAACCGGCTTTACCCTTGATCACACCCAAGCTTGTTAGGGGAACCATTACCACTCCATTGCCACCACGCGATACAAATACCCCGGCAGATCCCGGCATGCCACCTTTTTGCATATACGTTTCCTTATCTTCAAACAGTAAAATCTTGTGCCTAAACTCTCCTCCCGGCACGTGTGCTTTCATCGTAGAAATGGGCAATAAGCGGCAATATTCTCTGGTGGCTTCAAACATCACAGCGAATTTTTTAACCACATTTTTTGTCAATTTTACATCACAGACGAATTCGTAGTTTGGACTATGGTAGACAAACTCGCGCTTGTTTTCATCCTCACTCATCACAGTGATATCAATACCGATGTCAGTGGAGACTAACCTCGGCCATTTGGCATCATAATTTTCTTTGAGATCATATTGAGTCATCAAATGAGATGTATGGTTGTTTACCCCGCTCTGCGAATGCTCATGACGATGTGCCCTCTGTTGGGCAGCCAATGCCTTCTTATCCCTCATCCATTGCATCACATATTCACGATCAGCTTTTGATAAAATCTCCATTTTCACCTCGGCAGTCTTACCTGTTTTTTGGAGTTTGATCATCAGACGATCCCCATCGAGATTAACGATTTCGGCTTGAATTTTACGCCCCTGTGTATCTGTAAAAACACGTCCATGAACATCATCAGCCAACAAGGCTCCCATGATAGCTGTCGTGCATAGTATTATTATGTAGCGTAACATTTACCGATATTAAATACTCACGATGACTAGCTCGCAATCTCTAAAACAAAGAT
>JAQXBQ010000044.1 GCA_029252325.1 Akkermansiaceae bacterium
CCGTATTATTCCAGACCGTGGTTCATGGTTGGAAACACAATTTGACACCAATGACTTGCTTTATGTCTACCTAGATAGACGTCGCCGCCGTCGTAAGTTCCTCGCGACTACTTTCCTGCGTGCTATGGGATGGCCTACGGATCGTGACCTCTGCGAGCACTTCTACAACATTGAGAAGCTTGACCTTAAGAAGATCCTTAAAGCGAATGACGAAGAAGAACTCGCTCAGAAGGTAACCTTCGAGGACATCCTTGATGATGAGGTCGTCATCGTTAAGGCCTACGAGCCAATGACGATTGGTAATGTAAACCAACTCATTGAGCTTGGATACAAAACAGTCGACGTCATTGACGCCCGCGAAGATGAAATTCTTCTCAAATCTCTCAAGAAAGACCCTGCGCATGACGAGGAGTCCGCACTTAAGGACATCTACCGTAAGCTTCGCCCGGGTGACCCACCAACTGTAACCAACGCAAAAGCTCTTCTTGAGCGTCTCTTCTTTGATGAGAAGCGTTATGATTTGACCCGTGTAGGACGCTACAAAATCAACCAAAAGCTCAAGCTTGATGTTGACCCCAAGGCTCGCATCATGGTCCCTGAAGACTTTTTGGGTGCTGTCAAATACCTCCTTCGCTTGAAGAAGGGTGAAGGTATGCTTGATGATATCGATCACCTTGGCTCGCGTCGTGTTCGCGCAGTTGGTGAACTACTCGGTAACCAGTGTCGTGTGGGATTAGCCCGCACAGAACGTCTTGTTAAAGAGCGCATGACTCTCTTTGATGTTAACTTAGAGGGGATGACTCCTCAAAAGCTGATCAACCCTAAGGCACTCAGTGCTGTCATTCGTGACTTCTTTGGTCGTTCTCAGCTATCACAGTTCATGGACCAGACCAACCCGCTGGCTGAGTTGACGCACAAGCGTCGTCTTTCAGCTCTAGGACCTGGTGGACTTAACCGTGACCGTGCAGGCTTCGAAGTGCGTGACGTTCACACTTCTCACTATGGACGTATTTGTCCGATTGAGACTCCTGAGGGTCCCAACATCGGATTGATCAACTCGCTCTGCACCTATGCTCGCATTAATGAGTTTGGATTTATCGAGACGCCATACCGCTTGGTCAAGAATGGTAAAGTTAGCAACCAGATCGAATATGTGACCGCCGATCAAGAGGAAGAATTCCTCATTGCTCAGGCTAGTAACCCTATTGATAAAAAAGGTAACTTCCTAACCGAGAAAATCACGGCTCGTGAGAGTGGTGAGTTTATCGAGGTTGATCCTAAGACGGTTCAATACATGGACGTTTCTCCCAAGCAGCTTGTATCTGTTGCGGCCGGTATTATTCCTTTCCTTGAGCACGATGACGCCAACCGTGCCCTGATGGGTGCAAACATGCAACGTCAGGGTGTTCCTTTGCTTATTTCTGATGCTCCACTTGTGGGAACTGGACTTGAAGCCAAGGCGGCTGAAGACTCACGTGCCGTTATTGTTGCCGAAGCTGATGGTGTGATTGCTGCTGCTACTGCTGAAGTGATCATCACTACCAAGGATGGTAAGCTTCCCGTTTCAGACGAGAAGTTCCTCAGTGAGATGACTGCGGTGAAGAGTAATCCTGCTAAAGGTATCTTTGCTTATCCATTGCGTAAATTTATGCGCTCCAATGCAGGAACCTGCCTCAACCAAAAGCCGATCTGCAAACGCGGAGACAAGGTGAAGGTTGGCGATGTGCTTGCAGATGGCCCGAACACAGAAGGTGGTGAGCTTGCTCTCGGTCGTAACATCCTAGTAGCGTTCATGCCCTGGAATGGATACAACTTTGAGGATGCTATCGTAATCTCTGAAAAGGTTGTCAAAGAGGACATTTACACCTCCATTCATATTTCTGAATTTGAGTGCGCTGCACGTGACACCAAGCTCGGACCAGAAGAAATCACACGTGATATTCCTAACGTTGGAGACGAGGCCCTCAAAAACCTCGACCATGATGGTATTATTCGCGTCGGAGCAGAAGTGAAGCCTGGAGACATTCTAGTCGGTAAAATCACGCCGAAGAGCGAAACAGAGTTGGCGCCTGAAGAGCGCTTGCTACGTGCTATCTTTGGTGAGAAAGCTGCTGATGTTAAGGATACATCACTACGTGTCCCATCTGGTTGCACCGGTATCGTTCAGGATATCAGGGTTGTTACTCACGGCCTCGCTCGTAAGCGCGAGAATGAGTTGGATCCAGTCAAACTCAAGAAGCAGGTCAAGAAGATCAACGATGATTACAAGAAGAAGAAAGATCAGCTCACTGAGCAGCTGACCGAGAAACTCTCTGACATTCTTCTCGGTGAGAAAATTCCTCTTGATGTTGTAAATGCTCAAACGGGTGAGATTATCATTCCTGCTAACCGCAAGATTACTAAGACGCTGCTTCGCAAGCTGGCTTCTATCTACGACCATATCGAAATCGATCCCTCACCGATTCGCAACAAGATCCTCGAGATCATTGCCACATTTGAAAGCCGTTTCGGTGAGCTTGACACAGATCGTGAGCGTCGTCTTGACCAGCTCGAAAGCGGTGAAGAAATTGATCCAGGTGCCATTAAAGAGGTTAAAGTCTTTGTCGCAGCTAAGCGTAAGCTCAGCGTTGGTGACAAGATGGCTGGACGCCACGGTAACAAAGGAGTTGTTGCAACGATCGTGCCTGAAGAAGACATGCCTTACCTCAGTGATGGAACTCCAGTGGAGATCTGCCTGAACCCACTCGGTGTGCCATCTCGAATGAACGTTGGACAGGTTCTTGAAACTCACCTTGGAGTTGCTGCAAAAGCCCTAGGGTTCACCGTAGCTACTCCGATTTTCGACGGCATTCCTGAGTCTGAAATTTGGAAGTTCATGAGCGAGGCAAAGAAGGTCGACGGCGTCAAATACGTCGGTGACAATGGTGAGGTTCGCGAACGTAAGAAGGACGAAGCTGAAACCGCTGGTTACACCTGGATTGGTGACGGTAAGGATGGCACCATCGGTGGTAAATCGACCCTCTATGATGGGCGCACCGGCGAAGCCTTCCACAACCCAGTCGTGGTCGGCATGATTTACATGCTGAAGTTGGGACACCTCGTCGCCGACAAGATTCACGCTCGTGCCGTTGGTCCATACAGTCTCGTCACCCAGCAGCCGCTTGGTGGTAAGGCACAATATGGTGGTCAGCGATTCGGTGAGATGGAGGTTTGGGCACTTGAAGCTTACGGTGCCGCATACACTCTTCAAGAAATTCTTACTGTGAAGTCTGATGATGTTCAGGGTCGCACAAGGATCTACGAAGCCATTGTCAAAGGGGATAACAACCTCGAGGCAGGCACACCAGAGTCCTTTAACGTTCTGATGAAAGAAATGCAGTCTCTATGCTTGGATGTCAGACCGGGAAGCGGTGGACAACCCAAAAAGGGTGGTGCGGAATTCTCACTCGATGACCTCACACTCTAACCGCAGATAAAACAACACAACCTAACTATTAAACTTAATACTTACTATTTACCATTATGAGCGTTGAAAATAACCTGCGTGAACTTTTCGGAGTTAATGAAAAGCCCGAGCAGTTCGATCATGTCGCCATTACCGTTGCGTCACCTGAGATCATTAGATCTTGGTCCAGCGGTGAAGTGTTGAACCCAGAAACAATTAATTACCGAACCTTTAAGCCAGAAAAAGGCGGGCTCTTTTGTGAGCGCATCTTTGGACCAACCCGTGACTGGGAGTGTGCTTGCGGAAAATACAAGAGAATCAAGCACAAGGGGGTCGTCTGTGACCGGTGTGGTGTTGAGGTAACTCTTTCTCGTGTGCGTCGTGAGCGCATGGGTCACATTGAGCTTGCTGTTCCTGTATGGCACATTGGGTGCGACAAATGTATGCCGAGCCGTATCGGCTTGGTTCTTGATCTGGCAGCACGTCAGCTCGAGAGAATCATTTATTACGAAGACTTTGTTGTGACTGATGTCGGCAGCACTGATCTGCAACTGGGTCAGCTTCTCAGTGAGAGTGAATACTTTGATGCTGAGGATGCATACGGTGAAGCAAACTTCAAAGCAGAGATGGGTGCTGAGGCACTTCAATCCTTGCTCACTGGAGTGAACCTTGCCGAGCTCACCGTTCAGCTTGAAGAAGAGATGCTAAACACTCGCTCCAAGCAGACCAAGAAGAAGCTCGCCAAGCGAATCAAGCTTGCTCGTGGATTTGCCCAAAGTAACACCCGCCCCGAGTGGATGATTATGAACGTGCTTCCTGTGATTCCTCCGGACCTTCGTCCATTGGTGCCATTGGAAGGTGGACGTTTTGCAACTTCTGACCTCAACGATCTCTACCGTCGTGTGATCAACCGGAACAATCGCTTGAAGAACCTTCTCAAGCTGAAGACCCCAGACGTGATCATTCGTAACGAGAAGCGCATGCTTCAAGAGGCAGTAGATGCTTTGTTTGACAACGGTCGTCACGGGCGTGCAGTTACTGGTGCTGGTAACCGTGCACTCAAGTCGCTCTCTGATATGCTTAAGGGTAAGGGGGGACGTTTCCGTCAAAACCTTCTCGGTAAGCGTGTAGACTACTCTGGACGTTCCGTTATTGTGATCGGGCCTGAGCTCAAGCTCAACCAGTGTGGTTTGCCTAAGAAGATGGCGCTTACCTTGTTTGAGCCGTTCATCATTCGTCGCCTCAAAGAGCTTGGCTACTGCCACACTGTGCGTAGTGCCAAGAAGATGATTGATCGCAAGACTACCGAAGTTTGGGATATCCTCGAAGAGGTGACCAAGGGACACCCAGTCATGCTCAACCGTGCGCCAACATTGCACCGTCTCTCGATTCAGGCATTTGAGCCTGTGCTTATTGAGGGATCTGCTTTGCGTGTTCACCCACTGGTTTGTACTGCCTACAACGCCGACTTTGATGGCGACCAAATGGCGGTGCACGTGCCACTCTCGATAGAAGCCCAAATGGAAGCGCGTCAGCTGATGCTTGCCCCCAACAACATCTTCTCACCTGCAAGTGGTAAGCCAATCACGGTGCCATCACAGGATATTATTCTTGGATCTTACTACCTCACCTATGCTCGTCAACTGACAGCCAAGGAGCTTGAGGCTCGCAAAGATGAGCACCTGCCGCTGTTCGAGAACACGACTGAAGTCGAGTTCGCGATAGCTAGCCGTAAGGTGAAGTATCACGATTGGATTCGTCTACGTAACCCCGATTACGGTAAAGAAGAGAAAACATTCTTCGGTGACCACGAAAGTAAAATCATCGAGACCACTCCAGGTCGTGTCCGCTTCAATGAGATTTGGCCATCAGGTCTTGGTTTCTTGAACTTTAACGTAGGCAAGAAGCAGATTGGCGACATTATCTGGCGTTGCTACCAATGTTCTGGCCAAGCTGACACAGTCAAGGTCTTGGATGCTCTTAAAAGCCTCGGTTTCATGGAAGCTACTCGTTCTGGTATCTCCATTGGAATTATCGACATGGTGGTTCCTGAGGAGAAGAAGCCTGAGCTTGAGAAGGCATACGCCGAGCTTGAGAAGGTAACTAAGCAGTATCGTAATGGTGTCATTACTGACAATGAGCGCTACCAGCAGGTGATCGACATTTGGACTCATGCTTCAGACAATATTGCCGACGCTCTTTACCGTAAGCTAGAGCACAACGAGGGAGACAAGATTGTTAACCCGTTGTTCTTGATGGTTGATTCTGGTGCTCGTGGTAACAAGCAGCAGATTAAGCAGCTCTCTGGAATGCGTGGTCTGATGGCCAAGCCATCTGGTGACATTATCGAGCGTCCTATTACCTCAAACTTCCGTGAGGGCCTCTCCGTGTTGGAATACTTTATTTCCACTCACGGTGCTCGTAAGGGACTTGCTGATACCGCGCTTAAGACCGCTGACTCAGGATACATGACCCGCAAGTTGGTTGATGTTTCTCAAGATGTTATCGTCTTCGAAGAAGACTGTGGCACCGTGAATGGCATCACTGCCGAGCCGATCATCGAAAATGATGAGGAAGCAGCATCACTGTCATCACGTATCTACGGCCGTGTTTCCTGCGAAAAGGTAACAGACCCAGTGAGTGGGGATGTTGTCCTCGAGGTCGGCCAGCTCATTGGCGAACACGAAGCCAACAAGATCGAAGATCTTGGCTTCGAGCGCCTCAAGATTCGCTCTACCCTCACCTGTGAGGCAGACCGCGGATGTTGTCAGAAGTGTTACGGACTTAACCTTGCTTCTGGTGAGGTAGCTAAGCTTGGCGAGGCTGTCGGCATTGTTGCCGCCCAGTCGATCGGTGAGCCCGGCACGCAGCTGACCATGCGGACGTTCCACGTCGGTGGTGTAGCATCATCTTCGTTCAAGCAGCCAATCATTAAGGCAAAGAACGGCGGCACGGTTGTCTACAAAGATGTTCGTGATGTGAAGGATGCTGATGGCAACTTTGTGGCACTTAACAAGAAGGGTGCCATTGCAATCCGCGATAAGGACGGACTCGAGCTTGAGTCCTACAATCTTGTGATGGGTTCCGCTATTTCAGTTCCTGATGGTGAAAAGGTCAAAAAAGGCGAAGTCTTTGTAACCTGGGATCCTTACAACGTGCCAATTCTCACTGAGAAAGCTGGTAAAGTTGAGTTCCGTGACATGATCAAGGGCATTACTGTCCAGTCTGAGACTGACAAGGAAACAGGCAAGAAGGGAATGGTGGTCACCGAGCATAAGGAAGACCTCCACCCGCAAATTGTCATCGTTGATAAGAAGACTTCTGAAGTCGTTTACAGCTGTTCCATCCCTGTGGGTGCCCACCTTTCTGTGAAAGAGGGCGCTAGCGTTAAGGGTGGTGCTCAGCTTGCTAGAACACCTCGTAAGATTGCTAAGACTGGTGATATTACTGGTGGTCTGCCACGTATCGCCGAGCTCTTCGAAGCACGTCGTCCGAAGGAGGCCTGCACCATCGCTAAGATCGACGGTGAGGTTTCCTATGGCCCGAATGTTCGTGGTAAGAAGAAGGTTATCGTGACTGACCTGGACACGGGTGAGCATGCAGACCACTTGGTCCCAATGGGTAAGCACATCATCGTTGGAGAAGGTGATTTCCTTCACCGTGGTGATCAAATTACTGAAGGTCCTGTTTCTCCTGATGACTTGCTTGAGGCATGTGGTGCACAAGCACTTCAAGAGCACCTCACCAATGAGGTTCAGCGTGTTTATCGTCTCCAGGGTGTAGAAATCAATGACAAGCACATTGAGATCGTTATCCGTCAGATGCTACGCAAGGTGAAGATTACTGAGCCAGGTGATACTGAGTTCTTGTGGGGTGATCAGATTGATCGCACTACGTTTAAGAAAGCAAACGAAGAAGTTATCTCCCAAGGTGGTGCTGCCGCTGAGTCTGAGCCAGTATTGCTCGGTATCACAAAGGCATCTCTTGAGACCGAGTCCTTCATCTCAGCTGCATCGTTCCAGGATACCACGCGTGTGCTGACTGATGCTTCAACCATCGGACGTGTTGATCACCTCCGCGGTTTTAAGGAGAACGTTATCATGGGTCACCTCATTCCTGCGGGAACTGGTTTCCACCAGCATCGCGATGTCGATATCGAGTTCACTGTTGAAGAGCCTGAGCCACAGCAAGAAGAGCCTGCAGAGGACGCTGAAGGTGCTGATGGTGATGGATCAGTAGCTGTGGAGGAGCTTCCTCTTCAAGCTAAGCCTATCACAGCTGGTGAAGAGTCAGCCTAGAGCTGATAATTTCGACACATAGAAAAATCACAAGCCCGGTTCACATTATGTGATGCCGGGCTTTTTCGTGTCCTGCTGTCAATGCTTTAACAGTGACGCGATATTCTGCCGCCGGACTAGTTAATTCCAGTCTACCTCAACTTCGGCTACGTTGCCATTACGGTCCTTGTATTTCAAATGACCATTCTTAAGGGCATATTCATACACTTCCTTTGTAACCTTCACATCATAGCAGCAATACTCCGCGATTTTCATCATGGGCTCAGGGTTACGTGTTTTCTTGTATTCTTGCCACCAGCGGAGGGCATCGAGACCGTCGGCAGATTTCCCCATGCCTAGTGTGGCGGACGCGATTGAGTCTAGCTTGAGACGATGGCCAAGTATTTTTTCAACTTCGAGGAGCATATCAAGATTGAGAGTCTGATTAGGAAGATCGAGGATGGTATATCCCTGAAGCACTGGGTAATCGAAATAAATATGATTGTAACCGACCACAAGATCAGCCTTCACAAGCATATCTACCAGCGCATCTGTCTGATCTTCTCCAAAGATGTGATACTGGCCCGTGCGTGTGGAGTATGCGACGCCCACAGAGATGCCCATCTTGTCTTTGTTTTTTGCTCCTCCTACGTCGCCAAAGCTGCGCTGAGTTTCGAGGTCAAAGTAGACGATGTCTTTCATTGGAATGGAGGTTCAAGAATCTGGAACGAAGAATCAAGACCCAAGTGTGAAAGTAGTATTTATTCAGCCATTCTGCGGACAAGACTACATATTACGCAGAGATTTCGCGGCATCGCTGCGGGAAGCAACAATAGCCGGAACGAGTGTGGCGATCACACACATAACAAAGGCAAAGCCAAATACTCCGATGAATTCCTTCGCTTGGATATCTGCTGGTAGGCCGTCAAAGCCGTTGAACTCGGAGGGGAAGGGGTCAAAGCCCCAAGTGGCAAAAAGGTCGAGGATGACTTGTCTGTTATCAATTACCAGATAGCCAAGACCTAAGCCAAGAATACTGCCAAAAAGACCAATAATAATACCTTGATAGAGGAATACGCGTATGAGCTGTGCAGGTGTAGCTCCAAGGGCTTTCATTACACCGATCTCACGTTTCTTTTGTATCGTGACGGTAAACATAACCGCCATGATGGAGAAGGCTGAGACCATCATGATAAAGGACAAAGAAAAGGTTAACAACTGACGTTGGGTTTTGATGAGGCCAAATTGTTGCTGATGATTCTGCATCCAGGTCCGCGCTACCCAGGCGTCGCCATCGGGAAGTCTGGGGCCGACAACCTCGCTGAGAATCTCAGCCGCCAAGTAAGGATCATCGAGGCGAAGTGCGATACCTCGTATGCCGGCACCAAGTCCCGTCAGGTCTTGGCCAACGGGGAGGGGGACAAATACATCAGGACTGGCGGCGTGACGTGTTGCTTGGTAGATGCCTATAACCGTGAGGTCCTTTGGAAGAACCACCGTTTTCATATGTTTGATATCTTCGATATCGGCTTTGTCGGTGTTGATCTGCCTAATTCCAGCCAGCAGCTCAAGTGCATGTGCCTTATGACCTGTTTCGAAAATATAATTACCGCTGTCATCCGGCTTGGCTGTGCTGCGCTCGCCCTGCTCCAAGTGAATGAGAATGGCGTCAATGGCGCTTCTTTCTGCATTGCGGATATTACCATCCATGAGTGGTTGCAGCCGGTTGTAATAGAGCTGCTGAAGATCTTTGATGGCGATGGTTTCTTGTTTGCCGTCTAGGGTATAGATAGTTTGTAAATCAGTTCGAATTTGGTCGAGCTCTGAAGTGATTGTCTGATGCAGGGGAGCTTGGCCTATTCGCTCGAGGATTGGCTGCACCTGCTTGAGGTTGCGATTGGTGTGAATCTGAATGGTATCGCCAACCATGATGCCAAAGCGTTCGGATGTGATTGATGATATTACAGCGGTCTCTCCCATGCCCATGTCGGCATTTCCGTTACCTGATGCGATGAGATCTTGCAGTGATTTGAGTTGAGCCTCGTTGGTGGTATCAATCGCTTGCATGGCTGCAGGAGCAACAGCTCCAGCGCGGTCGAGTAGCACCCAGTCGTTGACGAGAGCGTAGGCGCTTTCAATGCCTTCCAGAGTAGACATCGATTTTTCCAATGCGCGCCATTCCTGCTCAGCATTATAGTCGGGAAATTCCTCGGTGTCGGGCCATGGGGCGATGCGCTCTATATTAATGTGTGGCGTGTAGCTGAGCACGCGATCTTTGACGAGTTGCTCGAACCCGCCAAATACAGAAAGAACGACGATGAGCACCATCACGCCGATGGCTACACCAGCGAGCGAGATCAAGGTGATGACCGAGACGTGCGTGCGCAGCGGATTGAGATAGCGCAGGGCAAGAAGAAGGCTGAAATTTTTCCGGACGATGACTTGCTGAGGTGGTTGGTTACTGCATGGCAAATTGATACCTTAGAGCCAGATTGTCCATCGAATTGTCATCACGGCAGGCTTCATAGTTTGAGGGTGATTGTTTGAGCGCTCGGAAGAGTCGGGGTTAGTATGAGTTTCTGATCTTGGATCGTTAGCGTTACCGCACCAGATTGTTGCTGGTCGACGGTCATGATGTTGAGGGACTCTGTCAGCTCAAACCAGCTTTTGGGTATTTGCTCGTTTTCTGGGAACTCTGCATGTGTTGAGATGATAAGCTGAGGAGAGACTGCTTGATAAAAAGCTTCTCGACCGGTGAAATCAGTTCTGTTTCTACCGCTGATAATGACGTCTGCTTCTAGATTGATACCCGATGCTAGTAATCTGGTTTCGGTGATGAAGCCGGCATCCCCTGTAAACATGATTTTCCAATCGTGCCAACGAAGTAGAATAACCAAGCCGCTATCATCAGCGCGTCCCTTGCCGTGGAGCTCTGCAGGTGCATGCAAAATCTCAAGTGATACTCCAGGCTCGATAGCAAATTTCTGACCTGTATGAGGTGTGATGAGATGGCAATTAGCATGCCTCGATTTTTCAATGAAATGCCGATAGCTTTTGCTCAGAGAGTCAATACGAGGAATCAGAGCTTGCTTTGGGGAAAAATGATCCAGGCAGGCACTCATTCCGCCGCTATGTTTAGAATCAGCGTGACTGATGATAAGCGAGTCAGGATTGATCTTGAGAACCTCGAGGGCTGGCAGCACATGACGACGAAAGGTGTCGTCGCGACCACTGTCCAATAAGATGCCAGCTCCAGCATCAATGAGGTGGGCAGCGCCTCCGTTAGGAATATCAAAAACAATAATCTGACCTTTTCGAGGGCGCTGCGGTTTTTGGTGCCAGTGGCTACCGGGAATGCGCGCGAAGGTAGCGGCAGTATGGTAGGTCGATTTTGCTATCCATGAGTTGAGCTGATTGAGAGTTTCGCCTGCTGGTAGCCAGAGAGCTCCCGCTGAAATAGAAAGCATAGCTAAGGCGAGGATCACAAAAACCATCAGCATGAGTGGAATACCGGCGATGACAGCAATAGGGGTGAGGATTCCAAAGTGAATCCATATCAGTGGGGCAGAGCCCACCCACGCGGCCATTGATACTGCTAGTGAGTTACGTAGCCATTTTTTCCACCCAAGAACGCGCTCTTGCCATGGTGATAGCAGAAGTCGGGGCATAAAAGGGTCGATTTCAGCCATGGGCTTTAGCACACGAATCCAGAATGTGGTGGCGAGTGCAAGTGCTAGCAGAACTCCATATGATAGTTGAAAGCCAGGGGTGAAGAGTTGATGGCCATCCCAGAGTAAGACGATCATTGCACTAGCCGCTAAGCTGTTTATCAAGGTAGGCTTTCGCCTGAGGAGGAAGCCAGTGAGGAAAACGGTTGCCATAATGACAGCGCGTACTGAGGGGGGGCGTAGACCTGTAGTGGCAGCGTAGGCAGTCATGGCGATGATGATGCCACTGATAAGTAACCATCGAGGGGCTCTCATAAACCACAGTAGACAGGCAAAGATCGTGCCCACCATGCCCACATGAAGGCCACTTACTGCAAAGACATGCAGTGTACCGCTATTTCGAAAGTCCTCAATCATTGTCGATGTGCGTTCAGGGCGCTCGCCCAGAACAACAGCTCGTATCAGCTGAGCAGATTGACCATTAGCATCCAGACCAGAGGTGATGCTTTTGCGAACAGACTGCCGCCAGTCGGCCATGAAGCGGAGAGGTCGGTGCAGCACGCTGACGTGTGAAATGACGACAGGGTATTGAGTGGTAATACTGAGATTCACCCCCTGACGGTAAAGCCATGCTTGTTGGTTGAATGCATAGGGGTTACGAGCCGGTTGAATGGGTTCGACAATACCAGATGTTTTGATGGCATCGCCATATTTTAGTTTTTGTCGATGGAAGAAGGGTTTTTTCAGCAGTATTTTCAGGCCCGATGTTTCGGGTAGGCTGTTGGTCTCAACTTTGGTTTCTAATACATGGGCATCCACAAGATAGGGGCCGTTTCCCTTGGAGCCTGTCGAAATGACGACCCCCTCTAAAGTGCATGTGGGGGGAGCTTGTTCGGAGTTTGCGAAATATTCCCAAGCACCTAGTTTGGCTATCTTAGGTCCATGGATTCCAAGGGCTAGCAGTAGGGATACGATAAACAAGAGTAGCTCTCTACTGCGAAAAATAAGAACGCAGGCGATACTTACGATGCTAGTAATACTAGTAATGCTGGCCAGGTTCGTGGTGATTCCGTTTAGGGCTGCGAAATATTCCGCAACAAGAATGCCTGATATAACTCCCGATAATAGTGGCCAGAGAGGAAATGATAAAAGCCACCTCTGAATTATGTTAGAATCGCGCACAAAGCGATGTTAGTATAGTTAGATTGTGCGGCAAGAAGATCTTCCGGTAATCTAACGACAATTATGAATTGTCTGCGAACTCTATTTTTTGTTAGTTTGTGTGCGCGCCTTCCTGCATCTTAGCTATTTCATTGAGCCTGTGATGGGCAGTCGCTGAGTATTGTGAATCAGGAAATGTTTCAGCGATCTGTTCGAGGATTGTAACGCATGTATCCCTGTCATTGAGCTGATTGAGGTGGATTTCAGCGATGCGACCCATGAAAAATGCAGCATCGTCAGCAGGCCACTCTTGAGCTTCAAGTGCTGTTTTCAGAGTATTGATGGCGACCTCTGGATCCTCGAGCTGATCATTTTGTATTTTAGCAATTTCAACCCAAGGAAGTCGATTGTCAGGATTTTCTTCTGCTATGGCTCGGTAGAGAGAGATCGCTTCCATGTATTCACCGCGAGCATAGGCAGCTTGTGCGATATGAATAGGGGCTCTGGCCATGGTCTCGTTGGAGGCAAGTACAGCATTGGTGGCCTTGTTCGTTAGTGCCGGTAAGATATACATGACGAAAATGAAACCGGCATACAGACCTGCAATTAAAAGTGCCGGAAGTTTTGCGACTTCTTTAGATGCGTCATCGGGGTCGTTACTCATCAATACTGATGTGACTAAATAGGCAATGACCAAGAAGGCGGCAACGTGGAAAATTTTACGAAACATATCTATACCCAACTTATAGCATTGGTGAAAGAAGTATGGAAAGCAGAAAAAGTAAGCTGAGTGTTACCTCACCATTAGGCAATCACATGCGCCGTGCGTTGCGTCCTTCGTCGATGAGTTTCCAAAAGTGTTTGGAGTCCGCAAGCTGCTCATCCTCTGAAATTGGCATTTTTGATCTGAACAAAAAGTCAGAGAATGTGTTTTTGTGAAGTACACGGTGCACAATCACAGAGTCTTCAGCCACTTCAAAGTAGATACGGCAGTCATTTGCACGAAATCGGTAGAGTGTCTTACCCTCTCTTGTCATTTTGCCGAAACATTCATGCTCTTTATCATCATCTAATTCAACGAGGTCTGACTCTGAAACCTTGAAGGCATCGAGTAGCTCTAGTTGATCCATGGTATCCATGCGTGATATCTCAGCAGCACTAATTTCATTGAAAACGATCTGTAACACGTGGGTAGACAAGCACTGGGCGAACAAATAATCAAGCAATCTCGAATTTCTTTGTCTTGCTCCATGCTTCATGGGTGCTTGCAATGATAGTTATTTAAATGCAAACTTGGGGTGATTTGATGCTTAATTCCTTTTTCAAACGCGGGGTATCGGTGAAGATTCTTGTGACTCTTGCTTGGGGGCTGCTACTATCATCGTGTTCGACCGCCATTAGCTTTGCCCCCACTGTGAAAGGAACTCCTCAGCTCAAGAAAGACCATTTTATTAGTTATGACGATGAGCGGTTTGGTTATCGAAAGTGGTTACCTCAATCAGCAGAGTTTCGAGATCCTGATCTAGTCATTATCGGTGTGCACGGTATCTCTGGACATGCTGGTGACTATGAGAATTTGGCAAAATATTTGTTGGGCTGCCGGCATGATGTGGCTCTTTATGCCGCAGAAACGAGGGGGCAGGGTATGGATTCTAAGCACAAAAGACGCGGTGATATTAGGCGAGTCGAACAATGGTATGATGATCTATTGACCTTCACCAAGTTGGTGCGCCAAGAGCATCCAAAGTCAAAAATTATTTGGTTTGGAGAGAGTATGGGCTCTTTGATTATTATGCATGCTTATCAACGTGCACAACATGAGCTTCGCCCTTATGCGATGGCTATTTCTTCGCCCATTATTGAAGTTGATTCCGAGTTGCCATGGTGGAAGCTCGCTGCAGCAAAATGTGCGGCGGTGTTTTTTCCGGGAGCTAAAATATCGCTTGAGTCACTCTCTGATGGTCGTCGGCCAGTGGTCACGAAGAAAGACCAGCATGAGCAACAGGCGGCAAAAAATGCGTGGTATATTCGACGCTATACGTTGCGCTTACTGGTTAAACTCGGTGATATGGCTCAATCCATGGATGAGATGGCATCAGCTGTCTCATGTCCTGTGTTGGTAATGCATGGAGACAAGGATGTGTTCACTCAGCAAGACAAGGTAAACGATTTTTGTAATCACTTCGATCCCTTAATAAGCAAAACACGCCACGACTACACCGGTTCATACCACCTTTTGATGTATGATCATCAGAAGGATAAGATTTTTGCCGATATATCTACATGGTTAAATCAGCATCTTGATGGTAACAATGGGGGTAAGTAGTAATAACCCGGAATTATGCAGCGCAAGTTCAGTTATTTTAAGCAAGCTCACTTTCAATCGAAAGCTAGGGTGCTTTGTTGTTTGTCATGGTTGGTGATTTCATCACTGCCTTATTCTCGTGAGGCTTCAGCAGAGGCTGTAAAACCACCACAAGACGTTCCGGCTCGTGATGTTGAGCCTGCCAGTCTAGTCGGACAATTGGTGTTGCAGTTGGGTGACGAATCCTTTGAGTTGCGTGAATATGCTATGGCTGAGCTGTGGAAGCTGGGTCGAGTAGCGTTACCTACTCTGCGGCTTGCAGAAGCTGGTGATGACATTGAGGCTTCCGAGCGAGCAAGCGAGCTGATTCATTATATCTCAATAGGCTTGCTGTATGATTGCCCAGAGGAGGCAAAGGGATTAGTAATGAAGTTTTTTCAGCACACCTATGATGGCAAAGTCATCATTCTGCATAAGCTGATGAAGTTAGATCTTTGGAAGCAAGTGCTCAATCTTGGCTTCTTTGACAGCGATCCTAATATCAAGCGTTTCACTGTCAGCCTCACGTGGCCCCGATTACAGTCGACTCTGACTAGGGCGATTGCTGACAATGCTCATCAGCAAGTTGGCGAAATTATAAGTATGCTGGGAGATAGCGATTTGCACATGCGCGTTAAAGCCCACTACTACATTCACGGTAATCAACTCGATAAAGAGCTGAGCAAAGCCGAGGGTCTTCTGGGAAAAGAAGCAGCAAGGTGGAGGATGTGGCTATATCGCTGTAGTGGTAATCTAGAGGCTTCGATCAGAGAGGCAGAGAATGCTAGTCAGAATGGGGTTGCGGATTTATTGCGAGTGCTCGACGGTAATGCGTTACCATGGCTCGAGCGATCCGCTAGCGAGGGTGATGCGATCTATCGATGGGGCTGTAAGCTACAGCAATTGAGGCTTGATGGTAAAGATGCTGAGGCACAAGAGGAGAGTGAAAAATGGGAGGCTATCGAAGCGGCTGATGTGAAGCTGCCGGTGGTGTCTCGCTACCTTGCGGTTAATGGATTTCGGGAGCGGTCACTCAATGTGCTAAAAACTAGTGATGCTAATGCAGCTTTTGACTTTTATGATCTGGCTGAGATGCCAAAGCAGAGCTTGAAGTTGCTCGGTATCGTGGACAATGCCAAGCCTCCATATGTCGACTGGGTCGGTGAACGTATTGAGCAGATCAAGAAGGGAGACGCTGACGTTCGGAAAAAGCTGTCGAAGGAAGTAATGATGCTAAGCCATTTTCTTTACTCTAGGGGTGAGGGCGCGCATGGAAGTGATGTGATCACGCCCATGATGACCCTTTTTTCATCAGAAAATAAAGATTGGGATGAACATATAGAGGCAATGTTGTTAGGTGGCATGGAATCGATGGCAATTGATTTTATGAAGCAGAGGCTTGCCCAAGGTGATGTTGACCAAGATGAGCTCGCAAAAATGGCTGGGAAAATTCTCAAAGAGATGCAGCCATTAATGCGGGACTTCTTTTGGGATTATTTGAGTAAGCGTAAAGGCGATACTAACGGAGCATTACTCGACCAAGTTGGTTTGCTTGCAGGTCTGTTGCCTGATCCTGAGGATATAGCGGCTAAGATTCACGACGAGCTCTTGTTGGAAATCGGAGAGGAGGGCGCATTAGCTGATCGCAATCGGATCATGCTCATCGATGCCTTGTTTCATCTATGTATCATGCGCAACGACCTAGGTGCAGCCTCCAAGATGATAGATGGCTATGCGGATGTAAGTAATACCCTTAGGTCAGCTCAAGTTGATATACGATACAACCTGCTGCGCTGGGAGCAGGTTGAGCCTGCATTAGCGGCTCGAGCTAAGAATCAACCAGATGACCACAAAAACCTCATCAAGTGGCACATTACGCTGCAGAAATTAGGCCGAAATAGCAAATCTCAAGAAGTATTTGATCGGGCTATGCGTCTATGCCTCGGCAATCCAGGTAATTTGAGCGACTATGGTGAGTATTTGTATGCTGCCGGATACGAGCGCAAAGCGACAGAGTTGTGGATGCGGGCGGCGATGATGTCTGATCTTGTATCTGCAGATCTGGACGACTTTGTTTGGTTAGTGACACTGCTGGCGAGTAATGGCCAACATTTTTATGCTTCAGGAGATTGGCAAAAGGCATGGTCAATTAGTGAGGTGTTTGCTCGTTTTATCATGCGCAGCAGCTCAGTGAGCACCCGTGTGGCTCTCAAGGCGCGCTATCAGGCTGAGTTTTGCCATGGGATGATGATGCTCAATCAAGGGAGCACGAAAGAAGGAATGAGGAGGCTGGAAGCTGCTCGAAAAATGATTCCAGCAGATGGAGCGCTTGCTGATGATTTTTTCCCAGCATTGCGTAACAAAATCCCCGCCAAGATTTATAACCGTTGGTTTGATGAGAGCTATGCTCATATTTTAGAGGTCTGCAAAGATTATCCTCAATCTCATAATGCACATAATACAGCCGCTTGGTTGGCTTCAAGGGCAGTGAGGCATTTAGACGAGGCACATACTCATGCCCAAAAAGCGGTTGCGCTTCGCCCAAACCAAGGAGCTTACCTCGACACGATGGCTGAGGTTTGGTTTGCAAAAGGTAAGCGTGAAAAAGCGCTGGCGTGGTCGGAGAAAGCCATGGCTGCTAGTATCTCCAACGCTGCAGGAAGCCCCAGAGGGCTTCGCCTAGTATATGCGAACTACCAGCAGCTTAATAAGCAATACCAGCACTTTAAAAATGACCCTTTACCAATGAAGGCGCGTTGATCATACCTCGCTTTTCATTCTTATAACATGCATCGCCTTTTATTATTTCTCTCATTGCTACCTCTGCTGGCGGCATTAGTTCTGCGAAAGTTTAATGCTGATCGCATCTTGAAGCTGGCCCGAGATCAGAAGCTCTCAGGCGATGGCGCGGCACTTGCTGAGCGAATGCTGTCATCGATGGGGAAGGGGGATGCCGAGCTCCGAATCAAAAAGCGAGAATGGGCTGGAGCTGCAGCCAGTGGTGATAGTTGGTTGTCGCTGACGCCTCAACTCGCAAGTGGTAAAAGTGTCGCAGATCATGGGCAAGTGGCATTGCGAGTAGGTCTCTATTTCTTAGCCTTGAAAGATCCCAAATCCGTCGCTCGGCGTCGCTGGGCGCTGCGCTTTGGGCATGCCTTTCCCATTTTCACGCTAGTGGTATGCGTCTTTGCTTTGTTGGTAGGAAAGTTGCCCCCGGTGTGGGTGATCAGTATCGCGTTGGCTTCTTTGGGGATTGCAGCCTGTGCGCAGATATTAACTCTGACAACGAACTTACAAGCGTATGCGATGGCGGCTGTTGTGCTTGAGAAGAAACGTATTTACCCAAGGCTCAGCGATGAAGAGTCGGTATGTGCATCAATGCGCGGATGGGCATGGTATAGTATTGTGCCCGGTCTGATTTCTAGGTTGATGTAGTTGGTCATGCCGACCCGATGCCACTCAACTTGTCAGCTGGCATGGCGACCTTGCCTTTCTAGCTGATGGTGTCAAAAACAGTATTCTGTACTCGCCAGCGTGTGGGCTTTTTGATAAGGATTTCTTAACTATTGGCGAAGCACCTCTGCCAATGAAATTTCTACTACACGCTATGCTTTCATATAATCGCGATCCACAACAGACCATCCCAGAGTCATCCGTTAAAATTATCGGACTCGGTGGGGCAGGAGCCAATATGCTTGATCGAGCCACTTTAGATGGTCTGACCGGCCCCGAGATGACCTGTGTGAACACTGATTTGCGCACATTATCAAGCTCGGTAGCAGCAGAGAAAATTCATTTAGGAAAGAATTTGACCAAGGGGCTTGGATCCGGTGGTGATCCTGAGTTAGGTGCTCGTGCAGCGCAGGAGTCTGAGTCTGAGTTGCGCGATGCCCTCCGCGGAAGAAAAATGGTTTTTTTGTGCGTCGGATTAGGTGGGGGTACGGGATCAGGGGCCGCCCCCTTGATCGCACGTATTGCTCGCGAGGAAGGCGCTTTTGTCGTTGTGTTTGGCACGATGCCTTTTGGCTTTGAGGGGCAGCGCCGCAGAGAACAGGCGGACACAGCACTCAACGAATTGTCTGTGTTGGCCAATGCGGTCGTGACCTTTGACAATGACCGTATGGGAGAGCTGGTATTGGCTAAGCAGGGCATCCATGAGGCTTTTGCCGCTTGCGATACGATGATTTCAGAATCTATCAAAGCCGTAACGCGCTTGGTAGTCAGGCCGGGTTTGATTAATATTGGACTTGCTGATTTGATGAGTGCTCTAAATACGACACGTTCGCGTTGTCTCTTCGGATCCGGTTCAGGCCAAGGCGAGAACCGGTCACAGCAGGCGATCGAAAACGCGCTCAACAGCCCATTGCTCGACAAGGGACACCTTCTCGCTGATGCCTCAAGCGTGCTCATTCATGTTTGTGGAGACGAAAGCCTGACCCTTTATGAAGTAGAGCTACTTATGCAGAGCCTTTCTAAGCATATACCTAAAGACTCACAGGTTTTATTCGGAGTTGCTACTGATCCATCAATGGAGGGCGAGCTTAGTGTGACGCTGATCAGTGCCGTGCCTGAGGAGAAAATTCATTCTGGGGTTTCTCATGACGATAATGATGACCAAGAAGATGAGTCATCTCTCGATGATCAAATATCTGCGTCCCTAGCGGCGGTTGAGTCGAGTCGTGTGATGGAAGCTCCCGAGGATGAGCAAATTATGGAGCCAAGTGAGGGTTTTTCACCAGAGGGTGATGCTGATGATGAGGATCCACAACGAGATCAAGGTGAACTCGATCAGAGTGATGAGACGTCGGAAGATAGTCAGGGTAGCTACGCAGAATTTATCAATATGGATGATGTGCAAGATCTTGCTGATGCTGTGCTCAAGGATGCAGAATTTGAAATAGATCACGGATCAAATGAAGAAGCCGCTGATGAGGAAGAAGTCGCGGAACAACCGTTTGCTGAAATCGAGGGCCTTGAAAACGATGAACTTGAGAAAACCGAAGAGGGGGAGACCGAAAGTTCGCAAATAGCCATTGACCAAGAGCAGAGTCTTTTTGGCGATAACTCACTTAGTGACAAGCAAAATGCCCAGGGTGAGCTAGAGCTGGACGGTGGACCTAAGGGTAAATTTGAGGGCGAAAGCCCGAACGTGCTTGAGGGCGAAGATCTTGATATCCCGCCATTTTTGCGTAACAAGAAGAAGTAATACTGATAAATACTAGAGAATATCTAGCGAATAATTCAGCTTGCTGTTAGTTTAATATAATACTACACGTTTATTCATAATGTCAAATGTAGGAACTTTCATATTAGTCGCCGTGTGTCTTGGCATGGGGTATCTGATCGAGCCAGTCGTATTTGAGCTCCGTAACAAGGATAGAAATAAGAGTGCTGCAGTTGAGAAAATGCCTGTAGTGAAGAAAGAGAAGCCCAAGCCCAAGCCCAAGCAAAGGCCCACTGTTAATATTGATTTAGGTTTAGTTAAGCCTGCAGACTACCCAGGCAGAGTATCGCTCTTTGAGCCCCTGGAAATTAATCATGAGGGTCTCACCCTTAGCCTCAAAGAGGGGGCTCAAATAATACCAGTTCGCCTTGAAGGTAGCGACTTAGTTTTTAAAACTGAAGGCATCAGTGTTGAGCACTCTGTTGACGTTGATCAGACTGATTTCAAGCAATTAGTATTGCCTGTGATGAATGCTCGGATTCAGAGAGAGGCTGAAATGAAGCGCATTGAAGATGCTAAGCCTGTCGTGCTTGATGATTCCGCGATTGTTGCTTGTGTTCAGGCGAGTGTGGAAAGCGGAGCTGTGAATGAATTTAAGGCCGAGCAAGTCACAGAGTGGCTCGTGGGTGATGACATGGAGTTTGACGGCGCAACTTATCAGACTGGATTGGTGACCTTTAAGTCAGAGACAATATTGGGTGTTCAACAACAAAAAGCGATTGCACTGATCGAAGATGGAGAAGTCGTTAAATGGCTTTGGGCTAAGACTAGCCTCGAAATGCGCTAATCGATAGTTCGGCTCTCTGAGGGGCTATGCTTATCTGGTAGCTTTGTTACTGCCCAGAAAATCTTGTATTTCGCCAAGGCTACGAGTGTTGAGCACGTCTTCTCGTCTCAGCCAGCCTTTGCGCGCGATGCGGACTCCAAAGGCAAGATACTGCAGCTGTTCAGTAGAGTGAGCATCAGGATTGATGGAGGTCATCACACCTTTGTCACGAGCACGGTGCCAGTGGCGCCAGTCCATATCGAGGCGGTATGGGTTGCAATTGAGCTCGATGATCGTGCCCGTAGCAGCAGCGCAATCGATGATTTTATCGATATTAATCTCATAGCCTTTTCTTTTCAGCAGTAACCTGCCGGTCACATGGCCGATCATGGTGACGTAGGGGTTTTCCATAGCGCTGATGATGCGCTTGGTCTGTTCTTTTTCTGATAGCTGGAATGAGCCGTGGACGGATGCCACACAGTAGTCTAGCTGGGCCAATAGGCTGTCTTCAAAGTCGAGTGTGCCATCTTTAAGGATGTCGACCTCAGTGCCGGCGAATACCTTGAAATCATCCCACTTAGCGTTAAGGGTATGGATCGCTTCCACTTGGCGGAGTAGTCGGTCAGGCTGGAGCCCTCGTGCCTGAAACTGTGATTTTGAGTGGTCAGCAATGCCGAGGTACTGCAGACCGAGATCGCGAGCGGCGGCGGCCATTTCCTCGAGAGTATTCTTGCCATCAGATTCCGTGGTATGGTTGTGGAAGGTGCCGCGCAGGTTTTCTAAATCAATTAAGCGGGGTAATTCACCGGCATCAGCGGCCTCAATCTCACCCTGATTCTCCCGTAGCTCAGGCGGTATGTCGTCTAGACCGAGTGCCCGGTAGATGTCGCGCTCATCCTTGACAGAAGGTGCTGCAGGGGTGGACTTGTCCTTGGGAGTGAAGCCATACTCGTTGAGTGACCAGCCGTGTTTGAGCGCGCGTGAGCGCAGTGCGACGTTATGTTCCTTGCTACCTGAAAAATACTGCAGGGCGAATGGGAACTGATCATTGGAAACGGCGCGCAGGTCACACTGCAAACCGTCCTCAAGCCTTATCGAAGCCTTGGTGTCTCCCTGCGCGATCACTGAGTGCACTTCTGGTAAACTGGTGAAGTAGGCAGTGAGCTTGGCCGGTGCGGCGGTAGCGACCAGGAAGTCGAGATCATGGAGCACCTCCTTGCTTCTGCGGTAAGAGCCCGCCGCTGCCACCCGCAGCGAGTCGGGATGCTCGCGGAGAATATTGAGCATGTGTTCTGCAATCGGAGCCACATCTCCGAGGCGGAAGAAATCGGCAAACTGTTCCTTGAGGGCAATCGACTCTATGAGCTTCTCAATCGATTTCTTGCCAAAGCCCGGCAGCGAAGCTGCTGATCCGTCTTCGCACACAGCCTTGAGAGCATCGATGGAATCAACATTGAGCTTGTCATAGAGAGCACGAACTTTTTTGGGTCCCAGCCCCTGGATGCCAAAGAGGTCGAAGAGCCCTGGGGGGAACTCAGCACGCAGGTTTTGGTGGAACTCGAGTTTGCCTGTGCTGGCAAGCTCATGGATTTTCTGCTGCAGGGCTTTGCCGATACCGGCAATGCCCTCAAGGTTATCTGCAGCCGCCATGGCAACAATCTCTCCCTGAAAGTTTCGGACTGTTTCTGCACCATTGCGATAGGCACGGGTTTTGAAAGGGTTCTCACCCTTAATTTCCATGAGCAGTGCGATCTCATCGAGAACTGCAGCAATTTCATCTCTTGAGATAGCCATAATTAGAGACTGGGTCTTAAATTGATAAATTTAGAGTTGTAGTGATCACGTGGGCTAAACAGCCAGCCTGGATTGCGGTTTACGAGTTCGTAACGGGTAAGCATAAATTCTGGCAGGATTTGGTTGGAGTTGATCTCATATACTTTGTCGCCGGTGTAATAACCATAAATCTTATATTCGAAATTTTGGTCAAAACCGTAGCGATTACCCACCGGTCCAGTTTCAGGTAAACGGTCTGGGTTTTGTTTTTTGCTCTCGTTGAAAACCACAAGTCTAGCTGTATTAGCACTCTGGCGTGGCTTACGCAAGTATCCCCAGAAGCGAGTTTTTTCCACGTAGTAGCGCCTGCCATAGAAGAAATTGCCAGTTGGTTCGCTGGCGATCTTGGCAGCGCGGACTTCAGCTGGCGGGCCACCCATATTGGGTGAGCCGTAAGTTCCGGAGTATCCACCGGTAGCACAGGAGCCCAGCAGCATGGCAAGAACTCCAGAGGCAAAAAGGATAACGTGTTTCCACATGGCATGATCTTTGGTGAGAACCTCAGTGAGGTCAAGCAAGGCTTGTGCGTTCTGTGTCGTGTAAACGAGTCTGGTTATAATACCGCATAGCATATTAGTTGACAGTTATGGCTGGGGGTTGTAGCTCAACTGCATCGCATTACTGTGTTGAACGTTGACTGTGTTCATTGTTCTCTCTAAAAGCGATTCACAAGGGGGCTGTAGCTCAGTTGGTTAGAGCAGGGGACTCATAATCCCTTGGTCGCGAGTTCGAGTCTCGCCGGCCCTACTTTTTTTACACAATGGCATATGTTTACATGCTAAAAGGGGCAAAGGGTCGGTATTACATCGGCTGCACAGAGGATGTCGAGGCACGTATAATACGACACAACACTGGTATGGTGTACTCGACGGGACGACTTGGCTTGCCTCTCGAGTTGGAAGCATGGCGAGAGTTTTCTGACATGGCTTATTGCATTTGCAGTTCGTCAGCCAGCGGTGAATGGAGTTGAAGTTGAAAGATGCGTGATGCGCGCTCTGGCGGAGGGGGTGGGATTGCCTTCATGCTATGCAGGCTATGCGAAATAGCAGAAATCCTCCTACGGATTTCTGATTATTGAAAGCGTGATGCACGCACTGGCGTGTGCGTTCAAACCCTTGCTCGCTGAGCTCGCAAAGAGTTCTTGGCCCGCGCCTAAATGCCAGAGCCCGACCCACATGAAGTGGGCCGGGCTCTGGCAGAGGGGGTGGGATTCGAACCCACGGTGACTTGCGCCACGCCGGTTTTCAAGACCGGTGCATTCGACCACTCTGCCACCCCTCCGTGATTACAAAGCTTGTTGCGGTCGGGAGGAACTTTCCTTACTCGATAGAATTTTGCAAGGATAGTTTCATCTGATTTTATAAGTTTTTCTTGAGATGCGATGTGAGCTTGCGCATCCGTGGGCTGTCACTTAGAAAAAGGGCATCATGAGCAACGTAGTTATATTATTTTCCGGTCAAGGAGCGCAGAAGGTGGGCATGGGTAAAGATTTGGCAGATGCCTACCCAGTGGTCGCAGATATGTTTACCAAGGCAGATGCCGCACTCGGCTACTCATTAAGTGATATTATGTTCAATGGACCAGATGAGGAGTTGACCAAGACCTCGCGCTGTCAACCGGCACTCTTTTTACATGGTCTTGCTTGCCTCGAGGTTTTGAAAGAGAGAATTCCCGCACTCAAGCCAGTCGCAACTGCCGGCTTATCATTGGGTGAGTTCACCGCTCACACCTTAGCAGGCACCTTTGATTTTGAAACGGGCTTGAAGATTGTTGAACAACGTGGGCTCTTTATGGAAGAAGCCTGTGATGCCACCAATGGTAGTATGGCAGCTATGATCGGGGGTGATGAAGAAGCTGTTGCCCAGCTAGCGGCTGACTGTAATGTGGATGTCGCCAATTTTAATACCATTGGACAAATCGTCATCTCGGGTGATGAAGCTGGCATTGACAAGGCGGTTGCAGAAGCAAAAAGCCGAGGCGTTCGCATGGGTAAAAAGCTCAACGTTGCAGGAGCTTACCACTCGCGTTTGATGCAGAGCGCACAAGATAAGCTTGCTGAAGTTCTTGCTGGGGCAAGCCTTTCAGAGCCAAGCATTCCTGTCATCTGTAATTTCGAGGCACGTGCCGTAAGTGGCGAAGATGACATCAAATCCATGCTTGAGCAGCAGGTGACGGGTTCGGTGCGCTGGACAGCTTCGATGCAAAAGCTAATTGCTGATGGTAATACTACCTTCCTGGAACTCGGTCCAGGCAAGGTGCTGGCGGGGCTTATGAGCCGTATTGATAAGTCAGTATCGGTGCTTTCCGTCGAGGATGTCGATAGCCTAGAAGCTGCTGTAGAGGCCTTAAGCTAGAGCTAGACAAAAAAATGATTATTTTCGCAAAAAAGTGATTGCCAGCGGCGAGTATTCTCACTAAGTTCCGCCCGCCCCGAGCAAAGCAAGGGGTGGTAGCTCAGTTGGTTAGAGCGCCGCCCTGTCACGGCGGAGGTCGCGGGTTCGAGTCCCGTCCATCCCGCCACTGCCCCGGCCCACTTCATGTGGGTCGGGGCAGTGGCTTTTATGGCCTGAGCAGAGAACTGACCCGCAGGCCGCGCAGGCGGACAAGGGTCATTCGAACGCACACGCCAGTGCGTGCATCACGCTTTTAATAATCAGAAATCCGAAGGAGGATTTCTGCTAAGTAGCATAGCTTGAGCGGAGCGAAAGCAATCCCGTCGGTCCCGCCACTTTGTTTAGCTTAAAAGCCCCGCTTCAGCATAGATGTATGATGCGCATCTTCGTTCATTCGCCTGAGGTCGAATCAACGGGCTGCATCAATACAAAGGGTGATACCACTAACGCGGTGAATTGTGCTGGGTTCTCATGCCACCAATCGGCGTGAGGTTTCGATGGTTTGACGAGGTTGCCCGACTTTAGCCAAGCTTCAATGGCTTCCTTATCATCATCTGCAAGAGCTAACCCAACATCAGTGATGTTGAGGCATGGGTCTACGAAGAGAAGTGCCCCCGAGTCGAAGTGTGGTTTGAGATATTCCCAATCCACAATACCGGTGTATTTCTCCAGCTTCTCTGAGGTGCCTTGAGTATCCTCGCCGAGAACGCCGTAATTCATTTCTTCAGGTTGATTGGTGTCGTCTTTCATCCTGCTTAAATTAATATTGGCTCAGAATCTCTTAGCCCATGCGGTCTGGGCCAATGCGAAAACGTTGGTTTCTCAGCTTGGAATCGGATAGGGCATCGCAGAGCTTGCCTGCCACTTTCTCGTCCACGTCAACGAGTGAGTGGCGGTCAAAAAGCTGAATGCGACCGACGGAGTTATCAGGTATCTTACCTTCTCGGTAAAACATGCCAAGTAAATCACTTGGCCGGACACCTGCCGCTTTACCTAAACTTACGAAGAGTGTGGCCATGCCAGCTTCTTTCTTGCCCTGGCCTTGCTTGTCACCACGCCGACCGCGATCGCCTCTGTCTCCACGATCGCCTCTTGCACCTCTGCGGTCATCGCCTTTTTCTCGGCTTCGGCGTGCGCCACGGTCTTTGTTGGGATTGTAGTCGGGGCGATCTTCGATGATCTCTTCACCTTCTCGGCCCAGGGACTCACGCAGCAACTCAAATACTGAGGATGCGATATCAGTCGCTGTGTGCCCTTGGTCCAGTAACCTGTCGATGTAATGGCGGTAGCTACGGCTGACTTCTTTTTCCAGTCTGGACTGCACTAGTTCGAACAATTGGTCAGCGCGTTTGCCCTCAACTTCTTCTTGAGTTGGGATTTTTGCGCGAGTGATGTGCTGCTTGGTATAGCGTTCAATGCTTTGTAGTCGATAGATATCACGACCAAACACAAAACTTACGGCGCGGCCTTCGCGGCCAGCTCGGCCGGTGCGCCCGATACGGTGAACGTAATCTTCAGGGTCTTGCGGGATGTCGTAGTTAAAGACGGCTTCGACGTCATCGATGTCAAGACCACGTGCGGCGACGTCAGTGGCAATTAGGAGATCAAATTTCCCATCGCGGAACCTTCTGGTGGTGCGTTCACGTGCTTGTTGGCCGATGTCTCCGTGCAGTTTGTCAGCTGCATAACCACGTGCGGTGAGGGCATCGGTGCATTCATCAACACTTCGCTTGGTGTTGCAGAAGATTACGGCAAGGCGTGGGCTGTCCATATCAAGAAGGCGTGTCAGCACCTCAACTTTCGAGCGGTTCCTAACCTCGTAATAAGTTTGGGTAACCGTTGAGACAGTTTTTGTCTGACCTTTGATCGAGATCTCTTCTGGGTTGTTGCCAAATTTTTGAATCAGCTTCTGCACCTGCTTGTTCATGGTGGCGGAGAAGAATAGCGTTTGGTGATCGGCTTTCATGGCACCTAGGAGGTCTTCCATGTCTTCGCGGAAGCCCATGTCGAGCATGCGGTCTGCTTCGTCGAGGATCGCTAGTTTGATGGTGGCAGGTTTCAGTGTTTTACGGCGCAGGTGATCCAAGAGTCTGCCCGGAGTGCCTACAATGATGTGGGCACCTCGTTTTAGCTGTGTGATCTGGCGATCGATTGGGGTGCCTCCGTAGACAGGGACGGCACGCAGTCCTTTGAGATGGTTTCCCAGACGATGGACTTCTTCACAGACCTGCACACAGAGCTCTCTCGTTGGAGATAGGATTAGCACCTGGGCTTCGTCTGCATGAACATCGATCATTTGAAGAGCGGGCAGGGTAAAGGCAGCGGTTTTACCTGAACCTGTTTCTGAGAGCCCTACGATGTCCCTGCCTTCAAGCACAGGAGGGATGGCGCGGGCCTGAATGGGGGATGGGCTTTCAAAGCCCAGGTCGTCAATCGCTTTAAGAAGCTCATCGCGGAGGCCAAGTGTCGAAAATGGAACGTCGGTCATGTTATTTGTATTTAGGTTGTTGTGGATGGTCCCTCAGGACCAACTGTAGCTTACCGCTTTGACTCCGTGGTGCGGAACACTCCATAACAAGCCTGGGCGGTGGGAGGGCGAGCCATATGCTCCGATTGCTTTATAAGCAACTTTAAAAGCGAACAAGCGAGGGTATTGAAGCTGGCTTGAGGTAATAATTGATGACATAGGCAGACCAATAAATGATCAACACAGGTGTTGACCTGTGGAATTTGGCACCCATAATCCCGCCCCGCTCTAAACAGCAGCGGCGAAAACAATAATTTAAAATCACAACCATGGCTAATTACGCAATCAATGGATTTGGACGCATCGGACGCAACGTACTGCGCGCCCTTGTAGAGAATGGCGAACTAAAAAATGTCGTCGCCATCAACGACCTCACCGACAACAAAACCCTAGCTCACTTACTCAAGTATGATTCGTCTCAGGGCCGTGTATCTTATTCCGTCAGCTACGACGATGATTCGATCATTGTAGACGGACACAAGATCAACGCTACTGCCGAGCGTGACCCTGCTGCACTTCCATGGGCTGCAATGAATGTGGACGTAGTTCTCGAGTCCACAGGTTTTTTCACTTCACGTGAAGGTGCTCAAAAGCATATCGATGCTGGAGCGAAGAAGGTGCTCATTTCAGCGCCTGCTAAGAACCCAGATTTGACGATGTGTATCGGCATCAACGATGACCTCTACGATCCAGCCACGCACAATATCGTATCGAACGCATCCTGCACCACTAACTGTCTTGCTCCCCTTGTTAAGGTTCTCAATGATAAGTGGGGTATTGAAAAGGGCTTCATGAGCACTATTCACTCCTACACTGGTGATCAGAATCTTCTCGACGCTCCACACGGTGATCTTCGTCGTGGTCGTTCAGCTGCTGTAAACATCGTGCCATCTTCTACTGGTGCGGCTGTTGCAATTGCTGAGGTGATTCCAGAAATGAAAGGCAAGCTTAACGGTGGCGCTTTCCGTGTTCCCACGCCTACGGGTTCACTTACTGACTTCGTTGCTATCCTCAAGGGTAACACATCGGTTGAAGAAGTGAACGCTGCGTTCAAAGAGGCTGCAGCTGCTGGCCCAATGAAAGGTATTCTCAGCTACTCAGAGGATCCACTCGTTCTTCAAGATATCGTGAGCGATCCTCACAGCTCTGTATTCGATTCAGATCTGACGATGGTAAGTGATGGTAACTTTGTGAAAGTCTGTTCATGGTATGATAACGAGTGGGGTTATTCCTGCCGTGCAGCTGATGCCCTAGCTTTACTTACAAAGGGAATCTAATTGATCGACCGAATTTTAAAAGGCGGGGGAGGGTAACTTCTTCCGCCTTTTTGCTCCAATCTCTTCTATAACCTTACAATCTGATATCCCATGGCCAAACTCAGTATACGTGATCTTGATGTTAGCGGCAAAGCCGTGCTAATGCGTGTCGACTTTAATGTGCCTCTTAATGATGCAGGTGAAATCACTGATGATACGCGCATTGTTTCGGCTTTGCCCAGTATTAAGCAACTGCTCTCAGGTGGTGCTCGGCTGACACTTTGTTCGCATCTTGGACGCCCTAAAAATGAATCAGATTTAAAATATTCGCTTCGCCCAGCCGCTATTCGTCTCAGTGAGTTGCTGAACCAAGATGTAGCTTTTGCAGATAGTTGTATCAGCGAGCAAGCTGCAGCGGCTCGCACTGCACTGCAAGCAGGGGAGATCATTCTTTTAGAAAACACTCGGTTTTACCCAGAGGAGAAGTCAAATGACGCAGACTTTGCTAAGGCTCTGGCTGGTGGTGCCGAGATTTTTGTGAATGATGCTTTTGGCACGGCCCACCGAGCTCACGCTTCTACTGAAGGTGTGACTCATCACATTGCTCAAAGTGCGATGGGCTTACTTATCGAGCGTGAACTTGAATTTCTCTGTGAGAAGCTTGAGTCACCAAGTAGCCCGTTTCTCGTGATCATGGGCGGCGCCAAGGTTAGTGATAAGATCGAAGTAATCACAGCTTTGCTCGACAAGGCGGACACCTTTATTATTGGCGGAGCCATGGCTTACACATTTCGCAAGGCGCAAGGCCATGCAGTGGGAGATTCTCTCGTTGAGAATGATAAGTTAGACCTAGCACTCGACATTCTTAAGAAAGCGGATGAGCTGAATACTCGTTTCCTTTTGCCTGCCGATACCCGCATTACCCAAGAATTTAAAAACGGTGCAGAGACAAAAGTCACGGATAGCTATGCCGATGGTGGTAATATTCCGGATGGCTGGGAAGGCATTGATATAGGCGATGTTGCTATTGATGAGTTTTGCGCTGAGATCAGCCAAGCAGGAACGATCGTATGGAATGGCCCTATGGGTGTTTTTGAAATCAATTCCTTTGAAGCTGGCACTAAAGCCGTTACTGAAGCAGTTGCCAAAAGCAGCGCTCTATCCATTGTGGGTGGAGGCGACTCTGTGACAGCTGTCAAAAAGTATGGTCTCGCAGACCAAGTCTCCTTTATATCTACTGGTGGTGGTGCTTCTCTCGAGCTTCTGGAGGGCAAACAACTTCCTGGTGTTACCGCCCTGACTGATTCCTAACCAAATATTCTCTTAACTACATTAAAAATTAATCTTATGCGCAAACCAATTATTGCAGCCAACTGGAAAATGAATATCGGCCCTAAAGAAGCCGAAGATTTTCTTTCCACCTTCACGAGCCAGCTTGACAACCTCACTGATGCAGCTGATGTGGTCATTGCTCCTCCTTATGTCACTATTCCTGCAGCAGTGGGGGCACTTCATTCTAATTCTTCAGTATCTATTGCTTCTCAGAATGTATCAGAGCAAGACAATGGAGCCTACACAGGCGAGATCAGCACGATGATGCTTAAGGAACTATTTGTTCGTTATGCCATCATTGGCCACAGTGAAAGACGCACGATCTATGGTGAGACCAATGCGGTGATTAATGCAAAGATCAAAAAGGCAAGAGCTGCTAATCTGAAGCCAATTTTCTGTATCGGCGAAACGCTCGACCAGCGTGAAGCAGGCAAACTTGAGGAGGTTCTTCGTAGCCAAATCACAGAAGGCCTTGCGGGCATCGATGATAAGGACATGAAGGAAATCGTTGTTGCTTATGAGCCCGTCTGGGCAATCGGCACGGGTGTCGTAGCAACGGTAGAGCAAGCTCAGGAAGCTCACGCGTTTGTTCGCTCTGTGATTGCAGATCTCTACAGCGCTGAACTTGCTGACAAGATTCGTATTCAATACGGCGGCAGCATGAAGGCAGACAATGCCGGAGAACTGCTTGCTCAGCCTGATATTGATGGAGGGCTTGTTGGTGGAGCAAGTCTAGAGCCTCAGAGCTTTTTAGAGCTCATTCGTGCAGCGGTTGCCGCTGGCTAAGCGGCGAGCTTATTGATTCTCATATAGAACAGGAGTTCCTAGCGGGGCTCCTGTTTTTTTGTGTTCTGAATGAGGGCTCACGGCCTTACGCAATCACCCAATGCTGATCACGCCATAATAAATCAAGGCAACGTAGATGATCTTGCACAGGTAGTGGAGGAATTGGTCGGTATTGAATCCGGTCCAATTTTCACATTTTGTAAAGTCAATGAACCAATGGAGCACGAACTCTGCCAAGCCGAGGATGACTGAACCCGTGATCAGCCAGACGGCACCACAATGAATGAGCGAGTGCGCACTCATCGCATGAAGCCAAACGCAGCGTGGGCTTTTGCTATTTAACTGCTGAGAAAGCTTTTGGTTTCTATTTTTTGCTTGTGACAGAAATATCCCCTGCAACGGGAAATCAGCCACAACATGACCAATCGCTAAAGCAAGAAATAGCGCTAGAGCTCCAGAAAAGCATTGTGGATGGATGTTAAGTATTTCAATCATGAGCAGTAAATTTGATAAGGCCTGAGCTTATCGGTCTAACGTGATGTTATCATGATTGCCATAGTTCTTGATAAGATACTTCCATGGCAATGAGCTTGCCGTTTAAAAAGCGAATACGTCTGCTTAGTTCGCCGACCAAAGCGACGAGGATATGTTCGCCTACCTCAGGATAGGTTTGAACGAAGGCTTCAAAATCTCGCCGAGTTGCCTTCCAAACCTGTGAGAAAGCTTGGGATGTTACCGATGCACTGGCTGTGCCTGGGTCAAAAAGGTTGATCTCGCCAATACTCTCACCCGTTCCGATGCGGGCAATGAGCGTGTGCTTGTTATCTTTGTCGGTGTGAACATGAAGTAGACCAGAAATAACCAGATAAAGCGCGTCTTGTTGTTTGCCTTCTTCGATGAGCAGTTGGCCTTCATGAACGGGAATAAATTCGCCGTAGCTGCTCAGAGCAATACGATCATCTTCTGAGACGCCTTTGAGAAGTCCAGATGCAGGAAGGAGAGGGGAGTTGAATTCTTCGCTCATAATAATTATTAAGGTTAT